>NZ_JABMCZ010000001.1:0-303391 GCF_013186535.1 Nocardia terpenica
GCCGCCCGGGCAGCATCGGAATCCGCAACTGCTCGGTGACCTGCGCATCCGCCAGCACCTCATCGGGCAACCCCGTCGGCTCGGGCCCGAACAGCAGCACATCCCCCTCGCGATAGGCGATATCGGTATTACGCGTGGTCGCCTTCGCGGTGAACGCGAACACGCGCTCCGGCCGCAGCGTTTTCCAAGCGGCAGCAAGGCTTTCGTGCACCGTGACGGATGCCAGATCGTGGTAATCCAACCCCGCCCGCTTCAACTTGGGCTCCGACAGATCGAACCCCAGCGGCTCGATCAAATGCAGCTCACACCCGGTCCCGGCCGCCAGCCGGATGGCATTACCCGTATTGGGTGGGATACGAGGCTCGAAGAACACCAGATGAAGCACGGCCACAAGCATGGCATGGGGTGAGGATGCGAGAATTGGGGCGTGACCGAAGCCTCCGTGACACCCGCGTATCGCACCGGTCCGGTGGGCCGCTTTTTCCGGACGCATCTGCCCATGCTGTTGGTGGTGGCGGTGCTGGTGGTTGCCGTGGTGTTCGTGGCGCAGGACCGGTGGCGGCGCGGGGCGCTCTTTATCGGGGGTGGTGCGCTGCTGGCGTCGGCGCTGCGGCTGTGCTTGCCCACCGCGCGGGTCGGGCTGCTGGCGGTGCGCAGCAAGCCGTTCGATGTCGGCGCGTATGCCGTGCTCGGCGGGGGCATCATCGCGCTGGCGGCGACGATCACGCTCGTCGGCGTGAGCTGAGCCGCGTCGGTCGGTCAGGCGCGCAAGCGGCGCGCCGTTCGCGCCAGGTCCATCGTCTCGCCCAGCAGCTTGCCGACCGCCTCGGTTTCGGTGAGGAATCCGTCGTGCCCGTCGCGGGAGCGCACGACCTCGAGGCCCTTGCAGCCGGGCAGCAGATCGGCCAGCTCCTGCTGGGTACGCAGCGGATACAGCCGATCAGAGTCGACGCCGCCGACGATGCACGGCACCGGCGTCGCCGCCAGTGCCGCCGCCACGCCGCCGCGGCCGCGGCCGATGTCGTGCCGGTTCATGGCCTCGGTCAGCAGCACGTAGGTGGCCGGGTCGAAGCGCGCGACCAGCTTCTCGGCCTGGTACTCCAGGTAGCTCTGCACCGCGTAACGTCCACCGTTCCAAGGGTTCTCCGCGCCCTGGGCGTTGTTCTCGAAACGATGGTCGAGCTCGAACTCGGTGCGGTAGGTCAGGTGCGCGATGCGCCGGGCGATGCCCATGCCGGTCGCCGGGGTCCGGCCGGTGCCGTGATAGTCGCCGCCCTGCCAGTCCGGGTCGGCCTTGATCGCGGCGATCTGCGTGGTCTGGGTGCCGATCTGATCGGCGGTGGCCCGCGCGCCGACGGCCAGTACCAGCGCGGCGTCCATCCGGTCCGGATGGCCGACGATCCATTCCAGCACGCGCATGCCACCCATCGAGCCGCCCACCACGGCGGCCAGCCGGTCGATGCCCAGCAGGTCGAACAGCCGCACCTCGGCGTTCACCTGGTCGCGGATGGAGATCTCGGGAAACCGTGCGCCCCAAGGCTTTCCGTCCGGTGCGAGGGACGCCGGGCCGGTGCTGCCCTTGCAGCCGCCCAGCACGTTGGTGGCGATCACGCACCACTCGTCGGTGTCGAGCGGGGCGCCCGGCCCCACGATGCCGTCCCACCAGCCCGGCAGCGGGTGCAGTTCGTCGGGCGCGCCGACCACGTGCGAATCGCCGGTCAGTGCGTGCTCGACCAGCACGATGTTGTCCAGCTCGGGCGACAGCTCGCCCCAGCGCTGCATGGCCAGCGAGACGTCGGGCAGCACCGCGCCGTTCTCGAGCCGGAGGTCGCCGATGCCGATGGTGTCGAGCCGCCCGTTCGGCGGCGGCAGCAGCGTGGCCGCCGCCGAACGGGAGGTGCTCGATTCGATACTCACTGTCAACGTGCCGCCGCCGCCAGTCCGGCGCGCAGATCGGCCAGGAGGTCGTCGATGCCCTCGATGCCGACGGCCAGGCGGACCAGGCCGGGAGTCACGCCGGAGGCCAGCTGCTCCTCGGGGGTCAGCTGCGAATGCGTGGTCGAGGCCGGGTGGATGACGAGGGAACGCACATCCCCGATGTTAGCCACATGGCTGTGGAGCACTAACGCGTCCACGAACTTCTTGCCCGCGTCCACGCCGCCTGCCAGCTCGAACGACACGATCGCGCTCACGCCCCGGGGCGCCAGCCGCTTGCCGCGCTCGTACCACGGCGAGGTCGGCAGACCGGCGTAGTAGACGGTCTCGACGCCCGGCTGCTCGCTGAGGAACTCGGCGACCTGCTGTGCATTGGACACGTGCCGCTCGACCCGCAGGCTCAGCGTCTCCAGCCCCTGGCTGATCAGCCACGCGTTGAACGGCGAGACCGCCGCGCCCAGATCGCGCAGCAGCTGCACCCGCGCCTTGAGCGCATAGGCAGGTGCACCGAGCTCGGCGAACACCACGCCGTGGTAGCTCGGATCCGGCACGGTGAAGCCCGGATACCGCGACTGTCCGCTCGCATCCCGCACGGTCCAGTCGAAGGTGCCGCCGTCCACGATCACCCCGGCGATGGCCGACCCGTGCCCGCCGAGGTACTTGGTGGCCGAGTGCACCACGATGTCCGCGCCGTGGCGCAGCGGCTGGATGAGATATGGCGTGGCCGCGGTGTTGTCGACGATCAGCGGCAGCCCGGCCGAATGCCCGACCTCGGCGATGCCCGGAATGTCGAGGATGGAGCTGCTCGGGTTGGCGATGGTCTCGCCGTAGAGCGCCTTGGTGTTGGGCCGGATCGCGGCCTTCCACTGCTCCAGATCGTCGGGATCGTCGACGAAGCCGACCTCGATGCCCAGCTTGGGCAGCGTGTAGTGGAACAGGTTGTAGGTGCCGCCGTACAGGTGCGGGCTGGACACGATGTGATCGCCCGCTGCCGCCAGATTGAGGATGGCCAGCGTCTCCGCGGCCTGCCCGGACGCCAGCAGCAGCGCCGCGACGCCGCCCTCCAGCGCGGCGATGCGCTGCTCCACCACGTCCTGGGTGGGGTTCATGATGCGCGTGTAGATATTGCCCGGCTCGGCGAGGCCGAACAGTGCCGCGGCGTGATCGGTGTCGCGGAAGGCATAGGAGGTGGTCTGATAGATCGGCAGCGCCCGGGCGCTGGTGCTGCCGTCGGGGGTCTGGCCCGCGTGGATCTGCTTGGTGTCGAAGCTCCACTCCGCCGGATCGAGGGCGGGTGTGGACGCGGTCGAGTCAGTCATGGGGGTACTCCGGGAGCGTCGCCGAGACTCGGCGTGGGGATGTTATCGGGGTTCGAAAGATGAACAGCAACAACACATGTGGATGACCTCCTGAAAGTCGCGCTTGCCCTCGGCTTTCGAGAGCCCGGTCATCACCCGGAGCACCCCACCGCAACAGGAGGGTTGCCGGCCAGCAAGCCGGGGCTTAGCGCTGGCACTCATGACCTGACGAACATGGTAACGGATGCCCCACGCACAGAGCGAGCGGTTCCCGAGCCAGCCCCCCACCCCACCCACCCGAACGCCGAAAACCGCACGGCCACACAGGAATTAGCCGCAGCCGCCCGGAAGCCCGGTGCAACCTCCCACCCCGATCCGCATTGCACTCCCGCTCAGCTGGCCCAAACGACATCGGGTTCCACTAGGGTCGCCAAGCGATATCCCACCCCTGCCCTGGTACCCAGCGGTATCGCGCTCCCTACTAGGTGGCGAGTGCGTTGCCGACCGCAGCTCGGTCGGTCCGCCGTCGGCCCCTGCGCAATCGGTCCGGCTTGCGGGCGGACAGCTGGGCAGCCGATGCGTTGCCGAATGCCCTTCGGTGGGTCGGCGATCAAGGTCTGCGTGAGCCCGTCGACTATGTCGAGCACCTGGTCGTGGCTGTCTGGTTGCTCACACCCCGATCGCGGTCATATGCGGAGGCGGAGGTCAGGGGCTCGGGCGGTCCGGGCGGGCTGCTATCGGCCCCCGCGCAATCGGTTCGGCCACCCCTGAACAGGACGGTGCCTGGAAGCGGGGAGAGGCGAACCAGTACGCTTGTCTTGTTTAGCACCTCGAGTCTCGCGGACAATGCGGGGCGTATACGTTGTCTGTTGAACAGCTGGGGTCCGCTCACAAGCGTGTTCGCCTGGTTGTGCAATGGGAGCACCTTCCTAGGAGGACACGAAGATCCATGTCCAAGATCAAGGTTGAAGGGACCGTCGTCGAACTCGACGGCGACGAGATGACTCGGATCATCTGGCAGTTCATCAAGGACAAGCTGATCCACCCGTACCTCGACATCGACCTCGAGTACTACGACCTGGGTATCGAATACCGGGACAAGACCGACGACCAGGTGACCGTCGACGCCGCCAACGCCATCAAGAAGCACGGCGTGGGCGTCAAATGCGCCACCATCACCCCCGACGAGGCGCGTGTCGAGGAGTTCGGCCTCAAGAAGATGTGGCGGTCGCCCAACGGCACCATCCGCAACATCCTCGGCGGCACCATCTTCCGCGCCCCGATCATCATCTCCAACGTGCCGCGCCTGGTGCCGGGCTGGACCAAGCCGATCATCATCGGCCGTCACGCCTTCGGTGACCAGTACCGCGCCACCGATTTCAAGGTGCACCAGGCGGGCACCGTCACCCTCACCTTCACCCCCGAGGACGGCAGCGAGCCGATCGTCCACGAGGTCGTGAAGGTTCCCGAGGACGGCGGCGTCGTCATGGGCATGTACAACTTCAAGAAGTCCATCGAGGACTTCGCGCGGGCGTCGATGAACTACGGCCTGCAGCAGAACTACCCGGTCTACCTCTCCACCAAGAACACGATCCTGAAGGCCTACGACGGCATGTTCAAGGACACGTTCCAGGAGATCTACGAGACCGAGTTCAAGGACCAGTTCGACGCCGCGGGCCTCACCTACGAGCACCGCCTCATCGACGACATGGTCGCCTCCGCCCTGAAGTGGGAGGGCGGCTATGTGTGGGCCTGTAAGAACTACGACGGCGACGTGCAGTCCGACACCGTGGCGCAGGGCTTCGGCTCGCTGGGCCTGATGACCTCGGTGCTGCTCACCCCGGACGGCCGGACCTGCGAGGCCGAGGCCGCGCACGGCACCGTGACCCGTCACTTCCGCCAGCACCAGGCGGGCAAGCCGACCTCCACCAACCCGATCGCCTCGATCTTCGCGTGGACCCGCGGCATCGCTCATCGCGGCAAGCTGGACAACACCCCCGAGGTCATCGGCTTCGCGCAGACCCTCGAGGACGTCGTCATCAAGACCGTCGAGAACGGCCAGATGACCAAGGACCTGGCGCTGCTGGTCGGCGGCGATCAGGGTTATCTGACCACCGAGGAATTCCTCGGTGCTCTCGACGCCAACCTGGCGCGCGAGCTGCGCTAGCGCGGCACCCCACATCGTTCCGGGTGTGCAAAGGTCGGAACGACGTGAGAGACGTCCGGGCACCCGCCCCCACCGCTCGAGGTGGTCGCGGGTGCCCGAATTGTTTTACGGATCAGTAGGATTCATCGGCCGGTCGATTCCGGCAAAAAGCGCGCCGGAATGACGGAGAAGCGCGCCGGATGACGGAGAGGCGCGCGCCGGAATGGCGGACGGTGCGCGAAGCGCCCGTGATCTCCGCGACAGCGGCCGATTTTCCGGCGCTCGTGCAGCAACTCGATTCCGGGTGAAAGTAGTTCTCCGCCAACAGTGTTCGGGTATGTGCGGGAGTGGTCCGCAGGCGGGCATCCGACCGGTGAGTGAGATCACGTTTGGTGGGGGTATCGAGGTCCCTACCTGCCGTGTTGCGCTTTAATCGTGGCCTCACCGAATGTGCCCGAAGTGGCCTACCCAGACACCGCGCCCTCCGCCGTGCTCCCGCACGGCCACCCCGACGCGCCCGCGCGAACCAACTGGCACATCCCGGCAATGCTGGCGTTGGCGCTGGGCGGTTTCGGCATCGGCACCACAGAATTCGTCACCATGGGTTTGCTGCCGGATATTGCGCGCGCCCTCCACGTCTCCGAACCCACTGCCGGGCATGCCGTTTCGGCCTATGCCCTTGGCGTGGTCGTCGGCGCCCCGCTGCTCGCCGCGCTGTGTGCGCGCATGCCGCGCAAGCGCCTGCTCATGGCGCTCATGATCGCGTTCACCCTGGGCAATGTGGCCTCGGTGATCGCGCCCAGCTTCGATACCCTGATGCTCGCCCGCTTCGTCTCGGGCCTGCCGCACGGCGCCTACTTCGGCGTCGCCTCGCTGGCCGCCGCGACACTCGCCCCGGTGGGGCAGCGGGCCAAAGCGGTTGCCGCAGTTATGCTGGGCTTGAGCGCCGCCAATGTTGTCGGCGTTCCCGCGGCCACCTGGCTGGGCCAGCATCTCGGCTGGCGGGATGCCTATATCGTGGTCGCCGTCATCGGCCTGGCGACCGTGCTGGCCATCGGCCGCTTCGTGCCGGAACTCACCGGCGTGCGAGTCACCGATCCGCGGACCGAGCTCGGTGCGCTGCGCCGCCCGCAGGTTCTGCTCACGTTGCTGGTGGGCGCGGTCGGCTTCGGCGGCATGTTCGCGGTGTACACCTTCATCGCGACCACCCTCACCGATGTGTCGCACATGTCGATCGGATTGGTGCCGGTGGTGCTGATGCTGTTCGGCCTCGGCATGATCGCCGGGAACATCCTGGGTGGCGTGCTCGCCGACCGCGGCGTCGACCGCGCGATCTACGTCTCGATGATCTCGACGGTGGTCATCCTCGGCGGTTTCGTTGCCGCCGCGCACAACCCGATCACCGCCGCGCTGGGCGCGTTCTTCGTCGGCGCCTGCGGCGCCTCGCTGGGCCCCGGCCTGCAGACCCGCCTGATGGACGTGGCCCACGATGCCCAGAGCCTGGCCGCCGCCCTCAACCACGCCGCGCTGAACATGGCCAACGCCTCGGGCGCGTGGCTGGGCGGCGTGGTGATCGCCGCCGGGCTGGGGTACACCGCTCCGGCTGCCGTGGGCGCGATGCTCGCTGTCGCGGGGGTGGTGTTGTTCACCGTGACGGTGTGGTTCGCCAAGCGCGGCTCGGTATCGACCGAATGCACTCCATTGGAGACCGTTGCCGAAGGGGAGTGCTTCTAGACCTCCGATCGCCCTCGCCATTTCCGTTCAGACCTGCATGAAAGTGTAGAATTCGCGAAATGACCAGGTCCGTCGCACCCAAGCCGCAGCGTCGCACGCAGGAGCAGCGGAGTAGTGAGATGCGGGTGCGGTTGCTGGACGCGACCATCGACTGCCTGGTCGAGTACGGATATGCGGGGACCACGACGCCGCGGGTGGCCGAGCGGGCCGGGGTGACGCGGGGGGCGCAGGTGCATCATTTCGGGTCCAAGACGGATCTGGTGGTGGCGGCGATCAGTCACCTCGCGCAGCGGCGCACCGAGGCGGCCATGCAGGAGCTCGGCCGGGTGCGGGTGGGCGACGACCCGATCGGGCAGGTGCTCGACTCGCTGTGGGCGCTGCATCAGGGCCCGCTGTTCGTCGCCGCGATGGAGCTGTGGGTGGCGGGCCGCACCGATCCCGTGCTCGCCGCGGAGGTGGAGAAGGTCGAGCCGTTCGTCAACAATGCCGTCCTGATGGCCGTGGCCCGATTCGTCCCGGACGAGTTGCGCCGCAAGGAGGCTCGCGACTTCGTCTACACCGCCATGGACGCCCTGCGCGGCATCCTGGTCTCCACCTTCATCTCCTCCGACTCCGACCGCGCCCACCGCCGCTGGGAACGCGCCTCCGCCCACCTCCGCCGCGCCGCCGAGTCGACCCTGCCGGGCCTCGGCATGACGGATTAGCGCGACATCCGGGTCTGACTTACCCGTCCGGCGGGCGCGGGTCGCCCGCCATTCGATACGGCCAGCCCGTCGTTCCGGCGTGGCCTGCACTTTCGCTCCGGAGTGGCCTGTTTCGTTCCGGCGTGGCCTGCACCTTCGTTCCGGCGTGGCTCACTCGTCGTTCCGGCGTGGCTCACTCGTCGTTCCGGCGTGGCTCACTCGTCGTTCCGGCGTGGCTCACTCGTCGCTCCAGCGTGACTCACCCGTCTTTCCGGCGTAGCTCACCGTCGTTCCGGCATGCTTTTGGCCGGAATCGGGAGAGATTCCGGCCAAAAGCATGCCGGAATCTTGGGTGGGAAGCATGCCGGAATCTTGGGTGGGGTCTGGCGTTTTGTGGCCGCCGACCGGGCGGGCGGGCAGGTGCGACAACTCTTCGGAAAACTTCTCTTGCCATGTTACATACAGCTCTGTATGTTTGTTTCTAGTCCGGTTCGGATGGATCGTCCATGTCGTCGCGCGGTCGGCGGCCAGATGTGAGGAGTTCGATGGCGAACAAGGTCTACGTCGTCGGGGTCGGTATGACGAAGTTCGAGAAGCCGGGGCGACGCAAGAACGAGGACGGCAGCGACTGGGACTACCCGAACATGGCGCGGGAGTCGGGGACCAAGGCGCTCGCGGACGCCGGGATCTCCTACGACCGGGTGCAGCAGGCATACGTCGGCTACGTGTACGGCGAGTCCACCTCGGGCCAGCGCGCGGTCTACGAGCTGGGCATGACCGGCATTCCGGTCGTCAACGTCAACAACAACTGTTCCACCGGGTCGACCGCGCTCTACCTTGCGGCGCAGGCGATTCGGGGCGGGCTGGCCGACTGCACGCTGGCGCTGGGCTTCGAGAAGATGCAGCCCGGCTCGCTCGGCACCATGTACGACGACCGCGAGCAGCCGATGGCCAAGCACATGATGGCCCTGGCCGAGATCTCCGAGGTGCTGTTCCCGCCGGCGCCGTGGATGTTCGGCGCGGCCGGCCGCGAGCACATGAAGAAGTACGGCAGCACCGCCGAGCACTTCGCCAAGATCGGCTACAAGAACCACAGGCATTCGGTGAACAACCCGTATTCGCAGTTCCAGGACGAGTATTCGCTGGAGGACATCCTGGCCTCGCGGATGATCTACGACCCGCTCACCAAGCTGCAGTGCTCGCCGACCTCCGACGGCTCCGGCGCGGTGATCCTGGCCTCGGAGGCGTTCGTCGACGAGCACGGCCTGGCGTCGCAGGCGGTCGAGATCGTCGGTCAGGCCATGACCACCGACTTCGCCTCCACCTTCGACGGCACGGCCAAGGGCATCATCGGCTACGACATGAATGTCCAAGCGGCGCGGCAGGTTTACGAGCAGTCCGGCCTGGGCCCGCAGGACTTCCAGGTGATCGAGCTGCACGACTGCTTCTCCGCCAACGAACTGCTGCTCTACGAGGCCCTGGGGCTGTGTGGCGAGGGCGAGGCCCCCGCGCTGATCGACGGGAACCAGACCACCTACGGGGGGAAGTGGGTGGTGAATCCGTCCGGCGGGCTCATCTCCAAGGGGCATCCGCTGGGGGCGACGGGGTTGGCGCAGTGTTCGGAACTTACCTGGCAGTTGCGTGGGAAGGCGGACAAGCGCCAGGTCGACAACGTGAATGCGGCGCTTCAGCACAATATTGGGCTGGGTGGTGCGGCGGTTGTGACGGCTTATCAGCGTGCCGAGCGGTGATCCCGGCCAAAAGCATGCCGGGATCAGGAGATTGGGCTATGCCGGGAACAAGGGGGGACAACCATGTCGGGAACAGGGGATAAGAGAAGAAAGCGGGATTCATGGGTCACATCGAGTACACCAAGAAGATGACTGCCGGTCCGGAGGCGTTGTGGGCGGTGGTGGGGAATCCGCATAGCTGGGGTGACTGGTTCTCTATTCACGAGCGGTGGATGGAGGAGCCGCCTGCCGCGTTGGCCGTGGGTAATAAGCTGGTGGCCAAGGTCGTCATGCTCGGGATGGCCAATAAGTTCGAGTGGAATGTGGCGGCGGTCGAGGCTCCGAATACGCTCACCCTCACCGCCAGCGGAATGGCGGGGGTGAAGGTCGAATTCAGTTTCGATATCGCGGCCGCGGGGGACGGCAGCGAACTGTCGATCAAGGGCGATTTCGAGGGCGCGCTGATCAAGGGCGCGCTGGGCAAGGCCGTGGAGAAGGACGGCCTGAAGCAGCTGGAGAAATCGCTCGAGGCCCTCGACGCGCTGGCGGCGAAATGACCGAGACCACCGGCCGGGTGGTCGAATTCGACGACTCCGGGCTCGGCCAGTGGTCCGACGAGGAGCACTTCGAGGTCACCCGGGCCCGGATCGCCGAATACGCCGCGGCCACCAACGATCCCATCGAGGCACACCGCGACGGCGACGTGGCCTCGCCGATCTTCGCGATCGTCCCGGTGTTCGAGGCCATGCTCGTGCCCGTCATCGATGTCGCGCCGACCGACATCTTCGGCCGAGTGGTGCACGGAGAGCACGACATTCACTTCCACCGCCCGATCCGCCCCGGCGATCGGCTGACCGCGCGGGCACGGGCGATCGGTTACGCGGGCCGACCGAACGGCAGCACCGTCACCATCCACATCGAAACCCGTTCCGACACCGGCGAACTGGTCAACGAGCAGTACCTGACCGCCTTCTTCCGTAAGATCGACGCGGGCCGGACGGTCGGAGAAGCCGCGCCGGAGCACCGATTCGACGAGACCCTGCGCGAGCGCAACCCGGTCGCGATCGTGCCGCAGCACATCGACGACGATCAGACCTACCGCTACGCACCGGCTTCCGGCGATCCGGTCCCGCTGCACCTGGACGAGCAGGTCGCCAGGGATGCCGGGCTGCCCGGCATCATCGCGCACGGCCTGTGCACCATGGCCTTCGCCTCGTGGGCGGTGCTCACCGAGGTCGGCGGCTCGGATGTGGCCCGCCTGAAGCGATTCGCGGTCCGCTTCGCCGACCTGGTCTTCCCCGGCGACGACCTGGAGACCCGGATCTGGAAGGCGAAATCGGAGAACGGCGTCACCGCCTACGCATTCGAGACCGCCCGTGGCGGCGACGTCGTCCTGCGCGACGGCCTCGCCGAGCTCGCAGACCGACCGTAATCTGTTAGGAGACAACGAATATGGGCGCACTGGAAGGTAAGGTCGCCGTCGTTACCGGCGCGGGCCGCGGCATCGGGCGCGAGCACGCGCTGCTGTTCGCGCGCGAGGGCGCGGCGGTCGTGGTCAACGATCTCGGCGGCGACAATGCCGGGGAGGGCGCCGACCGGGGCCCGGCGCAGGAGGTCGTGGACGAGATCGTCGCGGCCGGTGGGCGCGCGGTCGCCAACGGTGACAGCGTCGCCCTGTGGGACGGCGCGAAAAACCTTGTGGAGCAGGCTATTTCGGAGTTCGGCAAGCTCGACGTCGTCGTCAACAATGCGGGCATCCTGCGGGACGGCTTCATTGCCGGGCTGGAGGAGTCGCAGTGGGACGCGGTGCTCGCCGTGCACCTGAAGGGGCATTTCAATCTGCTCCGGCACGCCGCCTCGTACTGGAAAGATCAGGCCAAGGCCGGTAATCGGCCGAGCGCGGCGGTGGTGAATACGGCCTCGGCGTCGGGGACCACGATCCCGAATGCCGGGCAGGCCAATTACGGTGCGGCCAAGGCGGGTATCGCCGCGCTCACCCTGGTCGCGGCCGACGAGCTGGAGCGCTACGGGGTGCGGGTCAATGCGATCGCGCCGATGGCGCGCACCCGGCTCACCCTCGCCACTCCCGGCATGGGCGCGATCTTCGCCGCCGAGGTGCCCGAGGGCGAGTTCGACGCGTTCAGCCCGGCCAATATCTCGCCGCTGGTGGCGTATCTCGCCTCCGACAAGTGCCCGATCACCGGCAAGGTGTTCGCGGTCCAGGGCGGGGCGATCTCCGAGCTCGCCGGTTGGCACGATGTGAAGACGATCGAGACCGAGGGACCCTGGCTGATCGACGATATCGCCGCTCGGCTGCCGTAGGGAAAGGCGGACAACGATGTTCGAATGGTCCGAGACCGATGTGCTGATCCGGGACGCGGTGCGGGGCTTCATCGATAAGGAGGTGCGGCCGCGGCTCGATGCGCTGGAGAGCGGTGAGACGACGCCGTATCCGATCATTCGGAAGCTGTTCGCCGAGTTCGGGATCGATGCGCTCGGCGCGGAAGCGGTCGAGAAGATGTTGGCCAAGCGGCGGGCGCGAGAAGCGGGCGAGACCACCGACAAGTCGGGGCGAAAGTCCGGCGACGGCGGCCCGTTCGGTGGTCAGGAATCGCTGATGGCCGTGCTGATCGGCGAATTGTCCGGCGTCTGCATGGGTTTGGTCACCGCGATGGGTGTCAGCATCGGCCTCGGGGCCACCACCATCATGTCGCGGGGCACGCTGGCGCAGCAGGAGCGTTGGCTCGCCGACATCGTGACCATGAAAAAGATTGCGGCCTGGGCGATTACCGAACCGGATTCGGGATCGGACGCCTTCGGCGGCATGAAGACCTACGTCAGGCGCGACGGTGAGGACTACATTCTCAACGGGCAGAAGACGTTCATCACCAATGGCCCGTATGCGGATACGGCGATCGTGTATGCTAAGTTGGACCCCGGCCAAAAGCATGCCGGGGCAGGTTCGGGTGACGTCGGTGTGGACAGGCGCGACCGAAAAGTACTCACCTTCGTGCTGGACAAGGGCATGGAGGGTTTCACCCAGGGCAAGCCGTTCCGGAAGATGGGCCTGCACGCCTCGCCCACCGGCGAACTGTTCTTCGACAATGTCCGCCTCGGCCGGGACCGGCTGCTCGGCGAGACCGAGGAGCACGGCGGCGGCGACGGACGCGAGAGCGCCCGTTCGAGTTTCACCGCCGAGCGCATCGGTGTGGCCTTCATGGCGCTGGGCATCATCAACGAATGTCACCGGCTCTGTGTGGATTACGCGAAGAGCCGCACGTTGTGGGGTCAGGAGATCGGCCGGTTCCAGCTGGTGCAGCTGAAGCTGGCGAAGATGGAGATCGCCCGGATCAATGTGCAGAACATGGTGTTCAGCGCCATCGAACGCGCCCGCGCGGGCAAGCCGCCGACGCTGGCCGAGGCATCGGCGATGAAGCTGTACTCCTCCGAGGCCGCCACCGATGTGGCCATGGACGCCGTCCAATTGTTCGGCGGCAACGGCTATATGACCGAATACCGGGTGGAACAACTGGCCCGCGACGCGAAATCACTGATGATCTATGCCGGGAGCAATGAGATTCAGGTGACCCACGTGGCCAAGGGGCTGCTGGGGAACTGACGTCCACGTCGTCCTAGCTTCCGTGTTCCCGGCATGCTGGCTTTCGTGTTCCCGGCGTGCTGGCTTTCGTGTTCCGGGCGTGCTGGCTTTCGTGTTCCCGGCATGCTTTTGGCCGGGAACTCGCCGCTTCATACCGCCCGTAAGCGCGTCCGGCTCGCATACACATGCTCGGCAATAAGCGTCGCGATGCGGTCGGGTGCCTCCAGCATCGGGACGTGGCCGACGCCGTGCACCAGGATGCGATCCGCCGAGTCGGGCAGCTCGTCGAGGAAACGCCTGGCGTACAGCCGATTCGGGATCACCCGGTCGTATTCGCACAGCAGCAGGCGCACCGGCGTCGGCAACGTGGACAGATCCTCGAGCGCGGGCGCGCGCAGGCTGCTGGCCAGGAATGGCAGCAGGGCCGGGCACTCCAGGGCCGCCGTGATCGCCTCCTCGACCGCGCGCCGCGATACCGCGCCGGTGTTCTTGCTCAGGATCCGCGCGGTGAATTGCCGTGCGGGGCCGCTCGAGCGGAGGAAGCCGGGCAGCCGCTTGCCGATCTCCACCACCGGCACCAGCGACGCGAACTTCACCGTCGCCCACAGCTGCAGCAGCGACGGGCTGTGCCAGCCGCCGGCGGGTGCGATGGCGGTGAGGGTGCGGGCCCGGCCGCGGCGGGCCAGTTCGAACCCGACCCACGCCCCCAGCGAGTTGCCCGCGATATGGCAGGTGCGCCAGCCCAATTCGTCGAGCTGATCCTCGACGCGGTCGGCGAGCGTGTCCACGTCGAGATACCAGCCGGAGGCCGCGGGCCCGCCCCGGTGCCCGGCGAAGGCCGGAGCGAATACCTCGCAAGTCCCGGCCAGGCGCGCTGCCACCTGATCCCAGCAGTGCGGGGAGAGCATGAATCCGTGCAGCAGGAGCAGCGGATCTCCGGAGCCGGTGTGCAGCGCACGGACCGGCGCGAACGGAGTGGTGGTGCGGGACGTCATCGTCGGCACCCCTTCCCGGACGGCGATGTCCACAGGGAGTGTGTCCGATCAGCATTGTACGGTCGGGAGGTGGCCCAAATCATCAGTACGATCAACGTCAACGGGGTGCGTGCGGCGACCGGGAAGACCGGCAGGGGAATGCTGGAGTGGCTGGCGACGACCGAGGCCGACATCATCTGCCTGCAGGAGACGCGAGCAACCGACGAGCAGACGCGCACGGCACTCGCGCCCGTGCTGGACGCGGGCTGGCATCTGGCGCACGCCGAGCCGGGGTCGAAGGGCCGCGCGGGCGTGGGTATCCTGTCCCGGCGCGAGCCGCGATCGGTGCGGATCGGTTTCGGCAGCGCCGAATTCGACGGCGCGGGCCGGTACGTCGAGGCGGAGTTCGACGACCTGACGGTGGCCAGCGTGTACGTGCACACCGGCGAGGCCGACACGCCGATGCAGGACGAGAAGTACCGATTCCTCGGTGAGCTGGGCGCGCACCTGAAGTCCCAGCGGCGCGACTTCGTGATCTGCGGCGACTGGAACGTCGCGCACACCGAGCTGGACATCAAGAACTGGAAGGGCAACGTCAAGAACGCGGGCTTCCTGCCGGGCGAGCGCGCGTGGATCGACGAGATGCTCGCCGCCGGGTACGTCGACGTGGTGCGCACCCTGCACCCGGGCGTGCCGGGCCCGTACAGCTGGTGGTCCTACCGCGGCCGCGCCTTCGACAACGACGCCGGGTGGCGCATCGACTACCACCTGGCCCGCGGGGCGGTGGCCGGGCGGGCGAAGCAGGCCGTGGTGGAGCGCGCCGCCGAGTACGCGCTGCGCTGGTCCGACCACGCGCCGGTGACGGTGCAGTACCGATGAACCTGTCCGGCAAGCGAATCGGCGGCCTGCTCGCGGCCGCGGGCGTGATCGTGGTGCTCATCGTGGCGACGCTGGTACTACGCAGCCACCCCTCCTCGTCGCCGAGCACCGGCGCGGCGACCTCCCACCCCGCGGCCACAGCCACGCCGAACGGCACCCCGCCCCCGGTGACCGGCCGCGCCCCCGGCGTCCCCGACCGCGCCTACCAGACCCTGCGCGAGATCGACGCGGGCCGCTGGCCCGGCTCGGCCGACGCCCCCGGCACCAAGGGCGGCGACCAGTGGATGAACCGCGGCGGCGACCTCCCCCGAACCGACCCCGCCGGTAAAAAGATCACCTACCGCGAATGGGACGTGAACCCGAAGAAACCAGGCCAGACCCGAGACGCCGAACGCATCATCACCGGCAGCGACAGTTCGGCCTATTACACCGGCGATCATTACCGAACGTTCACCCGCATGCGGTAAGTGTGGGCCCCGGCCAAAAGCACGCCGGGGCCGGATAGATGTGAAACACGCCGGGGCCGGGTCGGTGTGAAGGGCGTCGGGTCGGGTCGGCGTGATGCACGTTGGGTTCGGGCTGACGTAAGCACGTCAGGGCCGGGTCGGCGTGTAGCGCGTTGGGTTCGGGTCGGCGTGAAGCACGCTGAGGTCGGGTCGGCGTGAAGCGCGTCGGGTTCGGGTGGACATGATGCGCGTTGGGTTCGGGCTGGCGTGTAGCGCGTTGGGCCGGGTCGGCGTGTAGCGCGTCGGGTCAGGTCGGCGTGAAGCGCGTTGGGTTCGGGTCGGTGTGAAGGACGCCGAGGCCGGGTCGGCGTGATGCGCGTTGGGTTCGGGCTGGCGTGATGCACGTTGGGTTCGGGTCGCCGTGTAGCGCGTCGGGTCGGGTCGGCGTGATTCACGCTGGGTTCGGGTCGGCGTGAAGCGCGTTGGGGTCCGGTCGGCGGGATGTGTGTCGGGTCGGGCTGATGGGAAGTATGGCGGGTTGGGTTGTTGAGGTCGGGTCTGGTTTTCAATTCGGAAGGGGTTGTGCGGATGGGTACTTCGATGACGGTTACGGAGTTTTTGGGTGGGGGAGATGGGGGTGGGCGGGCTGCTGTGTTGGGGGCTGCGGTGTCGGGGGCGGTGGTTGGGGTGTTGGCTGTGGGGGACGGGGAGTTCAGTGGGGTGCGGTTCAAGGTGCCGGAGGGGTATGTGGCGCGGGAGTTGCGGGGGGTGAAGATGCGCACTGTGGCGGGGGTGTTCGACGAGTTTGCCGCGGCGTTTCAGTTCGCCTACTACTTCGGGGAGAACAAGGATGCCTTCGATGAGTGCCTGCGCGATCTGGACGATTTCGTGGGGCGGGCGCCGGGATATGTGGCGGTGATCCGCGATGGGGCGCAACTGCTCGCCGACGAGCCGGTGGAACTGGACTGGTTCGACGCCGCGGTGACCGACGCCGCGCGGCACTGGGCGGCCCGGGGCGTGGCCTTCCGCGTGGTGCTGCAGGATCGGCCCGCGGGCGTGCAGGCGGCCACCCTCACCCTCGTGTGACATTGGCCATTTTGCCCTGGGGCCGTGCATAACTCGTGCTCATCGGGCGCATCATGGGGCCCATGAGAATGACCGTGACGCTCGACCACGACGTGGCCGAGCTGATCGAGCGGGCCGCTCACAGCCAGCGCCGATCCAAGAAGTCAGTCGTCAACGAGGCACTGCGCCGCGCACTGTCGGAGTCCGCCCCGGCGCCGTCCCGGCCGGACTCCGGTTCCCGGCGTGCCGATGCCGCAAGCATGACGGAGGTCCGCACCGGACGGTCGTTGGCGGGCTGGCAGGTCGATGTCGAGGACTATCGGGCGTTCAGTGAGGCCATGACTCGTTATTTCGGTCTGCCCGCGCCGCCGCCGCATCTCTATCTGGTGCGGGACAGCTGACGGTGGCATGCGAAGATCGGGGGTATGTCGAGTCCTGCTCCATCCGGTGAACGCAAGCAGCGGGTCCTGTCGGGGATCCAGCCGACCAGCGATTCCTTCCACCTCGGCAACTACCTTGGCGCGCTGGCGCAGTGGGTCAGGATGCAGGACGACTTCGAGGCCCTGTACTTCATTCCCGACCTGCACGCCATCACCGTCCCGCAGGAGCCCAAGCAGCTGCGCAACCGCACCAAGCGGGCCGTCGCCCAACTGCTGGCCCTCGGCATCGACCCGAAGAAGTCGACGCTGTTCGTGCAGAGCCAGGTGCCCGAGCACGCCGAGCTGGCCTGGGTGCTGAGCTGCATCACCGGTTTCGGCGAGGCCGGTCGGATGACCCAGTTCAAGGACAAGTCGGCCAAGCAGGGCTCGGACAACGCCACCGTCGGCCTGTTCACCTACCCGGTGCTGATGGCCGCCGACATCCTGCTGTACCGGGCGCACTACGTCCCGGTCGGCGAGGACCAGCGCCAGCACCTGGAGCTGACCCGAAATCTGGCGCAGCGCTTCAACACTCGCTTCAAGAAGACCTTCGTGGTGCCCGACCCCTACATCGTGCCCGGCACCGCGAAGATCTACGACCTGCAGGACCCCACCTCGAAGATGAGCAAGTCCGCCGCCACCGACGCGGGCCTGATCAACCTGCTCGACGATCCGAAGGCGACGGCCAAGAAGATCCGCTCCGCGGTCACCGACACCGAGCGCGAGATCCGCTACGACCCGGAGACCAAGCCGGGCGTGAGCAACCTGCTGGTCATCCTGAGCTCCATCACCGACACCCCCATCGTCACCCTGGAGCAGGACTACGCCGGAAAGGGTTACGGCGACCTGAAATCCGACGTGGCCGACGCCCTCGTCGAATTCGTCACTCCCCTCCAGGCCAAGGTGCAGGAATACCTGGACGACGAGGCCGAACTGGACCGCATCATCGCCTCCGGCGCCACCCGCGCCCGCGAGATCGCGAGCAACACCCTGGCTCAGGTCTACGACCGGGTCGGTTTCCTCGCCCGCTGAACCACCGGCCCCGCCGCGCGACCCGCCCGGCGGTCCCGGGCGATCGACGCGCTGCATGAATCTGTCGCCGCGTAGTAACCAGAGATGCGACAGTAGGTGCGGCCGTGGCGGAGAACCCTCGCGTGGGAGCGGCAGCACCTCGCGGGGCCGAGTGGTTTCCGGGAGGCAGGGTGCTCGACAAGGTCAGGGCGCGGATCGAGCGGGAGGTGCAGGCGCGGCCGTGGCTGGATCACCTGGTGCGCGCGGGCGGCCGATTTCAGCGCCAGCGGGGCGACTACTACGCGGCGGGCATCACGTATTTCACTGTGCTGGCGCTGTTTCCGCTGCTGATGGTCCTGTTCGCGGTGGCCGGTTTCGTGCTGTCGCGCAATCCGCACCTGCTGTCGGAGATGCAGGGCAAGGTGGTGCACAACATTCCGGGCTCGCTCGGCGGGCAGCTCAACGACCTCATCGATCAGGCGATCCGCTCCCGCACCGGGGTCGGTGTGCTCGGCCTGCTGGGCGCCTTCTACGCCGGGCTCGGCTGGATGGCCAACCTGCGCGCCGCCCTCACCGAGCAGTGGGAACAGCAAGCGCCGGAACGTAACTGGTTCGTCACCAAGCTCTCCGATCTGCTCGCCCTGGTGGGTCTGGGCCTGGCCATGGTGATTTCGATCGGCCTGTCGGTGCTGTCGGGCAGCGCCCTGGGCCAGGATCTGCTGCGGCTGGTCCACCTCGAACACGCCCCCGGCGTGAGCGCCCTGCTCACCCTGACCTCGCTGCTGCTGGCCGTGCTGGCGTCGTGGGCGGTGTTCGCCTGGATGATCGCCCGCCTGCCCCGCCAGCCGGTCACGATCGCCAGCGCCGCCAAGGCCGCCCTCATCGCCGCGGTCGCCTTCGAGGTCTGGAAGCAGATCGCGTCCTTCTATCTGAAGAAGGTGCTCACCAGCCCCGCGGGCGTCGCCTTCGGCCCCATCATCGGCCTGATGGTCTTCGCCTACTTCACCGCCCGCATCATCCTTTTCGCCACGGCCTGGGCCGCCACGGCCAGCGAGAACATCCCCGAGGCCGATATCGCTCCGCCCGCCCCGGCCGTCATCCGACCCCGGATCGCCGTGGGCATGTCCGCGCGTACGGGCGCGGCGCTTTTCGGTGCGGGAGCCGCTGTGGCCACCCTGCTCACCACCGCCCGCCGCCGGTAGCCGCGGACCGCGGCGGATCGGCTAGCGGCGCGGCCGTCCGGTCAGCGTCCAGGCGCCGATCAGCAGAACGACGACCAGGACCAGTCCGCCGACGATCAGCACCATGCGCAGATTCTCGTGATGGGTGTCGGCGTGCGTGGCGGCCTCGGGTTCGTGTGGGGGCGGGGAGGCAAGGGCCACATTGGGATTGGACTCGTCCTCCGCGCTGCCGGGCAGGGTGCCGACCGATGCGCCCGCGGGCAGGCCGAAACCGTAGTCGAGCAGGCGGGCGGCCTGCTCCGGCGGCCGGATCGGCAGCACGTCGCCCTTCAGCAAGGTGACGACGAGCCGGTGCCCGTTGCGTTCGGCGGCGGTGACGAAGGTCTGGCGGGCGTCGTCGGTGTAGCCGGTCTTGCCGCCGAGGTCGCCGTCGTAGTCGAACAGCAGGTGGTTGTCGTTGGCGATCGCGAATCCGGGATGGTCCTTGTCGCCGGGAATCTGCGGATTGGCCGGGTAGCCAGGGAAATCGGCGTGTTCGGTGTGCACGATCCGCGCGAAGGTCGGGATGGTCATGGCCTCGCGGAAGATGGTCGCCAGATCGTAGGCCGAGACGCTCATGCCCGGCCCGTCCAGGCCGGACGGGGTGGCGGCGCGGGTGTCCAGGGCGTGCAGGTGCCTGGCCAGATCGTTCATCTTCGCGACGGTCGCCTCCGGACCGCCGAGCTGGGTGGCGATGGCGTGCGCCGCATCGTTGCCCGAGCACATGAGCAGCGCCTGCATCAGCTGCATATTGGTGTACTGCCCACCGGGACCGATGCCCACCCGGGTGCCGTCGGCATTGGCGTCGTCCTGCGTACCGGTCACCACCTTCTGAAGATCGAGGCTGCGCAGCGCGACCGTGGCCAGCAGCGTCTTGATGGTGGAGGCCGGGCGGTAGCGCCCGTGCGGATCCTTCGCGGCCAGCACCCGGCCGGTGTCCAGGTCGGCGACCAGCCAGGCCGTGGCGGAGATGTCGCCCGGCACCGGCGGCGCACCGTCGGGCAGCACCAGCCCGCACGCGCCGAGCCGTTCGCCGCCGATCGGGGGCGACGGGACCGGCAGCGGCGGTGGCGGGGCCTCGCCGGAGGTCGGGACCTCGGAGGTGTCGATGGCCGGCGGCGGATTCGTCTTGTTCGGGCACGCATCGGTATTCGGCGTGGTGAACGTCGTCGACGGCGGCGGGGCGGGCTGGGCCGTGGCGGCGCCGAGCCCGGTCAGTGCGCTGGCACCGACGAGCCCGGCCGCGAGCGCGGCGGCCGCGAGGGAACCGGGTCTACACCGGCGATCGGGCCGGGACATGCGGGTGCTCATCGCTCGAGAGCTTATGCGCACTCGTCCCGGATCGCCCAGGTCGCCCTCCGGATCACAAAAGCATTGACAGCGTCTCCAAAATGAGAGTTACTATCAAAAAGTAGAAACTCTCAACTGATGAGGTGTGTCATGAAGGCGAATGCACGGAGCGGAACTCCGATCGCGGCCGGGACGAGGGGACACGGCCCCGGGGGAGAGGGCCGCGTCCCGGGGGAGACCCGCCCCGACCGCACGGACGGCAGCACGGTTCCGGACGGAGGGCGGGGATCGTCCGGAACCGCCGGGGCGGGCCCGGCCCGCTGGCTGGCCCTCGGCGCGCTGGCGACGGCCATGCTCACCATCGGCCTGGACACCACGGTGCTGGTCGTCGCGCTGCCCACGATGGCGGTCGACCTGCACACGAATACCGCTGCGCTGCAATGGTTCACCACCGCCTACACGCTCACGCTGGCCGCGCTCATGCTGCCCGCCGGGGCGCTGGGCGACCGCTACGGCCGCAAGCGGTTCCTGCTCGCGGCGATGGCGCTGTTCGGCCTCGCCTCGATCTGGTGCACGGTGGCGTCCTCGTCCGGTGAGCTGATCGCGGCCCGGGCGCTGCTGGGCGTGGGCGCGGCGGCCATGATGCCGCTGTCGATGTCGGTGCTCCCGGCCATGTTCCCGGACCGGGCCGAACGGCAACGGGCCCTGACGATCTGGGTCTCCTCGACCGCGCTCGGGCTGCCGCTGGGCCCGATCGTGGGCGGCTGGCTGCTGCAGCACTTCTGGTGGGGCTCGGTGTTCCTGATCAATGTGCCGCTGGTGATCGTCGGACTGGTCGCCATCGCGGTGCTGGTTCCGGAATCGCGCAGCGACAACGTCTTTCGCATCGATCTGCCCGGCGTGGTGCTGTCGGCGGGCGGAATGCTCGGCCTGACCTACGGTTTCATCCGGCTCGGTCAGGGCTGGGGCGACGGCGCGGGCTGGTCGGCCGCGGCGGCGGGCGTGGTCGCGCTGGCGGCCTTCGTCGGATGGCAGCGGCGCGCGGCGCACCCGCTGGTGCACCTGGGCCTGTTCGAAACCGCCGGATTTCGTTGGGGCACCGCATATTCCATTGTCGTCAACTTCGCCATGCTCGGCCTGTTCTTCACCGTGCCGCAGTTCTTCCAGGCGGTGCTGGGTGTCGACTCGCTGGGCAGCGGGCTGCGACTGCTGCCGGTGATCGGCGGCCTGGTGGTCGGCACCCGCGTCGTGGACAAGCTGCTGCCCCGAGCCGGGGTCCGGGTGGTGCTGACCGCCGGGTTCGCGGTGCTGACCGCCAGTCTGGTCATGGGCGCGCTCACCCGCGTGGACAGGGGATACCCCTACACCGCCGTCTGGATGAGCGTGCTCGGCCTCGGCATGGGACTGGTCATGCCCGCGGCCATGGGCATGGCGATGGGCGAGCTCACCGCGGAGCGCTCCGGCTCGGGATCGGCGCTGCTGCAGGCGCTTCGGCAGGCCGCGGGCACCATCGGCGTCGCGGTGCTCGGCACGGTGCTGTCCGCGCAGTACCGCTCGGGCCTCGGGGCCGACAACCGGCCGCCGCTGTCGGACAACGTGAACGCGGGCGTCGCGGTCGCGCACAAGCTCGGCGATCCGGGGCTGCTCGGCCACGTGCAGACGGCGTTCGTGAGCGGCATGGGCGCGATGCTGTGGGTGTGCGCGGGGATCTGCGCGCTCGCGGCCGTGCTCGCGGCGCTGTTCGTGCACGGCCGGTCGGGCGCGGCGCCCGACACCCATGCGGGAGAATCGGTGCATGTCGGCTGACTCCCAGGCACCGCCAGCGCAGGCCCATTCGGGTGCATCGTCGCCCCGGATGGGTCTGCGCGAGCGCAAGAAGGAACGCACCCGTCGCACCATCCGCACCGTGGCCATGCGGTTGTTCCGGGAGCAGGGCTACGCGGAGACCACGGTCGAGCAGATCGCGGAGGCGGCGGACATCTCGCCGAGCACGTTCTTCCGCTACTTCCCGTCCAAGGAGCAGGTGGTCCTGGCCGACGATCTCGATCCGATCCTGATCCGGGCCGTCGAGGCGCAGCCGCCGGAGCTGTCGCCGCTGGAGGCGCTCGAGCGCGGCGTGTTCGAGGTCTTCGACGCGTTGGGCAGCGAGGAATTCGAATTCGAACGCCAGCGCACCCGGCTGGTCTACGGCGTCCCGGAACTGCGCGGGGTCGTCATCCAGGAGACCGAGCGCAATATCGCGATGATCGCCGATCTGGTCGCCCGCCGCACGGGCCACGCGGCGGACTCGCTCGAGGTGCGCGCGTTCGCCGGGGCGATGATCGGCGCCATGATGACGGTCATCGACGACGGCGAACTCGACCTCGACCGGTTGAAGCGGGTCGTGGCCTTCCTGAAGGCCGGAATGCCGCTGTGACTCAGGCGAGTCCGGCGGTGGCCCGCTGCCGCGCGACCACGTCGTCGGTCATGGTGGCGAAGAACCCGCCCACCACGTCCTCGATCTCGGAGATCGATTTCGCGCAGTAGAGCACCGGCTGGTAGTGGGTGATGTCGTAGACGGCGGTGCCCATCTCGGTGATGTTCAGCGGGCGGAGCTCCGCGTCGCGGAACTCCTCGATCTCACCGTAGGACGACAGCAGGCCCGCGCCGTAACATCGCACCTCGCCCCGCTCCCGGACCACGCCGAACTCCATGGAGAACCAGAACACGTCGGCCAGGAACTTCAGTGCCGCATCGGTTTCCAGCCGCGCCACCGCCGCGCCCACCTCGGCGTAGATGGCCGCGAACCGCGGGCTCGCCAATTGGTTCGCGTGCCCGATGATTTCGTGGATGGCATCGGGCTCCGGGGTGTACAGCGGCGCCGAGTGATGCCGAATGTACTGGGTGGAGTGGAAGGTTCGGTCCGCGAACGAGCCGAAGAACTGCCGCAGCGGGACCAGCCCGGCCGCGGGCACATAGCGAAAACCGCTGAGCGGCACCAGCTTCGCCGTCACCTCGTCGAGTTGCGGGATGTGGTCGACCGGCAGGCCCAGACGCTCTTGTCCCGCAAGCACTTCCGCCGAGGCGAGCTTGCGGTGCTTGCGCGCCAGTTCGGCGGAGACGATCCGCCACACCTCTTCTTCCTCGTCGGTGTAGGCGATGCGGGGGAGCGGCCCACCGTCCCGGTAGGACAGCGCCTGGGCGGCGATCCCATTGCGGCGGGCCCGGTACTCCGGGTCGTGCACACCAGGGTGCTCGTCGCTCAGGTGCACCGTCACGCCACCGTCGGTCGTCGTGGTCACCGGCGAGTACAGCTGAGCTTCGTTGAACATGACTCGATGCAAGCACCGCTGGACCGATCCGACAACAACCGTCGAGCCATCTGGACAATTTGCCTAGCTAACCTAGGTTGTCGAGCGGCCTCCGGATTCCGGCCGAAAGCGCGCCGGAATGACGAGAGCGCTCCGTCATCCCGGCGGGTTTTCGGCCGAAATCAGCGGGCGAACAGCAGGGCGCGCTTGACTTCCTGGATGGCCTTGGTGACCTCGATGCCGCGCGGGCACGCGTCGGTGCAGTTGAAGGTGGTGCGGCAGCGCCACACGCCCTCGACGTCGTTGAGGATGTCCAGGCGCTCGCGGGCGCCCTCGTCGCGGCTGTCGAAGATGAAGCGGTGCGCGTTCACGATCGCGGCCGGGCCGAAGTAGCTGCCGTCGTTCCAGTACACCGGGCACGAGGTGGTGCAGCAGGCGCACAGGATGCACTTGGTGGTGTCGTCGAAGCGGGCGCGGTCGGCCTGCGACTGGATGCGCTCGCGGGTGGGCTCGTTGCCGTGCGTGATCAGGTACGGCTTGACCGCGCGGAACGCGTCGAAGAACGGCTCCATGTTCACCACGAGATCCTTCTCCACGGGCAGGCCGCGGATGGGCTCGACGGTGACGGTCAGCGCCTTGCCACCCTTGGGCAGCATGTCGCTCATCAGCACCTTGCACGCCAGCCGGTTGACGCCGTTGATGCGCATGGCGTCCGAACCGCAGACGCCGTGCGCGCACGAGCGCCGGAAGGTGAGCGTGCCGTCCAGGTAGGACTTGATGTAGATGAGCACGTTCAGGAAGCGGTCGGTCGGCAGCACCGGCACCTGGAACGAATCCCAGTGCGCGCCTTTGCCGTCCTCGGGATTGAACCGCGCCACCTTGACGGTGATCATGGTCGCCCCGGCGGGAACGGGGGCGGGCTTCTGTCCTGCGGGAGCTTCGGCTACGGCAGTCATCAGTACTTACGCTCCATCGGCTCGTAACGGGTCTGCACGACCGGCTTGAAGTCCAGCCGGATGTCGGCGAGCAGATTCGCCTGCGCCCCCGGCTCGACGTCCTTGTACGCCATGGTGTGGCGCATGAAGTTGGTGTCGTCGCGGTCCGGGTAGTCCTCGCGGGCGTGCCCGCCGCGCGACTCCTTGCGGTTGAGCGCGCCGACCACCGTGACCTCGGCCAGCTCCAGCAGGAAGCCCAGCTCGACGGCCTCGAGCAGATCGCTGTTGTAGCGCTTTCCCTTGTCCTGCACGGTGATGTGCTCGTAGCGCTCCTTGAGCGCATGGATGTCGGTCAGCGCCTGCTTGAGGGTCTCCTCGGTGCGGAACACCGCGGCGTTGGCGTCCATGGTCGCCTGCAGTTCGGTGCGGATGTCGGCGACGCGCTCGTTGCCGTGCTCCGACAGCAGGCCCGCCAGCCAGCCCTGCACCATGGCGGCCGGATTCTCCGGCATCTCGGCGAACTCGGAGCGCTGGGCGTACTCCGCGGCGGCGATGCCCGCGCGGCGGCCGAACACGTTGATGTCCAGCAGCGAGTTGGTGCCCAGGCGGTTCGCGCCGTGCACCGATACGCACGCGCACTCGCCCGCGGCGTACAGGCCGGGCACCACGTCGGTGTTGTTGCGCAGCACCTCGCCGCGGATGCGGGTCGGGATGCCACCCATCACGTAATGGCAGGTCGGCATGACCGGCACCGGCTCCTTCACCGGGTCCACGCCCAGGTAGGTGCGGGAGAACTCGGTGATGTCGGGCAGCTTCTCCTCGAGCACGTCCTCGCCGAGATGGGTCACGTCGATGTAGACGTAGTCCTTGTTCGGTCCCGCGCCGCGGCCCTCCAGGACCTCCTTGACCATCGAGCGGGCGACGATGTCGCGCGGCGCGAGGTCCTTGATGGTGGGGGCGTAGCGCTCCATGAACCGCTCGCCGTCGGCGTTGCGCAGGATGCCGCCCTCGCCGCGGACGGCCTCGGAGATCAGGATGCCCAGACCCGCCAGGCCCGTCGGATGGAACTGGTGGAACTCCATGTCCTCCAGCGGAAGTCCCTTGCGGAACACGATCGCCATGCCGTCGCCGGTCAGCGTGTGCGCGTTGGAGGTGGTCTTGTACATGCGGCCGGAACCGCCGGTGGCGAACACGATCGACTTTGCGTGGAAGACGTGGATGTCGCCGGTGGCCAGCTCGTAGGCGACCACGCCGGTGGCGACCGGGCCGCGGTCGGTGTTGGTCAGCACCAGGTCCAGCACGTAGAACTCGTTATAGAACTCCACGTCGTGCTTGACGCAGTTCTGGTACAGCGTCTGCAGGATCATGTGGCCGGTGCGGTCGGCGGCGTAGCAGGCGCGGCGGACCGGGGCCTTGCCGTGGTCACGGGTGTGACCGCCGAAGCGGCGCTGGTCGATCTTGCCTTCCGGGGTCCGGTTGAACGGCAGACCCATCTTCTCCAGGTCGAGCACCGCGTCGATGGCCTCCTTGGCCATGATCTCCGCGGCGTCCTGGTCGACGATGTAGTCGCCGCCCTTGACGGTGTCGAAGGTGTGCCACTCCCAGTTGTCTTCTTCGACATTGGCCAGCGCGGCGCACATGCCGCCCTGGGCGGCGCCGGTGTGGCTGCGGGTCGGGTACAGCTTGGTCAGCACGGCGGTGCGGACCCGGGGCCCGGCCTCGATCGCCGCGCGCATCCCCGCGCCACCCGCGCCGACGATGACGACGTCGTAGCGGTGCTCCTGGACAGGACGAGATTCACTCATCGGGGGTGCCTGTTCCTAACTGATGTTGGGGTCGAAGGTGAAGATGACATAGGTGCCCACGCCCATGATCAGGATCATCGAGACGACGAGCAGGGTCTTCAGCCAGAAGCGGGTGGAGTCCTTGCGGGAGTAGTCGTCGATGACCGTGCGCAGGCCGTTGCCGCCGTGCAGCTGCGCCAGCCACAGCATGGTCAGGTCCCACAGCTGCCAGAACGGGCTCGCCCAGCGGCCGGCGACGAAGCCGAAGTTCAGCCGCTTCACACCGCCGTCGAGCATCAGCATGATCGTCATGTGGCCGAGCACCAGCACGACCAGCAGCAGGCCGGAGAAGCGCATGAACAGCCACGCGTACTTCTCGAAGTTGCCGCCCGCGGGACGCCGCGGCGCGCGGGGCGCGTCCAGGCTGGCGGGGCGGTCGTAGGACTTGCCGAGAACAGGTGCGCTCATATCAGTGCTCCGTCAGCAGGTAGAAGAACTGGCGGCCGACGCCCACGCCCGCGACCAGGATCCAGATCGTCAGCACGATCCACAGCATCTGGCGCTGGTACCGGGGGCCCTTGGACCAGAAGTCGACGAGGATGACCCGGATGCCGTTGAGCGCGTGGAACAGCACGCACACCACCAGGCCCATCTCCATGAGAGCCACGATCGGGTTCTTGTACGTCTCGATCGCCCGGTTGTAGGTGTCCGGGCTGACGCGCACCAGCGCGGTATCGAGCACGTGCACGAACAGGAAGAAGAAGATCGTGACGCCGGTGATCCGGTGCAGCGCCCAGGACCACATGCCGGGGTCGCCGCGGTACAGGGTCTTCCGCTTCGGCTGAGCCGGAGCCTCGAGTGTGGTCGTCATAGAGTGCGGTGCCTCCAACGTCGTTGATGGACCCGGTCGTGGTCTCGGCGCGGGCGGGCGGCAAGCTGTTCGACCTGGAAAAACAACCACGGTGCCGACATCCGGAGGGTGGCCGGCCCGCCGCCGGGTACCTGAACCGATCTGTCGAGAACTCTAATCCTCGGCGATTCGCGGAACTAATTCGGCGGGCCGAGCGTTGGATCACGTTTTCGCCGAGTTAGGTTTGCCTATCCTGATGAATTGACGGGCGCGTCCGGACTTTTCTACGGTCGTGTTCGACTGGTTCGAGTGGAGGTCCGATATGTCGGAAACAGACTGGGAAGTATTGCGCCGCAATGCCTTTCAAGTTATGCAGAATGCCTATGCGCCGTACTCGCGGTTCCCGGTCGGCGCGGCGGCGCGCACCGACGACGGCCGAATTGTGAGCGGCTGCAATGTGGAGAATGTCTCATACGGTTTAGGCCTGTGTGCCGAGTGCGTACTCGTCGGTAACTTGTGCGCGTCGGGTGGCGGGCGATTGCTGGCGATCTCCTGCTGCGACTCGCGAGGAGAAATCCTGATGCCGTGCGGTCGCTGCCGACAGGTGCTCCACGAGCACGGAGGTGCGGATTTGCTTATCGATCATCGCGAAGGCCCGCTAGCGCTTTCGCGTTTGCTGCCGAGTGCCTTCGGGCCCGAAGACCTTTCCGCGGGCCAGCGGTAAGTGTGAATTTCGGCACGCATATCCACTGCGGCAACGTTTTCCGATAATCGCCGACCGAGTGCGCGGCGCCGCCCCGCGGATCTGAGAGGCTGTTGGGCATGGTGAGTGTGCATTCGGCAGTGTCGGTGATCGCGGCGAAGCGGGACGGGCGTGAGCTCGACGACGAACAGATCGACTGGGTCATCGATGGATTCACGCGCGGCGTGGTCGCCGACGAACAGATGTCGGCCCTGGCGATGGCGATCTTCTGGCGCGGGATGACGCGGCGCGAACTGGCGCGCTGGACCAGGGCCATGATCGAGTCCGGGCAGCGGATGAACTTCACCGACCTGCCGCGGCCGACCGTGGACAAGCATTCCACCGGCGGCGTCGGCGACAAGATCACGTTGCCGCTGGCGCCGCTGGTCGCCGCGTGCGGGGCGGCCGTGCCGCAGCTGTCGGGCCGCGGCCTCGGCCACACCGGCGGCACCCTGGACAAGCTGGAGTCGATTCCCGGCTGGCGGGCGACTGTGACGGTGCCGCAGATGCGGCAGATGCTGTCGGATCCGAAGGTCGGCGCGGTCGTGTGCGCGGCGGGCGCGGATCTGGCCCCGGCCGACAAGCGGCTGTACGCGCTGCGCGACGTCACCGGCACCGTGGAGTCGATCCCGCTGATCGCCAGCTCGATCATGAGCAAGAAGATCGCCGAGGGCACCGCGGCACTGGTGCTGGACGTGAAGGTGGGCGCGGGCGCGTTCATGAAGAACATCGACGCCGCGCGCGAATTGGCCACGGCCATGGTCGAATTGGGCGCCGACGCCGGCGTGCGCACGGTCGCGCTGCTGACCGCGATGGACACCCCGCTCGGCCGCACCGCCGGAAACGCGCTCGAGGTGGCCGAATCGGTGGAGGTGCTGGCGGGCGGCGGCCCGGCCGACGTGGTCGAACTCACCGTGGCGCTGGCGCGAGAGATGCTGGCGCAGGCCGGAATTCACGATGCCGACCCCGCCGCCGCGCTGGCCGACGGCCGCGCCATGGACCACTGGCGCGCCATGATCGCCGCCCAGGGCGGCGACCCGGCGGCCCGCCTGCCCCGGGCCAAGCACACCGAGGTGCTCGAGGCGGAGCGGTCGGGCACCATGACCCGCCTGGACGCCATGGGCGTCGGCCTGGCCGCCTGGCGCCTGGGCGCGGGCCGAGCCCGCCAGGGCGACCCGGTCCAGTTCGGCGCGGGCGTCGAAATGCACGCCAAGCCGGGCGACCCCATCACCGCCGGCCAACCCCTACTCACCCTGCACACCAACACCCCCGAAGCCATCCCCGGTGCGGTGGAAGCTCTCCGCGGTGCCTACGAGATCGGGGCCGATCCGGTAACCGTCCCCCCGATCGTGCTGGACCGCATCGCCCCCTAGCCCATTCGTAATCCCGGCGTGCAGCCTTGTACACGGCCCATTCGGCCGTGCCGCCCTTATTCATGATTCCGGCGCGCTTTTGGCCGGAATCTCGCAGTGGATCCCGGCCAAAAGCACGCCGGGACCATAGGAATGGTTGCGCCGGGACCATGGGAGTGGTTGTGCCGGGACCATGCGGGGCGGCGCCGGGACCATGAGGATTGTCGTGTCCGGAGCGTGCAAGGTGGTGACGGGAGGGACTCTCCCGGGTGGCGACATGCTGGCGAGAGGATGGACACAGTCGAAGTCGGCTGCGGAACGGGGGCGGGACGGATAGCGTCGTTGCATGACTGGACCGATGCCTTTGACCCTTGCCTCGATCCGCCAAGCCCCCAAGGCCGTCCTGCACGACCACCTCGACGGCGGGTTGCGGCCCGCGACCGTTCTGGAGTTGGCTATCGAGTGCGGATATGACGAGTTGCCGGCCGACAACGCCGAAACACTGGGGAACTGGTTCCGCGATGCCGCCGACAGCGGATCGCTCGAGCGCTACCTGGAAACCTTCGCCCACACCGTCGCGGTGATGCAGACCCCGGAGGGGCTGCGGCGGGTGGCCCGCGAATGTGCGGAAGACCTGGCCGCCGACGGGGTGGTGTACGCCGAGGTGCGGTTCGCCCCCGAACAGCACCTCGAGCGCGGCCTCACCCTGGACGAGGTGGTCGAGCACACGCTCGCCGGCTTCCGCGAGGGCGAGGAGACCGCCGCCGCGGCGGGCAATCCCATCCGGGTGACCTGCCTGCTGACCGCCATGCGGCACGCCGCGCGTTCGCGGGAGATCGCCGAACTGGCCGTGCGTTTCCGCCACCGCGGGGTCGGCGGTTTCGACATCGCCGGCGCCGAGGCCGGTTTCCCTCCCACCCGGCACCTGGACGCGTTCGAGTACGTGCGCGCCAATCTCGGGTTCTTCACCATCCACGCGGGTGAGGCGTTCGGCCTGCCCTCCATCCACGAGGCGCTGGCCTTCTGCGGCTGCGACCGGCTCGGCCACGGCGTGCGCATCACCGACGACATCTTCGACTCCGACACCGAGCCACGGCTCGGCCTCGTGGCGAACTACGTGCGGGACAAGCGGATTCCGCTGGAGCTGTGTCCGTCGTCGAATGTGCAGACCGGCGCGGTGCCCTCGCTCGACAAGCACCCGTTCGACCTGCTGGCCCGACTGCGCTTCCGGGTCACCGTCAACACCGACAACCGGTTGATGAGCGACACCGACATGAGCCGCGAAATGCTGAAACTGGTGGAGACCTTCGGCTACGGCTGGAGCGACCTGGAGCGGTTCACCATCAATGCGATGAAGTCGGCGTTCATTCCGTTCCCGGATCGGTTGCGGCTCATCGATGAAGTCATCAAGCCGGGTTACGCGGTGCTGATCGGCTAGGACGACCATGGTGATTCCGGCGTGCTTTTGGCCGGAATCTTGCGGTAGATCCCGGCCAAACGCACGCCGGGATCATGGAGGTGAGCGCGCCGGGATCATGGAGGGTGGGTGCGCCGGGATCACGGAGGTGGGCGCGCCGGGATCGCTCCTCGCATAACGATGCACCCCGTCCGAATGGGCGGGGTGCATCTGCGCTTGCGACTCAGCCCTTTTGGAGCCTGGCTTCGAATGCCTGCTCCAGCGCGCGCCAGCTCTCGGCCTCGGCGGTGAAGGGCGGGCTGGGGGCCAGGCGGCTGGGGTCGGGCTCGAGGAGGTAGGAGACGTACCAGCCGAGGGGGGTGGATTTGGCCAGGGACTGCTCCACGGTGTCGTCTTCCGCGTAATCGGCGGCGTCGGTAAACAATTCGACCGCCAGGTCGAGCTGTTCGATGTCGACCGACTTCGGGCCCTCGGCCAGGTCGTCGGCCAGGCCGGGCAGCACGTAGACGTTCTCGTCGTCGACCTCGACCTCGAGCGAGCCGTCCACGGCCGCGGTCTGCACGCTGGCGTAGGTGCTGACCCGCGCCAGATCGTGCTCGTGCTCGTCGGCCAGGTAGCGGGCCAGGGCGCGCTCGGAGGTGAACACGGTGATCGTGCCCCCGCTGCCCAGGAAGATCGGCTCGTCGTCGAGATAGCAGCGGAGGGTGAAGAAGGTGCCCTCGGAGGTGACGATCTTGACCGGGTCGATGCCGACCTCGTGCCAGAACGTCTCCTCGACCTCCTCCTCGTCTTCCTCGTCGAGATCGACGGTCTCGAAGTCGTTGTCGTCCTCGGTGTCGGCGGCGTCCTCGGCGTCGACGACATTCTCTTCCGCCGCAAGCAGTTCTGCCTCGGCGACGGCCACCGCGTCGGCGTCGACCTCGGGGCTGTGCACCACCGAGTCGATGGCGTCGACCACCCGGTCCCAGTCCTTGGCGATGGCGTTGCCGATCTGGTCCCATAGTTCCTCGCCCTCGCGCCCGGCGAAGGCGCTCACACCGGCCGGGAGCGCGCCCAGCACCGGGTGCGAGCCGAAGAACTTGGTCACCACGTCGAGCTCGCAGACCTCGCCGATGGTGCGGACCATGCCGAGGGTCTCCTCGAGCTCGGCCAGGGTGTCCGGGTCCGGATCGCCCGCGGCCAGTTCGGGCACGCCGACCAGATCGAACACGTGCTGCTCCTCCGGCTCCAGCTCGGCGGCCGACAGGCCGACCACGACCTTCCAGGCGGGATGGTCCACCAGATCGTTGTCGGTGTCGGTCCGGATGAACGCGGCCAGCTCCGCGACGGACTCGAAACCGTACAGCGCGTCCTCGTGCCCGAGGAATGCCTCCCATTCGTCGTCACCGTCTCGCCAGCGCGGTGCCCACAGGGTGACCAGATCGCCGTCGGTCAGGCCGAGCTCGATCGGGACGATGTCTCCAGAAGCCATGACCGGAAGCCTATCGAGCCGCAGCGTTCGGCACTATTCGGCCCGCCCCCCAACGATTCCCGACGCGGGGTCGACGAACGCGGAGTTCAGCTTCGACACCACCTCCGACCGTTGGGCTCCGGCGTCCTGGGCCGCCTGCTGGCAGGCCCAGATGATGAGCTGCGACACCTCCGACGGTGGCCGCGAGGTGACCGACTCGGCCAGGTCGAGCGCGACCAGGGCGCCGTCGCTGTCCACCTCGACGCGCACCGCGCCGTCCTCGGTGGTGTGCCGGCCGCGCACCTGCTTGAGCCCGTAGAGCGCGGCCTCCAGCGCCTCGAGTTTCTCGGTCGCCGCCGCGACCAGGGCATCCATCTCGCCGCTCATACCGGCCTCATCCAGCTCGTGGGTCCCGTGTCTGCGTCGTCCATGCGGTCGAGTTCGTCCACCGCGGCCTGGCGGGTGGGCAGGCCGAGCTTGTCCAGGATCTCGGTGGGCATGCCGGTCTCGGCCAGCAGTTCGCGGCGGCGCGCCTTGGCAACGATGGCCGACCGCTTGGTCAGGCGCAGGATCTCCGACGCGAGAGCCCGTGCACCGTAACGGTATTCGCTGCGCTCGAACTTGATCTCGATCGGCATGCCCTGGTCGGTGGCGCGCACGCTGATGGTCCCGGCCCGGTTGGTGCTGGCGGCCACCGTGACGCTGGGAAGCTGCTGCCGGGGCTGCGGTTCGCTCATGTGGTCGGCCTGAAGAAGCCGTGGAATGCCATTCCCATGTTCTCCGTTCGAATCGGGTCGATCTGCACAGGATCACCGGCCTCGACCATCTGTCCGTTACCGACGACCATCGCGACGTGGCCGTCCCAGATGGCCAGATCGCCGGGCATGAGGTCGCCGGGGCTCACGGGGGCGGCGCCGGCGCTCTGGTCGGCGGCCAGGCGCGGCAGATCGACACCGGCCTGGCCGTAGGCCCACTTGGTGAGGCCGCTGCAGTCCAGCCCGGCGCCGGGGGTGTTGCCGCCCCACACGTAGGGCGTGCCGACGGCGCTGACGGCCGCCTTCACGGCGGTGGCGGCCTTCGGGTTCGGGGCCTCGACCCGGCTGCCGTCGGGCAGCGTGATCATGACGCCGCCGTGTCGACCCGGCTGGTCACCGGTCGTCGACTGCGGTGCGGTGGGGGCGCCGCCGGTGGTGCCGGGCCGCGAGGAGACCACGGCCGCAGCGGGACTCACCAGGGTGCCCATCATCGAGCCGCCGGTGGACAGGACGCCGCTGAGCAGCGAACCGGCCTGCTGCACCATGCCGCTCGCCACGGGCGCGGCCACGGCGGCGGGGGCCACCGCGGTGGCGGGCGGGGGAGTGGGCGGCGGCGGGGTGAGCTCGCTCATCGACGCGGTGTGGGTGTCGAGGTCGGAGCGGACCCGGCCGACCACGGCCAGCGCCTGGCCGAAATGGTCGATGGCGGAACCGACTACGGTGGCCAGGCCCGGCGGGGTGGTGACGGCCGGGCCGAGCGCGGTCACCGAGTTCACGAACGAGCGCACGATGCCGTCGAGTTCCTGCTGCCCGGTCCGGACGGTGGCGGCGGCCTGGGTGACCACGTCGGCCATGTCGTTGCCGCGGTCGGAGATGGTGGCCGCGGAGGTCTGCACCTTCAACGCCTTGTCCATGGCCGCGTCGCCGCCCTGGCTCTGCCAGGCATTGCTGACCTGGTTGATGCTCGCGCTACCGGCCTGATGGATGCCGTCGAGCGTGGCGGAGGTCCGGCGCAGCGCGTCGGCCGGGCCGTCGCCGGGCAGCACGCCGCTGCCGAAGCTGGTGAGCAGGTCGATCAGCGGCTTGGCGAGGGATTCGAGGTCGATGACGCCCGTCATGCCGACTCACCTCCGGTGGCGCGCAGCGCGGCGGCGGAGCCCTGATCGGTCTCGGTGTAGGCGGTGGCCGCGCCGGTCGCGGCGGCGCCCATGGTGCCCAGTACCGCCGACAGTTCGCCGATGGAGGCGACGTGACCGGCGTGGGCCGCGGCGTACGCGGCGACGAAATCGCCGCCGACGAGTCCGAAGATCGGGCCGAGCAGCAGTGGGTCGGCGGCGGCCGCACCGGCTGCGGCGGTGCCCATTTCACCGGCCAGGGTGTCGGCTGTTGCACCGTAGGCGGCGACGCCCGTGGTGTCGACCGAGATCTTGCCCATCAACAATCCCCCATCGTGCTGGTCTCGTGGCAGATTACGTCATACGGGTACTTCGACGCAGGTGCCACGGGCACGGTTCCACCCACGGGCCGCGAATTCGACCGGCCCGGAGCGCGCACCGGGACAGACCTTATCGTTCCCTGCATGCGCAAGCTCATCGTGGACCACCCGCTCGCCGCCACCCTTCTGACGACCATGCGGGACGCCCGGACGCCGAACGCGGCGTTCCGGGCGGCCCTGCGCGACCTCACCGGCATCCTGCTGTACGAGGCGCTGCGCGACGCGCCCATCGCGACCTTCGATGTCGCCACGCCGGTCGCCACCACGCGGGGCACCCGGCTGGCGCACCCGCCGCTGCTGGTGCCCGTGCTGCGCGCCGGGCTCGGGATGATCGACGCCGCCGGGGAATTGGTCCCGGAGTCGCGCGTCGGCTTCGTCGGCATCGCCCGCGACGAGCGGACCCACCAGCCGGTCCCGTACATGGAGTCGCTGCCGGAGAACCTGGCCGACCTCCCGGTCTTCGTCCTGGACCCGATGCTGGCCACCGGCGGCTCCATGCTGCACACCCTGGAGCTGCTCGCCGCCCGCGGCGCCACCGACATCACCGCCATCTGCGTGGTCGCCGCCCCCGAAGGCGTTGCCACCCTGGAGAACTCGGGCCTGCCCGTCCGCCTGGTGATCGCCGCCATCGATGCGGGCCTGGACGCCGACGCCTACATCGTCCCCGGCTTGGGCGACGCGGGCGACCGCCAGTTCGGCCCGCGCTGAGTAGATCTCCCAGGCAGGCGTCAGAGCTTTTCGCAGTACGCGCGCAATTCCGACAACCGCTGGGCGGCAGTGGATTTCGCCCCGGGAAGCGCTTCGCGCGACGGTACCGGCTCGACCACCTCGAGGTAGCACTTGAGTTTTGGTTCGGTGCCGGAGGGGCGGATCACGATGCGCAGGGACGGGCCCTCGAAAATCAGTGCGTCGGTGCGCATCCGGCCGCGGACGCGGGACATGTCGGTGCAGGTGACCGGGATTCCGGCGATGGTGTCGGGCGGGGTGTCGCGCAGGCGGGCGACCACCTCCGCCGCGGCCGCCTGGTCGGCCAGTCGCAGCGACACCTGCGCTCCGGCGTGCAGGCCGAATTCGAGCGCGTAGTCGTCGAGGACGTCGAGCGGGCCGCGGCCCTGCGCCCGCAGCCGGGCGACCAGGTCGGCGGCGGCCACCGCCGCGGAGATGCCGTCCTTGTCGCGCACCGCGTTCGGGTCGACGCAGTGGCCGATCGCCTCCTCGTACGCGTAGACCAGGCCGTCGCCCGCGCGGGCCAGCCATTTGAAGCCGGTCAGGGTCTCCGCGTAGCGGGCCCCGCGCGCGGCAGCCAGCTCGCCGAACAGGCGCGAGGACACGATCGTGGTGGCCACCAGCGCGTCCGGCGGCGCGGTGCGCAGCACGTAATCGCCCAGCAGCACCCCGGTTTCGTCGCCGCGCAGCATGCGCCAGCCGTCCGGGCCGCGCACCCCCAGCGCGCACCGGTCGGCGTCCGGGTCCAGCGCGATCGCCAGATCGGCGTCGACCTTGTCGGCCAGTGCCAGCAGCAGATCCGAGGCGCCGGGCTCCTCCGGATTGGGGAACGACACCGTCGGGAAGTCCGGGTCCGGCGCGAACTGGTCGATCACCACGTGCACATCGGTGAAGCCCGCGGCGTGCAGGGCGGCCACGGCCGGTTCGCCGCCGACGCCGTGCATCGGGGTCAGCGCGATGCGAAGCGCGTCGCGCCGCACCGGATTCGGGGCCCGGTCCGGCCCGCCCAGCACGGTGGGCAGGGACGCGACGCGCTCCAGATAGCGGCGCGCGATCTCCTCGCCGAGATCGGCGACCGAGGCATCGGCGGGCAGCCCGAGCACGTCGGGCGCGGGCGCCGTCGGCAGCGGATCGGCCCGCAGGATCGGCTCCCGCACGGCCTCGATGCGGGACTCGATCTCGCTGTCGGCGGGCGGAATCAGCTGCGACCCGCCGTCCAGATACACCTTGTAGCCGTTGTCGTTCGGCGGATTGTGCGAGGCGGTGATCTGCACGCCCGCCACCGCGCCCAGCTCCCGCACCGCGAACGCCACCACCGGCGTGGGCAGCGGGCGGGGCAGCGGCAGCACCGAGAAACCGGCCGCGGCAAGGACTTCCGCGGTCGCGGTCGCGAATTCCGCGGAGCCGTGCCGGGCGTCGCGGCCGACGATCACCAGCCCGCCGCCCAAACAGCGCTCACGCAGCCAGTCGGCCAGCCCCGCGGTAGCCCGCGTCACCGTCCCGACATTCATCCCGTCGGGCCCATCCTGAAGCGGCCCCCGCAGCCCGGCCGTTCCGAATCGCAACATCAGCGATACCTCCCTTACAGCAGTTCCCGGCCAAAAGCATGCCGGGGCCTTCGTGGGCTGGGTGTGCCGGGGCCTTCGTGGGCTGGGTGTGCCGGGGTGATCGTGGGCTGGGTGTGCCGGGGTGATCGTGGGCTGGGTGTGCCGGGGTGATCGTGGGCTGGGTGTGCCGGGGTGATCGTGGGCTGGGTGTGCCGGGGTGATCGTGGGCTGGGTGTGCCGGGGTGATCGTGGGCTGGGTGTGCCGGGGTGATCGTGGGCTGGGTGTGCCGGGATGGTCGTGGGCTGGGTGTGCCGGGGCCATCGTGGATTGGATGTGCCGGGGCGATCGTGGATTTGGTGTGCCGGGGCCATTGTGGGTTCGGTGGTTAGGCGCGTTCTAGGATGCCGCGTAGTAGCTTGCCCAGGCGGGGGGCGGCGGCCTTGCCTTCGGCGAGTACTTCGGCGTGCGATAGATGGGCGCCGGTTACTCCGGCGGCCAGGTTGGTGACCAGGGAGATGCCCAGGACGCGTGCGCCGAGGGCGCGGCAGGCGATGGCCTCCAGGACCGTCGACATGCCTACCAGGTCGGCGCCCAGGGTGGCGAACATGCGGATCTCGGCGGGGGTTTCGTATTGCGGGCCGTGCAGGCCTACGTATACGCCCTCGGTCAGGCGGGAGTCGACCTCGTGGGCGAGCTTGCGCAGCTGCGGATCCCACGCGTCGACCAGGTCCACGAAGGTGGCGCCGACCAGGGGCGTGTGCCCGGTCAGGTTGATGTGGTCGCTGATCAGCACCGGCTCGCCGACCTGCAACCCGGCCCGGATACCGCCCGCCGCATTGGTGAGCAGCACCGTGTCGGCGCCGGCCGCGATGGCCGAGCGCACCCCGTGCACCACCTGGGCGGGCTCGTGGCCCTCGTACAGATGCTGGCGGCCCATCATCAACAGCACGGGTGTGTCGTTCACGCGCACCGAGTGCACGGTGCCCTGATGTCCCTGCGCGGTCGGCGCCCCGAACCCCGGCAGCTCCGACATCGGCACCGACACCGACGGCGTGCCGATCTCGGCCGCCGCCTCCTGCCATCCCGATCCGAGCACCACCGCGATGCGGTGACGCGACACTCCGGTACGTTCGGCGATCGCCTGGGCGGCCTGTTCGGCAAGCATGCGGCCCACGATAGTTGGCCGGGCGCGGTGGCGTATCCCACGGGCCGGGGCAGGATAGGGGCCGTGCGTGAACTCGTCGTCCTCGGGACCGCCAGTCAGGTGCCCACCCGTCAGCGCAACCACAACGGTTATCTGCTGCGGTGGGACAACGAAGGATTGCTGTTCGATCCGGGGGAGGGGACGCAGCGGCAGATGCTGTTCGCCGGGGTGTCCGCCACCGGCATCACCCGGATCTGCATCACTCATTTCCACGGCGATCACTGCCTGGGCCTGTCCGGAATCATCGCGCGGCTCAACCTCGATCGGGTGCCGCACGCGGTCGATGTGTGCTTCCCGGCCTCGGGCCGCGTGTTCTACGAGCGGCTGCGCGATGTGGTCCCGTGGTTCCCGGGACTGCGCGAGCGGCCCGTCGCCGAACCGGGGCCGATCCCGCTGGCGGGAGTGCCGTTCACGCTTGAGGCGGTGCCGCTGTCGCATCGCATCGATACCTTCGGCTACCGGCTCGTCGAACCGGACGGGCGGCGGATGCTGCCGGATCGGCTGGCGCACTTCGGGATCGCCGGACGCGATGTCGGAATCCTGCAGCGCGAGGGCGCATTACGGCTCGCCGACGGCCGCACGGTCGCGCTCGCCGAGGTCTCGGCCGTGCGGCGGGGCCAGCGCTTCGCCTTCGTCATGGACACCCGGATGTGTTCCGGCGTCGAGGAATTGGCGCAGGACGCCGACATGCTGGTGATCGAGTCCACCTTCCTCGACGACGACGCCGACCTGGCCCACGAGTTCGGCCATCTCACCGCGGGCCAGGCCGCCCGGGTGGCCGCCGACGCCGGGGTGCGCACGCTGGTGCTCACCCATTTCTCCCAGCGCTATCGCGACCTGGAGGGCCACCGCGTCGAGGCGCGCAAGTATTTCGACGGTGAACTCGTGGTGGCCGAGGATCTCATGCGCGTCCCGGTTCCGACTCGGCGGTAACTTAGGGCATATTCTCTGGCCATGCCGTATTTGGAACGTGACGGGGACGTGTTCGTCCTCTACCTCGGCAACGAGGGCCAGACCGACAACGAGAACCGCTTCCATCCCGACTGGATCGACGCATTCCACGGCCTGCTGGACGAGGTGGAGGGCTCGGAAGGCCCCGCTGCCCTGGTCACCGTGGCGACCGGCAAGTTCTACAGCAACGGCCTCGACACCGACTGGCTGTTCGCCAACTTCGACAAGAACTGCTGGTACCTGGACCGGGTGCACACCCTCTACACCCGGCTGCTGACCTTCCCGATGGCGACCGTCGCGGCCGTCAACGGTCACGCCTTCGGCGCGGGCGCGATGCTCGCCCTCTCCCACGACTTCCGGGTCATGCGGGCCGACCGCGGCTACTGGTGCCTGCCCGAGGTACACCTGGGCATGCCGTTCACCGTCGCGATGAACGCCCTGGTGACCGGGCGGCTCACCAACCAGGTCGCGGTGGAGGCCATGACCACCGGCCGCCGCTACGGCGCCGACGACGCCATCGCCGCGGCCATCGTCGACGACAAGGCCGAGGCCGACCAGGTGCTGGCGGCCGCGGTGGCCCGCGCGGCGGCGCTGGCCGGCAACCGCAAACCCAACCTGCCGGTCATCAAGCGCGCCCTGCATGCCCGCACGCTGGAGGGGCTGGCGGTGGTCACCACCGAGGAGAACCTGGCGTTCGCGCCCTGATAACCCGATACCTGCCGCGGCGCCCGCAGTGCAACACTGTGTGCCATGCCACCCAGCGGCGATGATCGGACGAATGGGCACCAGGGCGCGTTGGCGCCCGCGGATCCGGCGCTGGTCGCCGCCGCCGATCGGGGGATCGGCGCGGCGGCCGGCGAACTACTCGGGCTCGCGCGGTCCATCCACGCCGAGCCCGAACTGGCCTTCGCGGAAACCCGCAGCGTCGCAAAGATTCTGGCCCCGCTTCGGGAGCGCGGCTTCGAGATCCGCACCCCCGTGGCCGATCTGGACACCGCCTTCACCGCCACCTACGGCAGCGGCGAGTTGGTGGTGGGAATCTGCGCCGAGTACGACGCGTTGCCAGAGATCGGGCATGCCTGCGGGCACAACCTGATCGCCGCGTCGGCGGTGGGTGCCGCGCTGGGCCTGGCCGAGGTGGCCGATGCGTGCGGCATCACCGTGACGGTGTTCGGCACGCCGGCCGAGGAAAGCGGGGGTGGCAAGGTATTGATGCTGGAGCGAGGCGTTTTCGACGGCGTCGGCATGGCCATGATGGTGCATCCGGGGCCGGTCGACATCGCCGGCGCGTATTCGCTGGCACTGGCCGACTGGTCGATTCTGTTCCACGGCCGCGAGGCGCATGCCAGCGCCGCGCCCGAACAAGGGCGAAACGCCGCAGATGCCATGACCGTCGCCCAAGTTGCGTTAGGTTTGCTGAGGCAGCATCTCCACCCAGGTCAGCAACTCCACGGTATAGTCAAGACGGGTGGCGTCGCCCCCAACATAGTCCCCGGACGTGCGGAACTGCTGTATTACCTACGGGCAGTCGACTCCGCATCCCTCGACGATCTGATGCGACGGGCATCGGCATGCTTCGAGGCCGGAGCGTTGGCAACCGGATGCACACACGAAATCCGGACGCTGGCGCCCACGTACACCGAGCTCACGCCCGACCCCGCACTCCTGAGTGCGTATCGAGAGCAGATCGTCGGCCTGGGACGGGTGCCGCTCGCGCAGGAGCTGGAAGCAGCCCGCCCGCTGGGCAGCACCGATATGGGCAACGTCACGAATGTCATCCCGGGCATTCACCCGGTGATCGGCATCGAGGCCGGGGGTGCGGTGACGCATCAGCCGGAGTTCGCGGCCGCATGTGTGGGCGAATCCGCGGACCGTGCGGTGAAAGATGGGGCTACAGCCATGGCGCGTACTGCGATACAGATTGCGGGCGACCAATTTCACAGGGACAGGTTGTTGGAGCGCAGCCTGCGACAGCGACAGGAGGACATTCGGTGAGCACAACCGGCCGGTCTCCGCGGACGACGGGCCCGGAGGCGGCAGCTTGCGTCACCACGGAGGGACCCGGGAACGCCGTCTCGAGCGCGGCGCGGACGGGGCCGCGGACCGCGGCGTGCGTCGGCGCCGAGGGCACGGAATCTCCCACGGAGGAGGACCCGGCCTCGAACGCCGCGCGCGCCACCGTGGAGAAGTGGCTGAGCGAGCACGGCGAGGACCTGATCGGGTGGCGGCGGCACATCCACGCCAACCCGGAGCTGTCCCGCGCGGAGTTCGCCACCACCGAATTCATCGAATCCTGGCTGGTCAAAGCCGGATTGGAGCCGCGCAAACTGCCGACCGGCGCCGGCTTGATCTGCGATATCGGCCCGGAGGGGCCGCGCATCGGGCTGCGCGCCGACATGGACGCGCTACCGCTGCAGGAGTACACCGGGCGGCCGTTCGCCTCCACCGTGCCCGGCGTGTCGCACGCCTGCGGGCACGACGCCCACACCGCCATCCTGCTCGGCACCGCCCTGGCGCTGGCCGAGGTGCCGGAGCTGCCGGTGGGGGTGCGGCTGGTGTTCCAGCACGCCGAGGAGGTCATGCCCGGCGGCGCCATCGACATGGTCGCGGCGGGCGCGATGGCGGACGTCTCGCGCATGTTCGCGCTGCACTGCGATCCGCGGCTGGAGGTCGGCCGGGTCGGCGTCCGGGTCGGCCCGATCACCTCGGCCGCCGATACCGTTGAGCTGGTGCTGGATTCGCCCGGCGGGCACACCTCCCGCCCGCACCTGACCAGCGACCTGGTGTACGCCATCGGCACCGTCATCACCGGGCTGCCCGGCATGCTGAGCCGCCGCATCGATCCGCGCACCAGCACCGTGATGGTGTGGGGCGCGGTGTCGGCGGGCAAGGCGCCCAACGCGATTCCGCAGACCGGCATGCTCACCGGCACCGTCCGCACCGGCGACCACGCGACCTGGTCGCTGCTCGAGCCGATGGTGCGCGAGATCGTGGACGGGCTGCTCGCCCCGACCGGCGTGCGATACCAGCTCAACTACAAGCGCGGCGTGCCGCCGGTGGTCAACGAGGAGCAGGCCACCCGCATGCTGGAGAACGCCATCCGCGCACTCGGCCCCGACGCACTGTCGGACACCCCGCAATCCGGTGGCGGCGAAGATTTCTCGTGGTACCTGGAGGAGGTGCCCGGCGCCATGGCCCGCCTCGGTGTGTGGTCGGGCGAGGGCGACCAGCTGGACCTGCACCAGCCGACCTTCGACATCGACGAGCGCGCACTGAGCGTCGGCGTGCGCGTCATGACCAATGTGGTGCTGGGGGCGCGCTAGGCGCGGCGACGAACGCGAGCCCGGGTGCACCGTACGGTGTCCCGGGCTCGTCTCACATCAGCCCGAAGGTTCCCGGCCCCACGTTGCGGCTGTTGCGGGTGCGCAGGGCGTGGACGTAATCGGCCGGGGCGCCGGCCTTTTCGGCCGCGTCCGCGATCACGCCGATGTAGCGGGCCGAGGGCAGGCCGCCCTCGTAGGCGTCGAGCACGTACAGCCACGCCAGCACCGGCTCGGTCGCGGCGCCGGGATTGGCGGTGACGCGCAGCCGGATCTTCTTGTGGATGCCGAAATCGGAGCCCTCCCATCGGTCCAGGCTCTGCTCGTCCTCGGCGGAGACGTCGTAGAGCACGACGAACACCCGCGAGCCGGGTTCCTCCACCACCGTGGCGAGCGGTCCCTCCCACCCGATGTCGTCCCCGGCGAAGGTGAGGCGCCACCCCTCGAGCCAGCCGGTTCCGTACACGGGTGAGTGCGGACAGCGCTTGAGCATCTGCTCGGGATCCATGTTGGACCCATAGGCGGCGTATATCGGCACCAAGAAAGCGTATCGAATGCGGACAGTGTTTGAGGCGTCGCTTCGCTCGGCGGGAGTTCGCGGCCCCCGCGGGCTCGGTGTTCGGCGGCCGCAAACTCCTCTGGTGTGGGCATTCGTCGGACGCGACCGTTTGCCGGTCGGCGCGCGGGCGTGTCGGGGCGCACACCGGCGATGCGACCGACGGCGCCGGGAGCAGGACCGATAACGTTATAACGACCGGAGATCCCGGTTGTGGAGCTCGATAGCGGAGGTACACATGACCCGCATTGCAATCATCGGGGGCGGCCCCGCCGGCTACGAAGCGGCGTTGGTGGCGGCCCAGCACGGCGCGTCGGTCACGGTGATCGACAGCGACGGCATCGGTGGCGCGTGCGTGCTGTGGGATTGTGTGCCGTCGAAGACGTTCATCGCCTCGACCGGCGTGCGCACCGATCTGCGCCGCGCCCGGGATCTGGGGATCACCCTGGATCCGGGCCAGGCGCAGGTGCGGCTGCCCGAGGTGCACGCCCGCGTGAAGGCGCTGGCGCAGGCCCAGTCCTCCGACATCCGCGCCAAACTGCAGGCGGCCGGGGTGAATCTGCTGGCCGGTTCCGGCGAGCTGATCGACCAGACCGCGGGCCTGGCCACCCATCTGGTGCGCGCCCGGCTGCACGACGGCCAGGAGCGGGTGATCGAGGCCGAGGTCGTGCTGATCGCCACCGGCGCCAGCCCGCGCGTGCTCCCCGGCGCCGAGCCCGACGGCGAGCGCGTTCTCAACTGGCGCCAGCTCTACGACCTCGAGGAACTACCCGAGACCCTGGTGGTGGTCGGATCCGGTGTCACCGGCGCCGAATTCGTCTCCGCCTACACCGAAATGGGCGTCCAGGTGAAGCTGGTGTCCAGCCGCGACCGGGTGCTGCCGGGCGAGGACGCCGACGCCGCACTGGTCCTCGAGGACGCGCTGGCCGAGCGCGGCGTGGAACTGGTCAAGCACGCCCGCGCCGACGCGGTGGAGCGCACCGCCGACGGTGTGGTGGTCAAGCTGTCCGACGGCCGCACCGTCACCGGCACGCACGCGCTCATGACCGTCGGTTCCACGCCCAATACCTCCGGCCTGGGCCTGGAGCGGATCGGCATCCAGGTCGACAAGGGCGGCTACCTGCGGGTCGACCGGGTGTCGCGGACCACGGTGCCGGGCATCTACGCGGCCGGCGACTGTACCGGCGTGCTGCCGCTGGCCTCGGTGGCCGCCATGCAGGGCCGCATCGCGATGTATCACGCGCTCGGCGAGGGTGTGCAGCCCATCCGGCTCAAGACGGTGGCCTCCGCGGTATTCACCCGGCCGGAGATCGCGACGGTCGGCGTCAGCCAGACCGCGATCGATAACGGCGAGGTGCCCGCCCGCACGGTGATGCTGCCGCTGAACACCAACCCGCGCGCCAAGATGGGCGGACTGCGGCGCGGCTTCGTGAAGGTCTTCTGCCGCCCCGCCACCGGCGTGGTGATCGGCGGTGTGGTGGTGGCCCCGATCGCCTCCGAACTGATCCTGCCGATCGCCATGGCGGTGCAGAACAATCTGACGGTCAACGATCTGGCACAGACGTTCTCGGTCTACCCGTCGCTGTCCGGTTCGATCACCGAGGCGGCCCGGCAGCTGATGCGCCACGACGATCTGGGCTGAGCATTTCCTGCGCCCTTGACATCACGGGCTTGACACCCGCGTGTTCGGGCCGGACCGGACACGAAGTCCGTGTTGCCTGAATGTTGTTCGTGTGGTTCACTTCCCGCAGAGAGCGTGTGGTGGGCAGTTGGTAGATTCGAGCGCGGGGGGATTTTTCACCTTTCCCCACAACCGGAGATACGCGAACGGCCCCCCGGGGGCCGCTACAGGGCGTGGGCCCCGGTTGTAGATGAGGGAACAGAGAACACGGTCGTTGTCGCCGCGTCGACCGGTCGTGTTCGGGAAAGGGATAGCGCAGTGAAACATCGTAAGCCGAATCGGGTGCAGCGAGCGATGGCCACGACGTCGTTGCCGCTGGCCACGGCGGCCGCGGTCGCGACGCTTCTCTCGGCGCCCGCGGGCGCGGCCCCGGCGGAGGACCCGGCGGCCGTACCGACCACCCCTGCCCAGCCGGGAGCCGCGGCTCAGGACCAGACCGCCGCCCAGGATCAGATCGCGCCGCAGGACAACACCACCACCCCGGCGCCGGCCCCGAATCAGAATCAGACCCCGGCCCAGCCCGGTGTCAACACCCCGCAGCCGGGTGTCACCAACCCGCCGCAAGGGGGCAATACGCCGCAGCCGGGCGTCACCAACCCGCCGCAGGGCGGTAACACGCCGCAGCCGGGTGTGACTCCGCCGCAGCAGAACTCGCCGGATCAGAACCTCGTCGCGCCGACTCAGCCGGGCGTCACCACCCCGCGCGTCGCGCCGCTGCCGGTGCCCGGCCAGTGCAACCCGGACGCCCTCGCGGCCGCGCCGGGCCCGAACCAGTGCGCCCCGAACCAGGTGCAGCCCGCCATCGTTCCGGGCGCCCCGAACAACAGCCAGCCCCAGCAGGTGCAGCCGGGCCAGCAGGCACAGCCCGCGCAGCCGGGCCAGCCGGGCACCGGCAACAACCAGTCGGGTGAGCAGGGCGGCATGGACAACCTGACCGGCAACGGCCGCGGCCAGGGCACCCAGCCGCAGCAGGAGCAGCCGCGGTGGAATTCGCCGAGCCTGCAGGCCGCCCCGGCGGCCCCGGTGGTCCAGATGACGGGCCCGCACACCGAGGTCGGCGCCAACGTCGACGGCGGCTCGATCCTGCCCGGCTTCGTGGCCAACACCCATCACTTCAGCAACCTGCAGGGTTACGTCGGCACCATCGGCTACAACACGCCAACCGGTAAGGGCGACGCCGGTGTGTCGGTGGAGTTCATCGAGGCGAACAAGATCAAGGTCACCTCCTACGTCCACAACACCGGCACCGACGACCAGAAGTCGGAAACCTACGTCGACACCACCCAGGCCAACGCCGCCAAGGCCGCGGTCGAGGGCTGGATTCGGCAGCAGCCGGGTGGTGCGGCCGCGCTCGATGCCGCCGCCCGAATTGGTAGGCTTCCAGAGGGCGACATCGCCCCGCAGACGGTGGACGTCGCGGGCGTCACCGGGCAGTGGGGCGGTTCGGTCCAGTACTGACACTGAATCGACGGGTGGGGCGGTCGTTCGCGACCGCCCCACGCGCGTGTCATGGGGAAGGGACGGGTGATGGCCTCCGACGACGCCAAGCAACATGACGAATCCGGACGGTCGGCTCCGCGGGAGCAAGGTCACGGCGAGCAGCAGCAGCCTGCACAGGACGATTCGGGCTTCGGCCCGCCGCTCGCCGAATTCGGGCCTCCGGTAGACACTTTCGGCGGTTCCGCGTTCGGTCCGCCGACCGCCGATTCCGGGCCGGGCTGGTCCCCGGCCGACGCGCCCGCCCGGCCCACCCTGGGCTGGCAGCCCGCCGACGCCCCCACCTACCGGGCCCCGGACTCGATGCAGCCCCCGAAACCGCCGATGCCCGCGCCCGACCCCGCCCCACCGACGGCGCGCTACACCGACACCCCACCCTCCGACGACGCCACCGAACGCGTCGACCGCGAAACCTGGTGGCGGGCCTCCCCCCAGAGCTTCCCGCCCATCCCACCCCGAGAATCCACCGGATCCCTGTGGGACGACGACGAATTGGCGAAGAAGCTCATGCCTCCCCGCCCCGTCGCCCCACCCGACGAGCCGGAGAAGCCCCGACGAAACAAGGGCATGCTGATCGGGGGCGCCGTCGCCGCGGTGGTGGTGATCGCGGGATTGGTGACCACGGTCGTTATGGTCAGCGGGGGGAACAAGCCCGCCCCGCCCGCCGGTCCGACGACACCGGCACTGATTGCGGTGAATTGCCCGGCCCGTACCGATGGGAATGTGACGACCGGAAATGGACCGGGGGACACGTCCAGCGGTGTGGGGGCGATTCTCGGTCTCCAACACAGCTATTACGCCGATCGGAGCGCCACGAAGGCACACACGTTCGTGACCCCGGATGTGAATCTCCTACCGGCCGACGCTCTACAGAAGACCATCGACCAGATTCCGCCCCGCACGAACTATTGCCTGCGGATCGAGACGACGAGCCCCGATCACTTCAACGTCGCCATCACCGAATACCACCCGGACGGAAGCTCGCAGGTATACCGGCAGAACGTGACGACCGCGACCAGGGACGGCCGCACCCTGGTTCAGGAAATTCTCACATCGTGAGAAACTAATTTCATACTCTGAGTATGCGCGTGCGACAGTGGGTCGAACGCGCATACCCGGAGGTGTCCATGTCGCCGATCACTCCACCGCTGGCCAGCCGCCTCGACGGCCTGCAGAGCTCGGCGATTCGTGACCTCCTCAAGCTCACGGCCCGTCCGGAGGTCATCGGCCTGGCCGGTGGACTGCCCGATGCGCAGCTCATGCCCCGCGACCGAATCGCGCTGGCCGCCGAGTCGGCATTGGCCGACCGCGCCCGCCTGCAATACACCGAGTCGGCCGGATGGGGCCCACTGCGCGAGGTCCTCGCGGTGCGCGAGTCGGCCCGCCTGGGCAGGCCGGTCCCGCTCGAGGAAGTGTTCGTCACCCATGGCTCGCAGCAGGCGCTTTCACTGCTGGCCGAGGTCCTTCTCGACCCCGGCGCACTGGTCGTGGTCGAGGATCCCGCGTATGTCGGTGCGCTGCAAGTCTTCCGAGCCGCCGGAGCCCGAATCGTGTCCGTTCCCCTCGACTCCGAGGGAATGCGGATCGACGCGCTGGCCGAACTGCTCGACCGCGGCGAGCGCCCGGCCGTCGTGCACACCGTGAGCAACTTCCACAACCCGCGCGGCGTCACCCTGAGCCCACCCCGCCGCCGCGCCCTCGCCGAATTGGCCGAGCGCTACGGATTCTGGGTCATCGAAGACGACCCGTACGGCGAACTATGGTTCGACCACCCCGCCCCGGAACCGGTGGCGTCCCACTCGCCCAACGTGATTCGCCTGTCGAGCACCTCGAAAACCCTGGCCCCCACCCTACGAACCGGCTGGATGATCGCCCCGAACACGGTCTGCCGCGCAGTAGAACTACTGAAACAGGGCGCAGACCTGTGCGGCTCGGCCCTCACCCAACAAATAGCCGCCGACCTCCTCGCCGACACCGACTGGTTCACCGCCCACGTCGACAAGATCCGCCGCATCTACGGCGAGCGCGCCCAATCTCTGGTCGCCGCCCTCCGAACCCGCCTCGGCGCCCGAATCATCAGCACCGACGCCACCGGCGGGATGTTCATCTGGGTCGACTTCACCGACAACACCGACACGATCGCCCTCCTCCCCCGGGCCATCGACCACGGCGTCGCCTTCGTCCCCGGCTCCGCCTTCTCCGTGTCCGGTGCGGAAAGAAATTCAATGCGCCTGTGCTTCACCACCTCCGACACCGCCACCCTGACCGAGGCGGTCGACAGGCTGGCCGGTTCGCTCGGTGAATAGACCGAAATTGCGAGCCGGTACCTAATCCACCCAGTTGTAAGTTCGCTCCACGGCCTTGTTCCACTCCGCGAACAACCGATCCCGTTCCTCTCCCGACATCCTCGGCTCCCACATCTTGTCCTCCGCCCAATTGGCTCGGATTTCCTCTGGGCCGGACCAGAATTCGACCGCCAAGCCCGCGGCGTAGGCCGCGCCCAGGGCGGTGGTTTCGGTTACTACGGGTCGGACCACGGGGACGTCGAGGATGTCGGATTGGAATTGCATGAGGAGGTTGTTGCGGACCATGCCGCCGTCCACCTTGAGGGTGGTCAGTTCCAGGTCGAGGTGGTCGGCCTCGGCGTCGGCGCGCATGGCGTCGATGACCTCGCGGGTCTGGTAGGCGGTGGCCTCCAGGACGGCCCGGGCCAGGTGGCCCTTGTGGACGAAGCGGGTGAGGCCCGCGACGACGCCGCGGGCGTCGGGGCGCCAGCGCGGGGCGAACAGGCCGGAGAACGCGGGAACGATGTAGGCGCCGCCGTTGTCGTCGACGGTGCGGGCCAGCGGCTCGATCTCCCCGGCGCTGGCGATGATGCCGAGGTTGTCGCGCAGCCACTGCACCAGGGAGCCGGTGACCGCGATCGAACCCTCCAGCGCGTACACCGCCGGTGCGTCGCCGAGCCGGTAGCAGACGGTGGTGAGCAGCCCGTGCGTGCTGAACACCGGCGTGGTGCCGGTGTTCAGCAGCATGAAATTGCCTGTGCCGTACGTGTTCTTGGCCTCGCCCGGTCGCAGGCACGCCTGCCCGAAGGTGGCCGCCTGCTGGTCGCCCAGGATGCCCGCGACCGGAACCCCGGCCAGCGGTCCGGATGCCACCTCCGCGTACACCTCCGACGAGCTGCGAATCCGCGGCAGCACCCCCTCCGGCACCCCGAATTCCGCGCAGATCTGCGAATCCCATTGCAGCGTACGAAGATCCATCAACATCGTGCGCGAGGCATTGGTGACATCGGTGACGTGCTCGCCGGTGAGGTTCCACAGCAGCCAGCTGTCGATGGTGCCGAAGCACAGCTCCCCGGCCTCGGCGCGCTCGCGCGCACCCGGCACCTCGTCGAGGATCCAGCGCAGCTTCGGCCCGGCGAAATACGTGCTCAGCGGCAGTCCGGTGCGATCGGCGTAGCGCCGCGGACCGATCGACCCGCCCAACTCCTCGCCCAGCGCCGCGGTGCGGGTGTCCTGCCAGACGATCGCGTTGTGGACCGGCTTCCCGGTCGCGCGGTCCCACACCACGGTCGTCTCGCGCTGATTGGTCACCCCGACCGCGGCGATGTCGGCGGCACTCAGCCCCGCACTGTCGAGCACCTTGCGAACGACGGATTCGACGTTGCGCCAAATGATTTCGGGATCGTGTTCGACCCAGCCCCGCCGCGGGAACAACTGCTCGTGCTCGCGCTGTGCGACGTCGACGACGCGTCCGGAATGGTCGAAGACGATGCACCGGCTCGAGGTCGTGCCCTGGTCGATGGCGGCCACAAAGCGTCGCATTCGAGCAGGCTACTAAACTCGACCCGGACGAGTGTGACATAGGACACGCGACACGAACCCCGCCGAACCGGATGTATCGCCCGGTTCCCCTAGCCTGGACGGCGAAGCAACCAGCACGAATGCTGTCACCAACGAGCGAGTCGGAGTCGAGCATGACGAAGAAGTCGCAACCGCAGGGTCGGTCCTCCGGGGAGCTGGGGCCCGCGCAGCGGGACGCCGCCTGGGAGCGGCTGGGGACGAATCATTTCGACATGATCGTGATCGGCGGCGGTGTGGTGGGGGCGGGCATCGCGCTGGACGCGGCCACCCGGGGCCTCGAGGTGGCGTTGGTGGAGGCCCGCGACCTGGCCTCGGGCACCTCGAGCCGCTCGTCGAAGATGTTCCACGGCGGCCTGCGCTATCTCGAGCAGCTGGAGTTCGGGTTGGTCCGCGAGGCGCTGCACGAGCGCGAGCTGAGCCTGAAAACCCTTGCGCCCCATCTGGTCAAGCCGTTGCGCTTCCTCTACCCGCTGACCCACCGGCTCTGGGAGCGGCCGTACGTGGCCGCGGGCCTGGTGCTCTACGACACCATGGGCGGCGCGAAATCCGTTCCGGGACAGCATCATGTCACCCGGTCCGGGGCGCTGCGGCTGTCGCCCGGCCTGCGCCGCGACGCGCTGATCGGCGGAGTCACCTACTACGACACCGTCGTCGACGACGCCCGGCACACCATGACCGTGGCCCGCACCGCCGCCCACTACGGCGCGGTGGTCCGCACCTCGACGCAGGTGGTCGGTTTCCTGCGGGAGGCCGACCGGGTGGTGGGCGTGAAGGTGCGCGACAGCGAGGACGGCCGCACCACCGAGGTGCGCGGGCACGTGGTCGTCAATGCCACCGGCGTGTGGACCGACGAGATCCAGGCGCTGTCGCATCAGCGCGGCCGCTTCCACGTGCGTGCCTCCAAGGGTGTGCACGTGGTGGTGCCGCGCGACCGGATCGCCAGCGATGCCGCGCTCATCCTGCGCACGCCGACCTCGGTGCTGTTCGTGATTCCGTGGGGCAGCAATCACTGGATCGTCGGAACCACCGACACCGATTGGAATCTCGACCTGGCCCACCCCGCCGCGACCAAGGCCGATATCGACTATCTGCTGGAGCGGGTCAACGAGGTGCTGGTCACCCCGCTCACCCACGACGATATCCAGGGTGTGTACGCGGGGCTGCGGCCGCTGCTGGCGGGGGAGAGCGACGAGACCTCGAAGCTGTCGCGCGAGCACGCGGTGGCGCGCATCGCGCCCGGCCTGGTCGCCATCGCGGGCGGCAAGTACACCACCTACCGCGTCATGGCCTACGACGCGGTCGACGCAGCGGCACAGGACATTCCGCAGCGGGTGTCGCCGACCATCACCGAAAAGGTGCCGCTGCTGGGCGCCGACGGCTACTTCGCGCTGCTGAATCAGACGACCCACCTGGCGCAGACCTACGGCGTGCACCCGTACCGCATCGACCATCTGCTGAACCGCTACGGCTCGCTGATCTCCGACGTGCTCGACCTCGCCGAGGGCAAACCCGAACTGCTGCAACCGATTACCGACGCCCCCAGCTACCTGCGGGTGGAGGCGATATACGCGGCCGCCGCCGAGGGCGCCCTGCACCTGGACGACATCCTGGCCCGCCGCACCCGCATCTCCATCGAGTACTCCCACCGCGGCGTGAACTGCTCCCGCGAGGTGGCAGAACTGGTGGCCCCCATCCTCGGCTGGAACAAATCCGCCATCGAACGCGAGGTCACCACCTACAACGCCCGCGTGGACGCCGAGGTCCACTCCCAAACCCAACCCGACGACATCTCCGCCGACGCCCTCCGAGCCGCAGCCCCCGAGCCCCGCCCCGAAATCCTGGAACCCGTCCCCACCGACGGCTGACCGACGGTTCCGGCCAAAAGCACGCCGGAACCACTGGATGTGCCCGCCGGAACCATTGGACGTGCACGCCGGAACCTGCCCGGGTGGCTCGACGCCCCGGCCAACGAGCCACCCGAGCCAGCCCCTACCAGCCCGACTCGCCAGGTCGTGGTCCTGGCGTGCCAATCCTCTGGTCCTGGCGTGCCGACCCTTTGGTCCTGGCGTGCCAATCCTCTGGTCCTGGCGTGCCGACCCTTTGATCCTGGCGTGCCGATCCCTTGGTCCCGGTGTGCCGATCCCTTGGTCCTGGCGTGCCGATCCCTTGGTCCTGGCGTGCCGACCCCCTGATCCCAGCGTGCCAACCCCTGATCCCGGCGTGCTTTTGGCCGGGATCACGCCCGCCTAGTTCGACAGGTACAGGTAGAACAGGCCGTCGCCGCCCTGGCGGCAGTCCCAGTGGGTCCACTTGTCGTTGTCGCGGTCGACCTGGACTTCGGGGCCGTCGGCCTGGCAGGCGGCGAGGGTGGCGTAGTTGCCCTCGACCTGGATCTCGTCGGCGGCGGCCAGGCCGGTGCCGACGGTGAGGACGCCCAGGGCGATGGCGCCGGCGGCGAAAACGGTCTTGATCATCTGGATTTCTCCTCTCGCGATGGCGCGAATGTCCGCGCCGGAGAAAGGAAACCAAGCGCAGTATGACTATTTCGTGACCGTGTGCGGCGCCCGATCGGCACCGGTTTCGACGCCCGCCGCCCACGCGGTCAGCGACCCGAGGTAGCGGCGCACCAGGTCGTCCGGATACCGGTCCGGGTCGTCGAGATGCAGCCGGGCCAATTCCTCCATGGCGGCCAACAGGATTCGCTGCGTCGGGCCGTCGGGATCGATCGGCACGCCGAGCACGCGCGACAGCTGCCGCGCCCCGATCGAGCGGGCGTAGGCCCGGCCGACCTCGATCCGCTCGCGCAACTGCGGCGGCGCCCCGTCCGGCGGGCGCAGGATGATCCGCCAACTGTCCGGGGCCGCATGCAGATACGCCAGGATCCCGGCGCTCATCGCGGCGGGATCGTCGAACTCGGGCCCGGCCACACCGGCCATCCCCGCGGCGGCGACCGCCGATTCGCGATCCAGCAGCGCGGTGATCAGCCCCGCGAGATCGACGAACTGCTGATAGACGACGGTGCGGGTGACCCCCGCGCAGCGCGCCACCCGGTCGATGGTCACGCCGCCGAACCCCTCGGCGGCGACGATCTCGCGCGCCACATCCAGCAGCTGCGTCCTGCGGTCGGCGCCGGACATGCGCCGTCGGCCGGTGGATTGCTCGGTCACGTTCCCGACGGTAGCGCGAGCAGCAGCTCCACCGCGGCGGCCGCGCTCTGCACGGCGCTCTCCATCGTGGCCGACCAGTCGGTGGCGGTCCAGTCTCCGGCCAGCGCCAGCGTCGGCACCGAGGTGCGCTGCGCGGGCCGCAGCCCGTGCGTGCCGACCACCTGGGAGAAGGTGGCCTTCGGCATCCGGACAACCTGCGCCGCAACCACATTCGCCTTCGCCGCGGCCGGGTAGTAGCGGCGCAGCAGGGCCGTCTGCTCGGTCACGATCTCGTCGGTGGTCCGGTGGATCTGGCGGTAGGCCCCGCTGGTGGTCAGGCAGTACAGCCAGCCGCGCTCGGTCGGCCGCCCGTGCATGCGCTGCCGATCGAAGACCTCGTCGATGACGCCGGTGCCGCCGATCAGTGCCTCGCAGGCGTTCTCGGTGCCCAGCGGTCGATCCAGGTACAGATTGGTGCTGACGATCGGCGTGCACCCCAATTTGTCCGCGGCGGAATAGATGTCGGAATGCTCGGGCAGATCGTCGAGCAGCCCGCCGACGGCCGAGTTGGGCACCGCGCAGATCGCCGCGTCGGCCGGGAGCACGGTCCCGTCCGCCAGCGTCACCCCGGTGACCCGGCCGTCGGCGATGTCGATCCGCCGGGCGATGCTGCGGTAGCGCACCTCGACCCCGTGGCGCGCGAACACCTCCAGCGCGCCGGTGACGAACAGGGTGTCGAGATCGACGGTCGGATAGCCGATGGTGACCGGTACCCGATGCCGCAGGCCGAGGCGGATCCCGGTCGCCAGCACATCCGCGAACACCTTCGCCGACTCCTGCTGCACCGGTTCGGCGGCGATGCCGAGAGCCAGCCAGTCCCACAGGGCTTCGCGCGCGGTGGCGGGCATGCCGATCCGCTGGAACCACTGCTCGGTGGTGAGATCCGCCAGATCCGCGGGCTGGCGCAGGCATTCGCGGGCCAGCCGCAGCGTGGCCCGAGCGGCGCGCAGCCGGTCCGGCAGGCCCGCGTCGGGATGCGCGCCGAGCAGGGTCTTCAGCGCCGCCGGGCCCGCGGTCACCAGCGTCGCGGTGCGGCCGCCGGGCCAGCGCAGGGTGCCGCGATTCGGGAAGGCGACGAAGCGCCGGGTACCGACGCTGTCCAGGTAGCGGAACAGCTGGTGGTAGCCGCTGGCGATCACGTGCTGGCCGTTGTCGGGAACATCGCCCAGCGCCGCCACCCGCATCGCGTGGGTGCGCCCGCCGAGCCGCCCGCGGCGTTCGAGCAGGGTGACCTGCTTACCGGCCTCGGCGAGCCAGACGGCGGAGGCGAGCCCGGCCAGGCCACCTCCGATGACCACGTACCGGCGTGGGTCCGCACCCATGGCGGTCCTCCTCACTCAACTTACAATTTGTAAGTTAAGCGCGAGTCGCGGTGCGCGGTCAAGGGATTCGGCGTGCGGATCGTCGTCAGCGCGGCGCGGTGACCGGCGGTCGCGGCGTGGGAACGGGAACCGCACTGCTCGATCCGGTCTGCTGCAGCAGCAGATAGGTGAACACGATGGTGGCCGCGGTGGCCACCGACGCAACGAGCAGTTGCGCGGCAATTCGCGCGCGGCGCCGCGGCCTTGTCGTCGCGATAATCATTTGCCTGGTTTCCTGTCGAGCCGCGAAGGGTGTCGCAGAGATGGTCGCGGTTCATGCTCACGGCGTTAGCAATTGAGTGGCAAATGACACGTTCGGGCCGGTCAGGCGGGTGGCGGCTGGCAGCGCGGGCAGAAGTAGATGCCGCGCTCGGCCCGGGTCGCGGTGTCGTCGGCGAGCAGGTGGACGACGATGCCGTTGCCGCAGCGGCGGCAGGGCTGCCGCTGCCGCCCGTAGGCGAGCGTGCGCCACGGTGGCCGGTAGGCCGCCTGCTCCAGCACGCGATGCGCCTCGTCGACGAGCCCCGACAGATCCTCGATCGCGCCGACGGGCGTGGCCGGATGAACGCGCCGCCGATAGCAGATCTCGCTGCGATAGATATTGCCGATGCCCGCCAGATTGCGCTGGTCGAGCAGGGCCAGGCCGATGGGCTGGTCCGGATGTTCGGCCAGGCGGCGGGTCGCCTCGGCCGCATCCCAATTCGGGCCGAGCAGATCCGGGCCGAGATGATCGATGGCGGTGTGTTCGTCGGCGCGACGCAGCACCTCCACCAGGCCCAGCGAGAATCCGACCGCCTCGGCGTCGGCGGTGGCCAGCACCAGCCGCGCGGTGAAGCCGGGCTTGGACCAGCGCTCGCCGGGCCGGTGCACCCGCCACGAGCCCTCCATCTTCAGGTGGGTGTGGATGCTGACGGCCGGGGTGCGGACGAACAGGTGCTTGCCGTAGGTGCCGACGCTCTCGACCGGTTGCCCGCTCAGATCCAGCGTGGCGTAGCGCGGTACTCGGAAGTCGGTGCGCGTCAACGTCTTCCCGGCCAGGGCCGAGCGCAGCCGGGCGGCGGTCAGATAGACGGAGTCACCCTCGGGCACGGCCGCCTCGCGTCACGGGGTTCTCCGGAGCCGGAAGCCGCGCGGGGTCGGGGCGAAGCCCGCCTCGGTGAGGAAGGCGGCGAAGGTGTTGCCGTGCACCGATTCTCCGTCGACCCGATCGATGACCAGCGAGTCGACGCGCCGGTCGTGGACCAGGGCCGCGAGCGCGGTGGCGGCCCTGGTGCGCGCCTGCGGGTCCTCGGTGAAGGTGAGCAGGGTCTTGCCGCCCCGCTCCAGGTACAGGGTGAGCTCGCCGTCGATCAGCACGACCAGCGCGCCCGCCTTGCGCCCCGGGCGGTGCCCGGCGCCCTCGCCCGCGTTCTTGGGCCACGGCAGCGCCGCGCCGTACGGATTCGCCGGATCGCAGGCGGCCAGCGTGACGGCGGTGCCCGGGGTGCGGTCGGGGCGGTCCGTCTCGAACGACCGCAGCCGGTCCACCACGTCGGTGGTGGAGAACTGCGCGCCGCCCAGCGAGTCCACGAAATAGCCGCGGCGGCACCGCCCGCGATCCTCGAACTCGGTGAGCACCCGGTACATGAGCGCGAACCCGCCCGGCACGCCCTCGCCCTGCACCGAGCCGCGGGTGAGCACGCCGTAGCGCTCCAGCAGCAGATCGGCGGTGGCGTGCGCGCGAATCGTGGTGTCCGACACCCGATCCGGCAGCAGCGACCAGCGCCCGGCGACGGTCGGCGGCCCGCTTCGGGTGGGCATGTTCGGCCGCGGCAGATACATGCGCCCGCGCGGGGTCCGGCGCGGCGTGCGATGCGCGGTGGTGGTGCGGGTGGTGCCGGACAGCAGTGCCCGCACCGGCGCGAAGGTATCCCCGGCGACATGCCCGGCCCACACCAGTTCCCAGAGCGCCGACGCCACCGCCGCATCGTCGAGCAAACCTGTGGCATCGGATAATTGGCGGAAGAAGTAGGCCCCGCCGACGGACGGCACCACGTGCAGCGGAGTCGGCTCGCTTTCGGATGACGACTTCGAATCGGCTTGTGCCGCATGAAGTTCGGTGCCGGATGAGGAACTGAACGGCCCGTCGGCACCGGCTGCATTCGGCGCCGGGGACCGCGCCTCCGAACCGTCGGCGCTGCGGTTCGTCCGGTTCGGTCGCGTGCCTGCGGTCGGATTACCTTCCGGCCCAGTCGATTCCGGCACCAAGGTAGCTCCCAGGGCCAATAACAACTGGATCTGAGTCTCGGTGAAATCGATGTCGTCGGGCGGGGGGAGGGTGAATCCGGCCTGGTCGGCGAGGTGCAGGGCGATCCAGCCGTCCTTGGCGGTGATCGCGCCGTGCCCGGACCAGATGACCTCGCCGGTGGCCATGAGCTCGTCGAGCATGGCGGGGGAGTAGTCGCGCACCCGGGACGGCAGGATGAGCGACTCCCAGGCCGAGGCCGGAATCGGCACGCCCGCAAGCTGTTCCACCACCGCCGCGACCCCGTCCACCCCGCGCAGCTCGCCGGTGCCGACGTGCTGCCAGGCGGGCAGGAAGCGGGCGAAGGCCGCGGTCGCGACCGGTTCGACCTCCTTGCGGGCCGCCGCCAGCGACCGCCGCCGCAGCCGCCGCAACACCTCGGCATCGCACCATTCCGCGCCCGCAGAGCCGGGCGTGAATTCGCCCTCCACCACGCGCTTCTCACCGGCCAGCCGGTGCAGCGCGGTGGCCACCACGGCCGGGCCGAGCCCGAACCGACGCGCCGCGGCATCCAGCGTGAAGGGCCCGTGCGTGCGGGCATAGCGGCCGACGAGGTCGCCCAGCGGGTCGGCCACCGGCTCGATGAAGGCGGCCGGGGTGCCGATCGGCAGCGGCACCCCGAGCGCGTCGCGCAGCCGGGACGCGTCCTCCACGGCCACCCACCACTGCCGCCCGGCGAACGAAACCTCCAGGGCGCGACGGGCCTTCGCCAGCTCGGCGAACCAGGGCGCGGGGTCGCCCTGGCTGCGCAGCGCCGCCTCCTCGGGGGTGAGCGGGCCGAGCAGCCGCAGCAGGTCGGCGAGCGCCTCGGCGTCGCGGGCCTGCCGCTCGGGCGTGAGCCGCTGCAGTTCCCGCCCGGTCTGCGCGATGACCTCGGCGTCCAGCAGCTCGCGCAGCTCCACCCGGCCGAGCAGCTCGGCGAGCAGCCCGGCGTCCAGCGACAGCGCGGCGGCCCGGCGTTCGGCCAGCGGGCTGTCGCCCTCGTAGATGAACTGGCCGATGTAGTCGAACAGCAGCGTGTTCGCGAACGGGGACGGCGCGGCGGTCTCCACCTCGACCAGCCGTAGCTTGCGGCGCGCGACCCCGGACAGCAGCTCCCGCAGCGCGGGCAGGTCGTACACGTCCTGCAGGCATTCGCGCACGGTCTCGAGCAGCATCGGGAAATCGGGGAATTTGCGTGCCACGTCCAGCAATTGGGCCGCGCGCTGACGCTGCTGCCACAGCGGCGCCCGCCGCCCCGGATCGCGGCGGGGCAGCAGCAGCGCCCGCGCCGAGCATTCCCGGAACCGCGACGCGAACAGCGCCGACCCGCCGACCTGCTCGGTGACCACCTCGTCGATCTCGTCGGGTTCGAAGACGAACAGCTCCGCGCCCGGCGGATCGTCGGTGGTGTCGGGCAGGCGCACCACGATGCCGTCGTCGGCGGCGGTGGGCGCGGCGTCCACCCCGAACCGCTCGCGCAGGCGCGCGCCGATGGCCAGCGCCCACGGCGCGTGCACCGGAAGACCGTACGGCGAGTGCAGGATCAGCCGCCAGTCGCCGATCTCGTCGCGGAAACGCTCCACCAGCAGCGTGCGGTCGGTGGGCAGGTGTCCGGTGGCCTGGCGCTGATCGGCCAGCAACGACACCAGGTTCGCGGTCGCGAAGTCGTCCAGGCCCGCCTCGTGCGCCGCCCGCTCGAGATCGGCCGCCGCGCCGCGCTCGACGGCCTGGCCGGTGGTGCGGATGAATTCGCCCAGGGCCGCGCCCAATTCGGCCGGGCGGCCCAGCAGGTCGCCGTGCCAGAAGGGGAGTCGGCCCGGCAGGCCGAAGGCGGGGGTGACCAGGACCCGGTCGTGGGTGATCTCCTCGATGCGCCAGCTGGTGGCGCCGAGCGCGAACACATCGCCGACCCGCGACTCGTAGACCATCTCCTCGTCGAGTTCGCCGACGCGCGAGGCGCGTTCGCCGACCATGTACACCGGGAACAGGCCGCGGTCGGGAATCGCCCCGCCGGAGGTGACCGCGAGCCGCTGCGCGCCCGGCCGCCCGGTGAGCGTGCCCGCGTCGCGGTCCCACACCACGCGCGGGCGCAGCTCGGAGAACTCGTCGGAGGGGTAGCGGCCCGACAGCAGGTCCAGCACGGACTCGTAGGCCGAGCGCGGCAGCGACGCGTAACTGCCGGTGGTGCGGACGATGTCGAACCAGGCGTCGACATCGATCGGCTCCAGCGCGCAGGCGGCCACGGTCTGCTGGGCCAGGATGTCTAGCGGATGCGCGGGGATCTTCAGCTCCTCGATGCGGCCCTCCGTCATCCGCCGGGAGGCGACCGCGCAGTGGATGACGTCGGTGCGATGCTTGGGAAAGATGACCCCGCGCGAGATCTCACCCACCTGATGCCCGGCCCGGCCGATGCGCTGCAGCCCGCTGGCCACCGACGGCGGCGCCTCCACCTGCACCACCAGATCGACCGCGCCCATATCGATGCCGAGCTCCAGGCTGCTGGTCGCCACCACGCAGCGCAACCGGCCGCTCTTGAGGTCGTCCTCGATGACGGCGCGCTGCTCCTTGCTCACCGAGCCGTGATGGGCGCGCGCCAACAGCGATGAGCCGCCGTGCGATACGTCGTGCGGCAGGCCCAGCTGGGTCGGATTCTCGTGCCGGATCTCCTGCGGGTCGCCGAGCCGGGCGGCGTACGCCTCGTTCAGCCGGGCGGTGAGGCGCTCGGACAGGCGGCGGGAATTGGCGAACACGATGGAGGATCGGTGGCCCAGCACCAGGTCCACGATCGCCTCGTCGACGTGCGGCCAGATGGAGCCGGGCCGGTCGTCGGAATCCGATGGCAGCTCGGTCATGTCGGCCACCGGCACCCGCACCGACAGGTCGAAGGTCTTGGGCGCGGGCGGGGACACGATGGTGATGGGGGCCGCGCCCACCAGGAACCGGCCCACCTCCTCCGGCGGCCGCACCGTGGCCGACAACCCGATGCGCTGCGCGGGCCGCTCGGTGAACAGGTCCAGCCGGGCCAGCGAAAGCGCCAGGTGGGCACCGCGTTTGGACCCGGCGATGGCGTGCACCTCGTCGACGATGACGGTGCCGACCTCGCTCAGCGTCTCGCGGGCGCCGGAAGTCAGCATGAGATACAGCGATTCGGGCGTGGTGATGAGGATGTCGGGCGGCGTGCGCTGCAGGGCCCGCCGCCCGGCCGCGCTGGTGTCGCCCGACCGCACCCCGACGCTGATCTCCGGCGCGGGCAGCCCGAGCCGCTTCGCCGTCTGCGTGACACCGACCAGCGGGGCCCGCAGATTGCGCTCCACATCCACCGCGAGCGCCTTCAGCGGCGAAATATAGAGCACCGCAGTTTTGCGCGGCGCCTGCGACGGTTCCCGCGCGGCCAGCCGATCGATCGCCCAGAGGAAGGCAGACAGCGTCTTTCCCGAACCGGTCGGCGCGACGACCAGCGTGTGCTGCCCATCGGCGATCGCCTTCCACGCGCCCAGCTGAGCGGCCGTCGGCGCGGGAAACGCACCGTCGAACCACTCGCGGGTGGGGCGGGAGAACTGATCCACGACCCCCAGTCTGCACCCGCCCACCGACAGGTTCACCGCCGCCGCGATCCGGGCGGACGGCGGGCGCGATGCTACGCCGCGGCAACCGCGCGGGGAGCGAGCCTCGGGGCCGCGAACGACCGAGCGGAGCGAGGCCATCAAACACCGCGCAATCGCGGCACGGTATGCCGCGCATCGCCGTAGGCTTCCATACCGTGCACAAGGTGCTCCGACTCGACTTGGTCAGTCATGGCATGACCGAGGCGATGCGCAAAGCACGATTCCCCGTGGACGAGCCCCTCACCGAGGCCGGTCGGCTCGCGGTCGCCGCCTCCGGACGACTGCATGCCGCCCGGGTGCTCACCGCGCCCGAGCGCCGCGCGATCGAGACCGCGGCGCTGCTCGGGCTGCTGGGTGAGGAGGACGACCGGCTGCGCGACCTGGATGCGGGCGCGTGGCGCGGCGGCGAGCTGATGTCGGTGCCGCAGGACGAGCTCTACGCCTGGCTCACCGATCCGAAGTTCCGCGGCCACGGCGGCGAGGCCGTGATCGACGTGATCGCGCGCACCCGGGAATGGCTCACCGACATGGCCGGGCAGGGCCTGCCGACCATCGCCGTGACCCACCCCGCGGTCATCCGCGCGGCCCTGCTGATCACCCTGGACGCCCCCGCAAAATCGTTCTGGCGCATCGACATCCCACCGGTCAGCATCACTCGCCTGCATTACCGAGGGGAGTGGACGCTGCACTTCCGAACCTGACACGGTCGTCGCCCGTCGTGTTCGGGAGGGCCGACCGCATGAGCAGGCGGATGGCGTCGGAGACGAGGCGGGCCGACAACGTGGGATCGATGGCGCGCTGAATGCCCAGGCCGAGGCCGAGACTCAGGACCGAGGTGGCGGCGTCCTCGGCGGGGAGGGGGAGGGTGACGCCCATATCGTGCGCGAGCAGTTGCAGCTGGGCCGCGATCGTGCCGCGGACCAGGGCCAGGTTGGACACCAACGCGGCCTGCAGGTCCGGGTCGTCGCGGGCGACGATGGCGAATTCGAATTCCAGCATGGTCCAGCCGACGTCGCCGAGCGTGCGTTCGGCCCACCGCTGGAAGCGCCCCAGGCGCTCATCCAGCGTGCCGCCCGCGGCGAGCAGCGCGGTGACCTCCGCGAACTTGCTCTCGTGGATATCGGCGAGCACCTGCAGGCACAGCTCGGACTTGGTGCGGAAGTTCGAATACACCGCGCCCTTGGAATATCCGGCCGCCTCGGCGACCCGCTCCAGGCCGGTCCGGGCATACCCCTCGGCCAGGAACAGCTCGCGGGCCGTGGCGAGCAGGTCGGCGCGGGTGCGGGCCTGGGTCTCGGTGCGGGTCAGTCGTGCCATGCCGCGATTCTAAGTTCCACGGGATTTCGAATACCGCCGGTATTTACATTCTGATATGTTCGCAACTATGAGTAACGGTAACCGGTCTCTCCGTCGTGGCCTGGCCCTCGGATGCGGCGGCACGCTCGGCGCGGCCTGGATCGTCGCCGCGCTGGCCGCGGTGCGCGACGCGCTGGACTGGGACCCGTGCGCGGCGGACGTGCTGATCGGTACCTCGGCGGGCGCGGAACTGGTCACCATGCTCGGCAGCGGCATCGGCGTGGACGAGCTGATCGCCCTGCAGCGCGGCACCACGACGCATCCGGTGCTCGCCCGCCACCTGCGCGACCAACCCGCCCGCTTCCCGCCGCCGCCCCGGCCGCGGCTCGGTGCGCCCCGAAACGCCCTGCGCGGCCTGCGATCTCCGCAGGGCCTGCTGACCGCCGGGAGCGCGCTGCTACCCGTCGGCGGCGGCGACGCGGGCTGGCTGGAACGCCTGGCGACCGGATTGAATCCGGGCCGCGACTGGGTGGCGCACCCCGCCACCTGGCTCGTCGCCATGGATTACGGCAGCGGCGCGCGGGTCGCCTTCGGGTCCCCCGCCGCCCCGGCCGCTCCGCTGGGCGCGGCCCTGCGCGCCTCCTGGGCGGTGCCCGGCTGGTTCCCGCCCGTGGTCATCGGCGGCCGCCGCTACATCGACGGCGGCGCCGCCTCCACCGCGTCGGTGGATCTGCTCGAGCATCAGGGCCTGGACGAGCTGGTGGTGCTGGCGCCGATGGCCTCGACCGGCCGCATTCCGGCCACCGGGCCGGGACATCTGCTGGAACGGCAGCTGCGAAATCGGATGAGCGCCACCCTCGATGCCGAAATCGCCGCGGTCCGGGCGGCCGGTACCAAGGTGTTGCGGGTCGATGTCACCGCCGCCGATCTCGCGGTGACGGGCCCCAATTTCATGGACGGCCGCCGCCGTCTCGACACCTTCGAACACAGCCTGCGCAGCACCCGCCGCGCACTCGAGCAGGGAGTCTTCGCATGACCAACGACTATCCGGCCCTCCCGCTCACCGGCGCCCGGGTGCTGATCACCGGCGCGGGCCGCGGCATCGGGGCGGCCACCGCGGAACTGTTCGCGCGCAACGGATCCGAGGTGGCGATAGCCGATCTCGATCTCGCCGCCGCCGAGTCGACCGCCGCCCGGCTGGGCGCGCGCGCCTACGAACTGGACGTGCGCGACCGGGAGCGGTGGGACAAGGTGGTCGCCGAGCTGGGCCGCATCGACATCCTGGTGAACAATGCCGGGGTGATGCCCGCCGGATCGTTCCTCGACCAGCCGGAGTCGGTGGCGCACACCACCATCGACGTCAATGTGTGGGGCCTGATCCACGGCATGCGGGCGGTGGTACCCGGCATGATCGAGCGCGGGCGCGGGCACGTGGTCAACGTCGCCTCGCTGGCGGGCAAGATCCCGCTGCCCGGGCTCGCCGTGTACAACGCGAGCAAGTATGCGGCCGTGGGGCTTTCGGCCGCCACCCGGCTGGAGTTCGCCGTGCACGGGGTGAGCGTCAGCGCCGTGCTGCCCTCGGCGGTGCGCACCCGCCTGTCCTCCGGCTTCACCCTCGGCCGCGGCCTGCCGACCGTCGACCCCGCCGACGTCGCCGCCGCCGTCGTGAAGACCTGCCGCACCCGCCGCGCCGAGATCGCGGTCCCCGGCTACCTGACCCCGCTCGATCTCGCCTTCACCGCCGCCCCCGAGGGCCTCGTCCGCCTGATCCGCCGTGTCGTCGACGGCGACCGCGCCCTGCACCCCTCCGACGAGAAGGCCCGCACCGCCTACGAAGACGCGGTGCGGGCCATCGGCGCACAGGACTAGCCCAGCCGCTATCCGAACTTGATGCCCTGCGCCAGTGGCAGATCGTCGGAGTAGTTGACGGTGTTGGTCGCCCGGCGCATGTACGCCTTCCAGGAGTCCGAACCGGATTCGCGGCCCCCGCCGGTCTGCTTCTCGCCGCCGAAGGCGCCGCCGATCTCCGCGCCGGAGGTGCCGATATTGACGTTGGCGATGCCGCAGTCGGAGCCGTCGGCGGCCAGGAAGCGCTCGGCCTCGCGCTGGTCGCCGGTGAAGATCGCCGACGAAAGTCCCTGCGGCACTTCGTTGTGCAGCTCGATCGCGGCATCGAAGTCGGAGTAGGTGAGCACGTAGAGGATGGGCGCGAAGGTCTCCTCGCGAACCACCGCGGTCTGCGCGGGCATGCGCACGATCGCGGGCCGCACATAGTAGGAGTCCTCGCCGCCGATCTCGACTCGCTCGCCGCCGCAGACCAGTTCGCCACCATCGGCGACGGCGCGCTCGATCGCCTTCCGCATCGCCTCGTAGGCACGCCCGTTGATCAGCGGCCCCACCAGCACGTCGTCGTCGAGCGGACTGCCCACGGGCAGTTGGCGATACGCCTTCTCCAGCCGATCCACCAGTGCGCCCGCCACATCGGCGTGCGCGATCACCCGGCGCAGCGTGGTGCAGCGCTGACCGGCGGTGCCCGCCGCGCTGAAAACCACCGCGCGGGTGGCCAGTTCCAGATCGGCCGAGGACGTCACCACGGCCGCGTTGTTGCCGCCCAGCTCCAGCAGGCAGCGGCCGAACCGGGCCGCCACCCGCGGCGCGACGATCTGGCCCATGCGCACCGACCCGGTCGCGCTGACCAGCGCCACCCGCTCATCGTCGACCAGCCGCTGCCCGACGTCGGCCGCGCCCTGGACGAGCTGGTGGATCTCCGGGTCGATGCCGACCTCGGCGGCCGCGCGGCGCAGCAGGGTGTGGCAGGCCAGCGCCGTCAAAGGCGTTGTCTCCGAGGGCTTCCACACCACGGTGTCGCCACAGACCAGCGCGACCGCGGTGTTCCACGACCACACCGCCACCGGGAAGTTGAACGCCGACAGCACCCCGACCACGCCCAGCGGATGCCAGGTTTCCATGAGCCGGTGCCCCGGCCGCTCCGACGGCATGGTGTGCCCGTACAGCTGCCTGGACAACCCCACCGCGAACTCGCAGATGTCGATCATCTCCTGGACCTCGCCGCGGGCCTCGGGGCCGATCTTGCCGGCCTCCAGCGTGACCAGCTCGCCGAGCGCGTCCAGATGTTCGGTGAGCAGCTGCCCCAGCCGCCGCACCACGGCGGCGCGGCGCGGCGCGGGCACGGTGCGCCACTGCCGAAATGCGCTGGCCGCCTTGCCGATCGCCGCGTCGACCTCGGCCTCGGTGCTGGGCGCCAGCGTCGCCAGCTCACCGCCGGTGATGGGCGTGCGCGCCGACAGCGGGCCCGCCTCGGGCAGATCCGCGCCCAGCTCACGCAGCAATTCCGCGGCGCGGGCGCGCAGCTCGGCGGTGACGGGGGCGGTGCGTGCAGATGTCATACGTTTGCTCCAGGAGTCCGTTCGTACCACGACTTCGATTCGCTGAGTTAGCCTTCGCTGATGGCTGATGCACCAGCGAAACCTGCTATGGACGATATTGATCGACTACTGATCCGCGAACTCATGGCCGACGGACGGGCCACGCTCTCCAATCTCGCGGAGAAGGCCAACCTTTCGGTGTCCGCGGTGCAGTCGAGGGTGCGACGGCTCGAGGCGCGCGGGGTGATCCGCGGGTATACCGCCAAGGTCGACCCGGAGGCGCTGGGGCAGCTGCTGTCCGCGTTCGTCGCCATCACTCCTCTCGACCCGTCGTTACCCGATGATGCCCCCGCTCGCCTGCGGCACATCCCCGGCATCGAGGAATGCCATTCGGTAGCGGGGGAGGAAAGCTACGTCCTGCTCGTCCGAGTGGCATCGCCGCGGCATCTGGAGCAGCTGCTCCAGGAGATCAGGGCGACCGCCAACGTCAGGACTCGAAGCACCATCATTCTGCAGACATTCTATGACAGATGATGCGCGAACGTAACTTTTTCCTCCAAAACCGTAGCCATAGCGTAAAAATTTACGTAGCCTGGTTTGTGTGACCCTCGAACTGGAGCGCCCCGGGGTGGTTGCCGACGCGACACTGGTCACCGCCTCTCGGGTACACGAAATCCTGTCCGCCAACATCCTGGCCGATGGCTTCGATCTGGTGCTGGACGTGCGGAGATCCCGCGGCCGGCGGCTGATCGACGCGCGTGACGACACCTCCTATCTGGACATGTTCGGCTACTTCGCCTCGTCGGCGCTGGGTATGAACCATCCGGCGCTGGCCGATGACGAGCAGTTCCGCGAGGAGCTCACGGCAGCGGCCCTGAACAAGCCCAGCAACTCCGATATCTACACCGTCGAAATGGCCCGCTTCGTCGACACGTTCGCGCGGGTGCTCGGCGATCCCCATCTGCCGCACCTGTTCTTCATCGACGGCGGTGCGCTGGCCGTCGAGAACGCCCTCAAGGTGGCCTTCGACTGGAAGAGCCGGCACAACGAAATGCACGGCCGCCCCGCCGAACTCGGCACCAAGGTGCTGCACCTGACCGGTGCGTTCCACGGCCGCAGCGGGTACACCATGTCGCTGACCAACACCGATCCGGTGAAGGTCGCGCGCTTCCCGAAGTTCGACTGGCCGCGCATCGACACCCCCTACCTCGCCGAGGGCGTCGACATCGAGGCCGCCGAGGCGAACGCGCTGGCCCAGGCCCGCGCCGCCTTCGCCGAAAACCCGCACGACATAGCGTGTTTCATCGCCGAGCCGATTCAGGGCGAGGGCGGCGACCGGCACATGCGCCCGCAGTTCCTGCTGGCCATGCAGCAGCTGTGTCACGACAACGACGCCCTGTTCGTCCTCGACGAGGTGCAGACCGGCGTCGCCGCCACCGGCAGCATGTGGGTGTTCCAGCAGTTCGGCCTGCGGCCCGACGTGGTGGCCTTCGGCAAGAAGACCCAGGTGTGCGGCATCATGGCCGGCGGGCGCGTCGACGAGGTGCCCGACAACGTCTTCCGGGTCGGCTCGCGGCTCAACTCCACCTGGGGCGGCAACCTCACCGACATGGTTCGGTCGCGGCGCATCCTCGAGGTGATCGAGAGCGAGGATCTGGCCGAGCGCGCCGCCCACCTCGGCGGCTACCTGCTCGACCAGCTCCAGCAGCTCGCCGACAAGCACGAGGCGGTCACCGACCCGCGCGGCCGCGGCCTGATCTGCGCCATCACGCTGGCGTCGGCGGAGCTGCGCGACGCGGTCGTCACCGAGCTGCGCGAGCGTGAGCGGGTGCTCATGCTCGGCACCGGCGAGCGCGGGCTGCGCTTCCGGCCGCCGCTCACCGTGACCGCCGACGAACTGGACGAGGCGGTCGAAGCGCTCGATCGCGTGCTGAGCGCGCAGAGCTGACTCTCGGTCCGATTCTCCCCGCGTGTCCGGGTGGCGATTCGTCACTCGGGCCGCGGTGGTGGAGGAGCCGTCCGCCACCCCACGTGACTTCGCCGTGTGGTAACTGCCGAAGCCGGTGCGGGGCCCTACTATTCGCGGCATGCGCACTTGCCACCATGACCGCACGGCACGGTGCACCGCGTGACGGCACGCGGTGTTCGTCTCGGAATCATTGTCGCAGTTGTTGTTCTCGCCGGTTGCTCGTCGACCGCATCCGAAAGAAAAGTCCAGCCAGCAAGTTCCGCTGACGGTTCGCCGGAAGCACCGTCGCCGGTGGCGGCGAACCTGCTTCCCGGCATGCCGCCGCCGCTGTCGGCCACCGACGTCTACGCGGGCGCCCGGGAGCTCGCCCCGGCGGTCGCCGATCATTTGCCGCGGGTTTATGTGCCCAACAGCGAATCGAACACCGTCACGGTGATCGACCCGGCCACCTTCCAGGTGATCGACACCTTCCCGTCCCAGGGAGCCGAGCCGCAGCATGTGGTGCCCGCCTACGACATGCAGACGCTCTACGCGACCAACGACCTACCGCTGGGCAGTGGCAGCCTCTTACCCATCGATCCGCGCACCGGCAGGCCGGGCGAACCATTACCGGTGCGCGATCCCTACAACATGTACTTCACCCCCGACGGGCGGTACGCGATCGTCGTCGCCGAGGCGGACCGCTCGCTGGACCTCTACGACCCGCACAGCTGGCAGCGGGTCGACGCGATCCCGGTGCCCGACTGCGCGGGCGTCGATCACCTGGACTTCACCGCCGACGGCCGCTTCGCGCTGGCCAGTTGCGAGTTCGCGGGCCGGATGGCGGTGATCGACGTCGCCGCGCGGAAGGTGCCGCGGATGGTCGACCTGCCGGGCGGGGGCGGCGGCATGCCGCAGGACGTGAAGCTGTCGCCGGACGGGTCGACGTTCTTCGTCGCCGACATGATGGCCGACGGGATGTACACCATCGACGCCAAGACCTTCGACACCACCGGCTTCGTCGCGACCGGCAAGGGCACCCACGGGCTCTACGTCACCCGCGACGCCAAGCAGATGATCATCACCAATCGCGGCGAGGGCAGCCTGTCGGTCTGGGATTTCGCGGCGCGCAAGCTGGTCCGCACCTGGAACATCCCGGGCGGCGGCAGTCCCGATATGGGCAATATCTCCGCCGACGGCCGCGTGTTCTGGGTGAGCGGACGCTACAGCGGCGAGGTGTACGCGATCGACATCGCGGACTGGAAACTGTTGGCGCGCATACCCGTCGGCCGCGGTCCGCACGGCCTCACCGTCTGGCCGCAACCGGGCCGCTACTCCACCGGGCACACCGGCGTGATGCGGTGAAATCCTTGCCCCTCACCGCATTTCACCTGGCCTTTTCTACTGGCGGGTAGTCAACAGCGGTACTCGCCGGTAGGCCCCACTCGAATTCCCCGCCGCTCGCGCACTGGCTAAACTCCGGGGCATGACGAGTGTCCAGCAGCAGTCCTCCCCGGGGTCGGCGGGCGCCCCCGATATTCACACCACCGCTGGCAAGCTGGCTGATCTGCGCAATCGGCTGGACGAGGCCAAGCACCCGATGGGCGAGGCCGCGGTCGACAAGGTGCACGCCAAGGGCAAGATGACCGCCCGCGAGCGCATCCTTGCCCTGCTGGACGAGGGCTCGTTCGTCGAACTGGACGCGCTGGCGCGGCATCGCAGCGTCAACTTCGGACTGGAGAACAACCGCCCGCTCGGCGACGGCGTGGTGACCGGCTACGGCACCATCGACGGCCGGGACGTGTGCATCTTCTCCCAGGACGTCACCGTCTTCGGCGGCAGCCTCGGCGAGGTGTACGGCGAGAAGATCGTCAAGGTCATGGATCTGGCGCTCAAGACCGGCCGCCCGCTGATCGGCATCAACGAGGGCGCCGGCGCCCGCATCCAGGAGGGCGTGGTCTCGCTCGGCCTCTATGGCGAGATCTTCCACCGCAATATCCGGGCCTCCGGCGTGATCCCGCAGATCTCGCTCATCATGGGCCCGGCCGCGGGCGGGCACGTGTACTCCCCGGCGCTGACCGACTTCGTCGTCATGGTCGATCAGACCAGCCAGATGTTCGTCACCGGCCCCGATGTCATCAAGACCGTGACCGGTGAAGAGGTCACCATGGAGGAGTTGGGCGGCGCCCACACCCACATGGTGAAGTCGGGCGTGGCGCACTATGTCGCCTCCGGCGAGCAGGACGCGCTGGACTACGTGAAGGACCTGCTCGGCTACCTGCCCAGCAACAATCGCGCCGAGCCGCCGCGCTTCGCGCCCACCGATCCCATCGAGGGCGCGATCGAGGACTCGCTGACCGAGGAGGACCTCGAGCTCGACAGCATCGTCCCGGACTCGCCGAACCAGCCCTACGACATGCACGAGGTCATCCGCCGACTGCTCGACGACGACGAATTCCTCGAGGTGCAGGCCGAGCGCGCGATGAACATCATCGTCGGCTTCGGCCGCATCGACGGCCGCAGCGTGGGCATCGTGGCCAACCAGCCCACCCAGTTCGCCGGATGCCTGGACATCGACGCCTCGGAGAAGGCCGCGCGCTTCGTGCGCACCTGCGACGCGTTCAACATCCCGATCATCACCCTGGTCGATGTGCCGGGCTTCCTGCCGGGGACGGGCCAGGAGTACAACGGCATCATTCGCCGCGGCGCCAAGCTGCTCTACGCCTACGGCGAGGCCACTGTGGGCAAAATCACCATCATCACCCGCAAGGCGTACGGCGGCGCGTACGACGTGATGGGTTCCAAGCACATGGGCGCCGACGTGAACCTGGCGTGGCCGACCGCGCAGATCGCGGTGATGGGCGCCTCGGGCGCCGTCGGCTTCGTCTACCGTAAGCAGTTGCAGCAGGCCGCGACCGAGGGCGCCGACGTCGACGCGCTGCGCCTGGAACTGCAGAACGAGTACGAGGACACCCTGGTCAACCCGTATGTGGCGGCCGAGCGCGGGTACGTCGACGCGGTCGTTCCGCCGTCGCACACCCGCGGTCAGATCGTCTCGGCGCTGCGTCTGCTGGAACGCAAGATGGTGAGCTTGCCGCCCAAGAAGCACGGCAACATTCCACTCTGATCCGACGATATGGGCACTGCCCGGCGCACACTGGCGAACAGAGTCGATCGACCGCTTCACCGCGCGCACCGGGCACCACCCGAGTAAAGATGGTCAGTGAGGGCTCTCAGCGATGGGGGCCTGCGACACGCCGAGCCCCGGGCGGCCCGGCAACAGGACAGGAGGAGCTGGCGCTGTGACGGCTGTGGCTGATGAAGAAATACTGCGCGCCGCCGACCTGGCGTTGTCGGTCGACGACCTGGACACCACCGAGCCGGTCGCGACCGAGCCCGAGGCGCACGCGGGCCCCGTCATCCGAATCCTGAAGGGCGCGCCGACCGACGACGAGGTCGCCGCCCTGGTGTGCGTGCTGGCCGCCGCCGCCGCGAACTCCGGCGCCGCGCCGGTGGCGCAGGGCCCGGCCGACCTCTGGGGCCGACCGACCCTGCTGCACCGCGGCACGTCGCCGTTCTCGCCGTACTCGTTCCCGCACCTGTCGCACCTGCGCGACTGACGTGACGGATTTCGTTCTCGGGTCGGCCTCGCCCGCCCGGCTCCAGGTGCTGCGCGCGGCCGGACTTTCCCCACTCGTGCGCGTGTCGGCGGTGGACGAGGACGCGGTGGCCGCGGCGCTGCCCGCGGGCACACCGCCCGAGCAGGTGGTCGTCGCCCTGGCCCGCGCCAAGGCCCGGGCCGTCGCCGCCGCGCTGATCGCCGACCGCGCCGCACTGATCGCCGATTGCGTTGTCGTCGGCTGTGATTCGATGCTGCTGGTCGACGGCGAGTTGCAGGGTAAGCCGCTGACCCCCGAGCTGGCGCGGGCGCGCTGGGCCGAGATGGCCGGGCGCAGCGCCGATCTGCTCACCGGGCACTGCGTGCTGCGGCTGATCGACGGGCGGATCGTCGCCGACGCCGACGACTGCAGTTGCACCACCGTGCATTTCGCCGACCCCGCGCCCGCGGAACTGGACGCCTACATCGCCACCGGCGAACCGCTGCGGGTGGCGGGCGCCTTCACCCTCGACGGCCGGGGCGGCTGGTTCGTCGATCGCATCGACGGCGACCCGTCCAGCGTGATCGGCATCGGCCTGCCGCTACTGCGTCGACTGCTGGGCGACGTGGGCGTCGGTGTTGCGCAGCTGTGGGTCGCTGCGGAGCTGCGGCGCGATCCGACTGCCTGACGGCGCGGACAGCCGCGGTTCGGCCGCCTCGGGGGGCGCGTCCGGCATCGTGTTCGGATCGGGCACCAGCGTGCTTCTCAGCGCCTCCAACCGCGCCACGCACAGTTCGGGTTCCACGAACGGATGCAGCCGGACGTTGACCGCGTCGCGGGCGCCGTTGCGGTCCAGCAGTTCTCGCATCAGGCCCAGGTGCACGCCGCACACCACCTCGGAGTGGGTGCGGGCCAGATCCCGCAGCGGGCAGGCGGTCAGCCGGATCAGCGCCTGCTCCTCGGTCTCGGAGGACGGCTCGCGCTCGGGGGCGAAACCCAGCTCGGACATCACCGTGACGGTGACCTCCTTGGCCTCGTCGAGCGAGGAGATCGGCTTGTCGACCGTGTCGAGCTTGGCGCCCCACGCCCGCCCGGCGGCCACCGCCGCGTCCGAGCGCCGGCGCGGGTCGCTGCCGAGCTGGTCGGCCAGCACCTGCGCCAGATCCTGATAGCCGACCGATCGCTGCACCGCCGTGTAACCGATGCGCGGACGCCCGCGCCCGCGCGGTGGTTGCTGGAATTGCCGCACCAGCGATTCGCGCGTGAGAACATCGAGATGAAATCGGACAGTGGTGACGTGCTGTCCGGTTACTCTCGCCAGTTCCTGGGCATCGAGAGGCTCGCTGGCGCCACGTAGGATCGCGAGCAGGCGCCGTCGTGGCCAAGAATCGGACATAGCTCACCCCTCCTCCCGGGAGACTTTATCGGATGGGGCTGCGACTTATTCGCTCTTCACCCGATTCGTGATGTGAAACCAGTTGCTGTAACGCTCCACACCTACGATCGGTGTGGAACCGCTGCCCACCGTCTACCACGCATGAAGGACCAAACACCGTGCCCGTCGCCCCGGACCCTCATCCATCCTTCGGCCGCCACGCACATCCTCACCGACTAGTAACCACAGAGTGGCTGTCGGCAAACATCGGCGCGTCGGGGCTCAAGATCGTCGAGTCCAACGAGGACATTCTGCTGTACGACATCGGCCACGTGCCCGGTGCCATCAAGATCGACTGGCGCGCTGAGCTTACCGACCCGGCGACCCGGGACGTGGTCGACGGCGCCCGTTTCGCCGAATTGATGCGCGCCAAGGGCATCGAGCGCGACGACACCGTGGTGATCTACGGCGACAAGGCCAATGGCACCGCCGCCGCGACACTCTGGGTGTTCACCCTTTTCGGCCATCCCGATGTGCGCCTGCTCGACGGCGGGCGGGAGGCGTGGATCTCCGAGGGGCGCGACACCACCTTCGAGGTTCCCGATGTGGGGCTGGGCGAATATCCGGTGGTCGAGCGCGACGACACGCGGGCGCGGGCGTTTCTGGACCAGGTGCGGGCACATCTCGACGGCACCGACGAGCGGGCGGTACTCATCGATGTTCGTGCGGCCGAGGAATATTCGGGCGAATTGGACCGGATCACCGATCGCCCCGAGGAACAGGCGTTACGAGCCGGGCACATTCCGGCGGCGGTGAACATTCCGTGGACCACCGCGGTGGGCGGCGACGGTCGATTCCGGCCGCACGCGGAATTGGCTCGAATCTACGCGGGCTGCCTGGATTCCACCGGCGTCCTCGTCTACTGCCGCATCGGGGAACGGTCGGCGCACACCTGGTTCGTATTGACCTCGCTGCTGGGCGTGGAAAATGTTCGCAATTACGACGGTTCGTGGACGGAATGGGGTAACGCGGTGCGAACTCCCATCGTTAAAGGGAGTGAACCGGGAGACGTCGCGGGGGCCGCGCGACCTGCCGTGAGCACCGGCTAGGGTATAGGTCACAGTGCTCCCCGGGCCTACTGTTCGGTAGCCCCTATCCTGGTTCGGCGTCTGTTGGCACACTGCCTACACTCGCTCGAGACGAAACTTGTCCACAGCACAGGAGGCTCAGTGCCCAGCCATGCCAGCGCGCAGATCACGAAGGTCCTGATTGCGAATCGGGGCGAGATCGCGGTGCGTGTGATCCGGGCCGCCAAGGATGCCGGTATCGCGAGTGTCGCGGTGTATGCGGAACCGGACGCGGATGCCCCGTTCGTCAAGCTCGCCGATGAGGCCTTCGCGCTCGGTGGCCAGACCTCGGCCGAGTCGTATCTGGTGTTCGACAAGATTTTGGACGCGGCCCGTAAGGCGGGCGCCGACGCCATTCACCCCGGATACGGATTCCTTTCCGAGAACGCCGATTTCGCGCAGGCGGTGCTGGACGCGGGGTTGATCTGGATCGGCCCGTCGCCGCGCTCGATTCGGGATCTGGGTGACAAGGTCACCGCGCGGCATATCGCCGAGCGGGCGCAGGCGCCGATGGCGGCGGGCACCAAGGATCCGGTGCAGAACGCGGCCGAGGTGGTCGAGTTCGCGAAGACCTACGGCGTCCCGGTGGCGATCAAGGCGGCGTTCGGTGGCGGTGGCCGCGGCATGAAGGTCGCCCACACCGTCGAGGAGATCCCGGAGCTGTTCGAGTCGGCCACCCGGGAGGCGACGGCGGCGTTCGGGCGGGGCGAGTGCTTCGTCGAGCAGTATCTGGACAAGGCTCGCCATGTCGAGGCGCAGGTGCTGGCCGATCAGCACGGCAACGTCATCGTCGCGGGCACCCGCGACTGCTCGCTGCAGCGCCGGTTCCAGAAGCTGGTGGAGGAGGCGCCCGCGCCGTTCCTGTCCGACGAGGTGCGCGCCAAGATCCACGAGTCGGCCAAGCGGATCTGCCGGGAGGCCGGGTATTACGGCGCGGGCACCGTCGAGTATCTGGTGCAGGGCGAGACGGTGTCGTTCCTCGAGGTGAACACCCGCCTGCAGGTCGAGCACCCGGTGACGGAGGAGACCTCGGGAATCGACCTGGTGCGCTGGCAGTTCCGCATCGCCAACGGCGAGGAGCTGACGATCACCGAGGACCCGACGCCGCGTGGTCACGCGATCGAGTTCCGCATCAACGGTGAGGACGCGGGCCGCAACTTCCTGCCCGCCCCCGGCCCGGTCACGGTCTACAAGGAGCCGACGGGTCCGGGCGTGCGCGTGGATTCGGGTGTGGTCGCGGGCAGCGTGATCGGCGGGCAGTTCGACTCGATGCTGGCCAAGCTGATCGTGACCGGCGAGACCCGCACCCAGGCGCTGGAGCGGGCGCGCCGCGCGCTGGCCGAGTACGAGATCGAGGGCCTGGCCACGGTGCTGCCGTTCCACCGGCACATCGTCACCAACCCCGCGTTCATCGGTGACGGCACCAAGTTCGATGTCTACACCAAGTGGATCGAAACCGATTGGGACAACCCGATCGAGCCCTACACCGGTGGCCAGCCCATCGAGGAGGACGAGGACGGCGGTCGGCAGACCGTGGTCGTCGAGGTCGGCGGCCGTCGCCTGGAGGTGTCGCTGCCCAGCCAGTTCACCGTCGGCGCGGGTGCCGCGGGCGCGGCCGGTAACGGCGCGGGCGTGATCCGCAAGAAGCCCAAGCCCCGCAAGCGCGGTGGCTCGGCCGCGGGCGCCGCGTCCGGCGACGCGGTCACCGCGCCCATGCAGGGCACGGTCGTGAAGGTCGCGGTCGAGGAGGGCCAGTCGGTCGAGGCCGGTGACCTGATCGTGGTGCTCGAGGCCATGAAGATGGAGAACCCGGTCAATGCCCACAAGGCCGGTGTCGTCACCGGTCTGTCGGTGCAGGCGGGCGCGGCCATCACCCAGGGCACCGTGCTGGCGGAGATCAAGTAGCACAAGGCTTTTCGGTAGCCTGCGCAGGCTACTGCTCGCTGTGTTTTGCCTCGTGCGGCTTGCGCCCGTGCCCGTGGGCGGCCGGTGCCGGGATCTGCATTCCGCCCGTGGGGATCTGGAACGGCGCGGTGTTGTCGAAGCCGGGCGGGACCGGGATGGTCAGCGGGTTCTGCGGCGGGGCGGTGGTGTGCTGCGCGGGAGCCGGACTGTCCCGGGTGGGCGCCACCGTCACGGAGGGCGTGCGTGCCGGATTCCGCTGCCCGCCACCACCGCTGGTCACCAGGGCCACCACCATCGCGATCACGGCGAACACCGCGATCGCGGCGGCCACGGCGACTGCCACCACTCGCGTCGGAAACGCCCGACCGGCCGAATCCGGTTCCGCCACCGCCGCTTCGACCCGACCGGCACCGGCGAGGCGCGTCGCCACCAGCGTCGGGCGGGGCTGCGCCGCAGACGCTCGGCTCGGCGTGACCGCTGGCTGTCCCGAGACACGCTTGGTCGGCGACGGATACTCCGCCGAGAGTTGTCGTGTCGGCACACGTGGTTCCGCCGCCTGCCGGTGGACGGGCGGAACCGATGCCGCTGCCTGCGGTGGTAGTTGGCGTGTGGGAGAAGGTGGTTCCGCGGACCGTATCCGGGAGGGTAGTAATGACTCCGGTGCCTGCGGTGGTAGTTGGCGTGTGGGAGAAGGTGGTTCCGCGGATCGTGTCTGGGAGGGTAGTAACGACTCCGGTGCGTGCGGCGGTAGTTGCCTTGTCGGAGCGGGTGATTCCGCCGAGAGTGCTCGGGTCGGCCGGGTGCCGGAGCCGTCCAGAATCGGTGGGGTGCGCGGAATCGGCTGTGTCATACCGACCGCCGCCAGGGCCGCGGCGGCCAGCGCGCCCGCGCTCGGGTAGCGGTCCTCGGGGTTCTTGGCCATGCCGCGGGCGATCACCGCGTCGAGGGCCGCGGGTACCGCCGGGTCGATGGCGTGCGCGCTCGGCGGGGCCTCGTTCAGGTGGGCGTGCAGCTGGCGCACCGGGTCGGTGTCGCCGAAAGGCCGCAGCGCGGTGAGGCATTCGTACAGGACGCAGGCCAGCGCGTAGATGTCGGAGCGGGCGTCGCCGTGGCCGGTGAACCGTTCCGGCGCCATGTACGCCAGCGTGCCCACCGTGAAACCCGTTGCGGTGATGGTGGTTTGGTTCGGCGCCCGGGCGATGCCGAAATCGATCAGATACGCGAAGCCGCTGGGGTGCAGGATGATGTTGCCGGGCTTCACATCCCGGTGGATCAGCCCGGCCGCGTGCGCGGCATCCAGCGCCCGCGCCACCTGCGCCACCAGGTCGACCGCCGCGGGCACGCCCAGCGGGCCGACCCGCAGCCGCGTCGACACGTCCACCCCCGGAATATGCGCCATGTCCAGGAACAGGCGCCCGTCCTGTTCGCCGAAGCCGTGGATCGGCACGATGTGCGGATCGTCCAGGTCCGCCCCGATCCGGGCCTCCCGCTCGAACCGCCGCCGGTAGTCCGGATCCTCGGCCGCGGTGACGGACAGGATCTTCAGGGCCACCGTGCGATCGGCGGCGGTGTCGTGCGCCAGCCACACCTCGCCCACCGAGCCGCGCCCGATGAGCCGGTCCAGGCGGTAGGCGCCGAACCGCCGCGCGGCGGTGCGGGGGCCGTGCGGCGGAAACATATCCCGACCCTAATCCCGCTCCCAGCGCGCCGCCCAGCGCACACGCTAATCTCGTCGTATGGCTGAAACACCCGACGTCCGCATCGGCACCGCGGAGCGCGAGGAGGCCATGCGCCGATTGTCCGATCATTTCACCGCCGGTCGACTCTCGGTCGCCGAATTCGACGAGCGCAGCGGCTTCATCGCGGCCGCCGTCACCCGCGGCGATCTGGCCAAGATCTTCGCCGACCTGCCCGAGCCGGTGGCGTCGCCCAAGGTCGCCTCGACCGCCTCGCAGGCCCCGGCGCGGCCGGACCAGCAGGGCCGCCCCGAGCTACGCGGCGCCATGATGGGCCTGACCGTCCTCGGCGCGCTCGTCCTGTTCTTCACCCTGCACAGCTGGCTGTGGCTGCTGCTCATCCCCGCCGTCGGCATTCTGGTGGGCGCGATCCAGCCGGGCCAGCACGGCGGCGGCCCGGCCCATCGCCGCCACCAGCGCATGCAGCGCCGCCGCGAGCGGCGCGGGCGATACTGATGGAACCGATCGAGATCAACGCGGGCAGCTGGTATCTGCGGGCGCTGCGCGCCGACGACCGCGTCGACGACCGCCCCGCCCTGGCCGCGGGCGGCATCACCGACCCCGACTACGTCGCCCGCCGCGCCCGGGGCTGGGCGGAGCACACCGACTATTCCTGGGCGGTCTGCGAACCGACCACCGCCGAACTGGTCGCCGAGATCGTGGTCACGCCGAATCCCGATGGCACCGCGCGGGTTTCGGGCTGGGCGCGCGCGGGACACGACGCCGCGCTGGAAACCGGTGAGCTCGCGGTTCGCCGATTCGTTGCCGGAGCGCTCGGACTGCAACCGCTCTGATCTTCCCGCGGTCGCCGCGACGGCCGCCCGGCCCCGCCGAACTTTCCGTGCGGAAGAAAAATCGCTGTCCCGCACGGCCGGACCGGCGGTACCGTGGGCTCCCCGGAATCGAGCGCAGGGGAGGCGCGTCATGTGGGAATGGAGTAGAACCGTCGCGGAACGCGCAGCGGCGGCAGCGTGGACCAGTTGGCGGACAAGAGAACCCCGTCCGACCGTGCTCGACCCCGAGTACTGGGAGGACTCCGGCGTTCGCGGCGAGAGGCGGGACGGCGAGACATCGTCGCCCCGCATGGGCGTCGCCGATCTCTGCCTCGCCCGCTGAGCTCCGGCGACCGACGGAGACCGGACGGTATGCCGGGCACCGTCGGTCGCTGGAGTAACCTGCGGATGTGCAGAGGCCAGCCTTGGATGCCGAACTGTTGCGGCGCAGCGTCGCCGAATCCCCGGAGCTGTCGTTCTTCTCCCGCGTCGACGTGGTGGAGTCCACCGGTTCCACCAATGCCGATCTGATCGCGCACGCGGGCGATCCGGACGCCGATCGCCGCGTGCTGATCGCCGAGGCCCAGGAGCGCGGCCGCGGCCGCCACGAGCGCAGCTGGGTGAGCCCGCCGCGGGCGCAGATCGCGATGTCGATCCTGGTGCGGCTGCGCGGCATCGACCCCGCGGCGCTGGGCTGGCTGCCGCTGCTGACCGGTGTCGCCGTGGTGGACGCGGTGCGCGCGACCACCGGCCTGGACGCGAACCTCAAGTGGCCCAACGACGTTCTCATCGACGGCCGCAAGGTGGCGGGCATCCTGGCCGAGGTGGCCTCCGGCGCGGGCTCGCCCGCCGTGGTGATCGGCGTCGGGCTCAATGTCGACCTGACCGCCGACGAACTGCCGGTGCCGCACGCGACCTCGCTGGCCCTGGCCGGTGCGACCGAGGTCGACCGCACCGCCCTGGCGCAGTCCATGCTGCGCGAATTCGCCCGCTACTTCACCGAATGGCACACGGCGAACTGGGATGTCGCGGGCTTGGCCGCGCAGTACCGCGCGCGCTGCGCCACCATCGGCACCGAGGTGCGCGCCGAGTTACCGGGTGGCGAGGTCCTGACCGGCGTCGCCACCGGCGTGGACGAGAACGGCCGCCTGCTGATCGGCGACCGCGCCGTCTCCGCCGGTGACGTGACGCATTTGCGCGCCGGGTAGTTCAGACCGACGCCATGGCCCGGGCGGCCTCCCGGGCGAGCATGCGGTCGCGCTGCTCCTCGAATTTGACGACGTCGCGTTCCATCTTCTCCAGGAACCGGCCCAGTTCCTCGCGGGCCTGCTCCCCGCGCGGACCGAAATCGTTGCGGTCGAAGATGTTCCAGTTCTCGAGCACCGGCTCGACCACCTGCTCCAGGTGCTGGCGCAGGTCGTAGATGCCGTGCTTGGCCATGGTGACGCCGTTGCGCCGCCAGTTGGGCATGCCGGTGCCGGGCATCACGAAGTGGGTGAGCACCTTGACGATCGCCTCGATCGCCTGGTCGGGCACGAGGTCCAGCCCGGCGCCGCACAGCGACCGGTAGAAGATCATGTGCAGGTTCTCGTCGGCCGCGACGCGCTGCAGCATGCGGTCGGCGATCGGGTCGTCGCACACCTTGCCGGTGTTGCGGTGGCTGACCCGGGTCGCGAGCTCCTGGAACGTCACGTACGCGACGTTCTGCAGGAATCCGCCCCATTCCGCCGGCGCCGCAACGCCGTTGGTCATATGGATCATGCGGGCCCGCTCCAGCGCGACCGGGTCCACGCCGCGGGTCACCACCAGGTAGTCCCGGATGACGATGGAATGCCGGTTCTCCTCCGCGGTCCAGCGGCCCACCCAGGTGCCCCAGGCGCCCTCCTGGGAGAAGTTCTCGGAGATCTCCCGGTGATACGAGGGCAGATTGTCCTCGGTCAGCAGGTTGGTGATCATCGCGATCTTGGCGACCTCGCTCAGCCTGGACTGCGACGGATCCCAGGCCACACCACCGAGATCGGCGAAGTTGCGGCCCTCGTCCCACGGCACGTAGTCGTGGGGATGCCAGTCCTTGGCCATCGACAGATGGCGGTTCAGGTTCTGCTCCGCGACGGGTTCGAGTTCGGTGAGGATTTCCAGTTGGGTAAGTTCCCTGGTCACACATGCCTCCGCTATCGCATATCGACGAACACGGGTGGTCGAACTTCGGAAGAGCAAGAGACGTTCGCTGCGGGACATTGTCGCATCTCGGCGCGGTAGGGTTCGCGTATGGGTTATCCGGAGGAGCTGCTGGCACCCGACGAACGGTTGCTGCTGCATCGTCATCCGCACTGGAAGATGCTGTTCTGGCCCGCGGTCACCTTCATCGTGGCCACCGCGCTCGCCGGATTCGCCGGGGGATTCGCGTGGCGGCATCTGGACGGCACCGGTCACGACGCGGCCCTCATCGCCATCGCCGCGGCCTGGGCGGCCCTGGTGCTGTGGCGCGGCGCCGCGCCCGTACTGCGTTGGAAAACAACGCATTTCATTGTCACCGACCGCCGGGTGCTGATCCGCGAGGGCGTGCTCACCCACACCGGCATCGACATCCCGATGAACCGCATCTCCAGTGTGCAGTTCCGGCACGGCGTGTTCGACCGCATGCTCGGCACCGGCACCCTGATCATCGACGCCGCCTCGGGCGACCCCCTCGAATACGACGACATCCCGGACGTCCAGAAGGTGCACGCCCTGCTGTATCACGAGGTCTTCGACAACCAGCCCTACGACCGCCGCGGCACCGGCGCCCCGGACTACCGATGAAGGAACACAGACAATTGCCGCAACTGCGTAATCTTGGATCGTGACCGCAGTACTGCTGGCCGAAGACGACGAGGCCATCGCCGCGCCGCTCTCTCGGGCCCTGGGCCGTGAGGGTTACTCGGTGACCGTGGAGAACTTCGGTCCCGCCGTGCTGCAGCGGGCCCTGGAGGGCGACCACGACCTGCTGATACTCGATCTCGGCCTACCGGGCATGGACGGGCTGGAGGTCTGCCGTCAGGTGCGGGCGCGCGGCGCCGATCTGGCGGTGCTGATGCTCACCGCCCGCACCGACGAGGTCGACTTCGTGGTCGGGCTGGACGCGGGCGCCGACGACTACGTGGGTAAGCCGTTCCGGCTCGCCGAGCTGCTGGCGCGGGTGCGAGCCCTGTTGCGGCGCAGCGGGATCGGGGACGAGGCGGTCGAGATCGGCGGCGTGCGGCTGGAGCCGCAGGCGCGCCGGGTGCTGGTCAACGGGCACGAGGTGAACCTGGCCAACAAGGAATACGAGCTGCTCAAGGTGCTCATCGACCGGGCCGGGCAGGTGGTGCCGCGGGAGATCATCCTGCGCGAGGTGTGGGGCGACGCCGACCTACGCGGGTCCAAGACGCTGGACATGCACATGTCCTGGCTGCGGCGCAAGATCGGTGACGAGGGACCGGTCGCCGAGAGGCGCATCGTCACGGTCCGGGGGGTCGGCTTCCGGTTCAACACCGACTGAGGCTCATGCGGCGCCGAATACTGCTGTCGATGCTGGCCGCGCTGACCCTGACCACGGTCGTGCTCGGGATACCGCTGGCCTACACCGCCTGGCAGTGGGTGGCCGATATCACCCGCAACGATCTGCGGGTCCGGCTGGACCGGATGTCGGTCGAGATCGTCGCCCAGGAGCGCGACGACGGCCTGGTGCACGGCACCCTCGACCTGCGCTCGGTGCGGCCGCTGATTCCGCCGGGCGGGCGGCTGACCATCATCTATCCCACCCCCGAGGACGCCGCCCTGCGCGTGGACGCCGGGGTCTCGCAGGTCGAGGATCCGGTGGTGGAGTCGCTGACGATGGGCACCTCCGGTTCGCTGCGCCTCGAGGTCCCGGCCGCGCCGATGCGCTCCCAGCAGCGGCAGGCCGTCGGCGCGGTGGCGTTGGTGGCGTTGGCGTCGCTGGCGGCCGGTGCGGCGGTGGCGGTGGTGACCGCGCGGCGGGTGGCCGACCCGCTGCGGGACGTGGCCGCGCGCGCCGCCCGGCTGGCGATGGGCGACTTCCGGCCCGATCCGCGCCGGCACGGCATCACCGAACTCGACCGCGTCTCGGACGTGCTGGACTCGGCGACCGTCGAGATCGCGGGTCGGCTGCAGCGCGAGCACGCGCTGGTGGCCGACGTCTCCCATCAGCTGCGCAGCCGTCTGACCGCGGTGCGGCTGCGCCTGGACGAGCTGTCCGCGCACACCGACCCGGCGGTGGTGCACGAGGCCGAGGAGGCGATGGCCCAGGTCGACCGGCTGACCGCCGCCATCGACGAACTGGTGCGGGCCTCGCGGGACGAGGGCGCGGCCGACCGGGATCCGGTTCCCGTCGTCGACGAGCTGCGCGCGATCGTGGCCGAGTGGCGGCACCCGTTCTCCGACTCCGGGCGGCGGCTGGTGCTGTCGGGCGACCCGATGCTGCGCGCCCCGGTGACCGGATCGCGGCTGCGCGAGGCGGTGGCGGTGCTGGTCGACAACGCGCTCACGCACGGCGGCGGCGACTGCACGGTGTCGGTGCGCACGGTCTACGGCGGCCCGGATCGCGAGCCGCTGGTGTGCGTGGAGGTGGCCGACGAGGGCATCGGGGTCAGCGACGAACTCGCGCCGCACATCTTCGATCGCGGATTCTCCGGCGCCGGGTCGACCGGTGTGGGCCTGGCGCTGGCCCGGGCCCTCATCGAGGCCGACGGCGGCCGCCTGGAGCTGCAGCGCCGCCGCCCCGCCCTCTTCGCGATCTTCCTCGGCAAGCCCTCGGCGGGCCGGGTGATGAACGGCGTCCTCACCGAGCCGCGATGAACACCACCGCACCGCCACGGTTTGCGGCCGCCCCGTCGTTCAGCGTCCGCTGCGATGCGACGAAGGAGCAAGCAGCGGGCGCTGAACGACGGGGTCACGAGGCCGCAAACCCGCGACGCCGGAGGCGGCGCTATTCGACAGAGCCCAACTGTTCTTCCTCTTCGTACAATTCCTCGAATTCCTCGACCAGCGCGTCGATTTCGTTGGGGAAGACGAAGCGGCGCATGGCCCAGAATCGGAACACCATCTGCAGAATGTTTCCGATGATGAAGGCGCTGAGGAAGTCGGTGATGTTCTCCACCGTCAGGCTCACGTGCGGCACCTCGAGGTGGAACACGTAGCGCGACGCCCACAGCGGCAGGAAGCTCAGGATCACGCCGCCGCCGCTGACCACGAAGAACAGCAGCGCCTCGTGATGGCGCTCGCGGCCGCCGCGGCCCTTGAACGACCACTCCCGATTGAGGATGTAGGACGCGATGACCGCGATGACACCGGAAATGATCTTGGCGGTGACCGGTTTCGGCGACAGCACCGTCAATTTCAGGATGTAGAAGATGCCGCTGTCGATGACGAACGTGGTCGCGCCGACAATCGCGAACTTGATCAGTTCGTGATGGCGATACGCCAGGTCCCGAAGCGATGTGGGGAAGACGTTGACCACGTCGTCGACGAATGACACGAAACGAGTCTACGGCCCCCGTTCGGGGCGCAACCAACCCGCACGCGCCGTAGTGAGCCGCGTCATGACAATATGGTGCGACGTGAGCGCACGTTCCTTCGATTCGGCGGGCATGCCGACCGTGACGATGATCGGCGGCGGCCAGCTGGCGCGGATGACGCATCAGGCGGCGGTCGCCCTGGGGCAGCGGCTGCGGGTGCTGGCCGAGCGCCCCGACGACCCGGCCGCGCAGGTGACCCCCGAGGTGGTGCTGGGATCGCACACCGATCTGGCCGCGCTGCGCAAGGCGGCCGTCGGATCGCACGCGGTCACCTTCGACCACGAGCACGTCCCGACCGAACACCTGGCGGCACTCGTCGCCGAGGGGGTCAATGTGCAGCCGCCGCCGGGCGCGCTGATCTACGCCCAGGACAAACTGGCCATGCGCCGCAAGCTGTCCGAGCTGGGCGTGCCGGTGCCCGCGTTCGCTCCGGTCGAATCGCCCGCCGACGCGGCGGCCTTCGCCGCCGAGCATGGCCCGTTCGTACTGAAGGCGGTGCGCGGCGGCTACGACGGCCGCGGCGTCTGGATGCTCGACGGTCCGGCCGAGGCCGAGCGCGTGGCGCGCGATCAGCTGGCGCACGGCGTGACGCTGCTGGCCGAGCAGCGGGTGGACCTGAGGCGCGAGCTGTCGGCGATGGTGGCGCGCTCCCCGTTCGGTCAGGCCGCGACCTGGCCGGTGGTCGAGACGGTGCAGCGCGACGGCCAGTGCGCGGTCGTGCTCGCGCCCGCCCCCGATCTGCCCGCCGCGCTGGCGGCCGAGGCGGAGACGCTGGCGCTGCGGCTGGCGCAGGAGCTGGGCGTCACCGGCGCGATGGCGGTGGAGCTGTTCGAAACCCGCGACGGCGCCATCCTGGTGAACGAGCTGGCGATGCGCCCGCACAACTCCGGTCACTGGGGCATGGACGGCGCGGTCACCGGCCAGTTCGAACAGCATCTGCGCGCGGTGCTGGACTATCCGCTCGGCGACACCAGCCCGCTGGCCCCGGTGACCGTGATGGCCAACATCCTCGGCGCCGCGCAGGCCCCGGCCATGTCGATGGACGAGCGGCTGCACCACCTGTTCGCCCGCCTGCCGGAGGCGAAGGTGCACCTGTACGGCAAGGGCGAGCGCCCGAATCGCAAGATCGGGCACATCAACATCCTCGGCGACGACGTGGCCGAGGTGCGCGAGAAGGCGGAGCGGGCGGCGCACTGGATGTCGCACGCGGTATGGACCGACGGATGGGATCCCCATGAGTGAACCGGTAGTTGGCCTGATCATGGGCAGCGACTCCGACTGGCCGACGATGGAGGCCGCGGCGGAGGCGCTGGCGGAGTTCGGGATTCGCTTCGAGGTCGGCGTCGTCTCCGCGCACCGCACCCCGCAGCGCATGCTCGACTACGCGCGCGCCGCCGCGGGCCGCGGCATCAAGGTGATCATCGCCGGTGCGGGCGGCGCCGCTCACCTGCCCGGCATGGTGGCCTCGGCGACCGCGCTGCCCGTCATCGGCGTCCCGGTCCCGCTGAAGTACCTCGACGGCATGGATTCGCTGCTGTCGATCGTCCAGATGCCCGCCGGCGTGCCCGTCGCCACCGTCTCCATCGGCGGTGCCCGCAACGCCGGTCTGCTGGCCGTGCGCATTCTGGCCGCCGCCGACCCCGAATTGCGTTCCCGCATGGAGCAATTCCAGGCCGACCTGGAAAAGCTGGTGCTGGACAAGGACGACGCGCTCCGGGCCCGACTGCTCGGGTGATGGACGAGTCGTCGGCGTTCAAGTTGGCGGTGGTCGACCACGCGCTGCGGTTGTTCGCCGAAAAGGGCTACGAGGCAACGACCGTCGACGAGATCGCGGAGGCGGCGGGGATCTCGCGGCGGACGTTCTTCCGGCAGTTCCGGTCGAAGGAGGACGTGATCTTCGCCGACCACGAGTCGCAGCTGGAGCTGGCCCGCGCGTATCTCGAGGGCGCACAGGGGGATCCGTGGGACGCGGTCTGCGAGGCCGTGGTCGAGGTGTTCGAGAGGTTCACGCAGACAAGGGAACTGGCGGCGCGGCGGTACCGGGTGGTGCGCGGGGTGCCCGCGCTGCGCGACCGCGAGATCGTCACGGTGTTCCGGTACGAGCGGCTGTTCACCGACTATTTGCGAACCCGGCTGCCGGACGCCTCCGATCTGGCGCTGATCCAGTTCACCGCCGCGGTCACGGCGACGCACAACTATCTGCTCCGGCGGATGGTGCGCGGTCGGTCCGAGGCCGGTGCCGCCGACCTGCGGGCGGCGCTGGCCGACATTCCGCGCGGCGGGCGCAGTGCCTCGGGAGACCTGGTGGTCGCGGTGTTCCCGCGGGATATGCCGCCGCGGCAGGTCGCCGATCTGCTCTCGCATCGACTCGGTAATCTGTGATCTAGAACACGATTCACATCGTGACACTCAGTGCCACGTGAAGTGCGGAACATCTAGGCATTCAGTGGTATTGCTGCGGCGTATACTCGCAATCGACTGGCACTGAGTGCCGAACGCTGGAGATTCGCTCCCGGCCAAAAGCGTGCCGGGACCATGACGGGTTCCGCGTGCCGGGACCATGAAGGTTTCGCGTGCCGGGACCATGACGGTTCCGCGTGCCGGGACCATGACGATGTGAACCACGACCAGGAGTGATACCCATGGCGGGCAATCCCGACTTCGATCTGTTCAAGCTGGACGACATCCACAACGAGCTGCGCGAGGCCATTCGCGGCCTGGCGGAGAAGGAGATCGCCCCGCACGCGAAGGATGTGGACGAGCACTCCCGGTTCCCGCAGGAGGCGCTGGACGCGCTGAACGCCGCCGGGTTCAATGCCGTGCACGTGCCCGACGAGTTCGGCGGGCAGGGCGCGGACTCGGTCGCCACCTGCATCGTGATCGAGGAGGTCGCGCGCGTGTGCGGCTCGTCCTCGCTGATCCCGGCCGTGAACAAGCTCGGCACCATGGGCCTGATCCTGCAGGGCTCCACGGAGCTCAAGCAGAAGGTGCTGCCGGACATCGTGAACGGCAAGATGGCCTCCTACGCGCTGTCCGAGCGCGAGGCCGGATCCGACGCGGCCTCGATGCGCACCCGCGCCCGCCGCGACGGCGACGACTGGATCATCAACGGCTCCAAGTGCTGGATCACCAACGGCGGCAAGTCCAGCTGGTACACCGTCATGGCCGTGACCGACCCGGACAAGGGCGCCAACGGCATCTCCGCGTTCATGGTGCACGCCGACGACGAGGGCTTCGTGGTGGGCCCGCTGGAGCACAAGCTGGGCATCAAGGGCTCGCCGACCGCCGAGCTGTACTTCGAGAACTGCCGCGTCCCGGGCGACCGCATCATCGGCGCCGAGGGCACCGGCTTCAAGACCGCGTTGCAGACCCTCGACCACACCCGCCCGACCATCGGCGCGCAGGCCGTCGGCATCGCGCAGGGCGCGCTGGACGCCGCGATCGCCTACACCAAGGACCGCAAGCAGTTCGGCAAGGCCATCTCCGACTTCCAGAACACCCAGTTCATGCTCGCCGACATGGCGATGAAGGTGGAGGCCGCGCGGCTGATGGTCTACACCTCCGCCGCCCGCGCCGAGCGCGGCGAGAAGAACCTCGGCTTCATCTCCGCCGCCTCCAAGTGCTTCGCCTCCGACGTGGCCATGGAGGTCACCACCAACGCCGTGCAGCTGTTCGGCGGCGCCGGCTACACCACCGACTTCCCGGTCGAGCGGATGATGCGCGACGCCAAGATCACCCAGATCTACGAGGGCACCAACCAGATCCAGCGGCTCGTCATGAGCCGCGCCATCTTGCGCTGAACCCCGACCCGTCGGCGTTTTCACAGCGTGCGGCCGGTGCGAACACGACCGACCGGGACATGTTCTTACAGCTGTGCGCTCAGTCGCAATCGGGCGAATTCAGGTCTGTCGGACAACGCTCCGGTGGAGCACTATTGAGGCATGGCCGGAGTCGAGATCAACGACAGGTTCGTCCGGCGAACGTTGGACAACGGTCGAGTCGAAGAGGTTTTGTGGCAAGAACTTTCGGAGGTTCGCATCATCACAACGGCCGACGGTCCGTTCGCCGACGATGTGTTCTTCGTGCTGATCGGCGCCCGGGGAAACGGCTGCGTCGTCCCGCATTCCGCGGCCGACACCGCATTCCTCATGCGCCTGCAGCAACTTCCGGGTTTCGATCATGCCAAGGTGATCGAGGCCATGGGCACCGTGACGGACCGGCAGTTCCTGGTCTGGCGCCGCCGTAATTAGGCGACGAGATCGGCGTATTCGCGATGCGCCGCGATGAACTCCTCCACGTACCAGCACGTGGGTATGATGCGAAAACCCGCGGTGCGTGAGTCCTCGAGGGCGAATTCGACCAGTGCTGCCGCCACACCGCGACCCCGGAATTCCGGAAACGTGAGCGTGTGCTGGAAATCCCGAACCTTTCCGGTACCGTCGGTGCGCTCGCTGTAGTCGGCATAGCCGGCAAGCGTGCCGTCGAGATGGATCTCGTATCGGCTGGCCGCAGTATTGTGTTCGAGCCGGGTCGTCATATTTTGTGAAACTCCTCGGTTGCCGGGATTGTTCCGGACCTCGACCGCGACCGGTGCCGCACTACAGCACCGCGCCGGGATTGAGAATTCCTTGCGGATCGAGCGCGTCCTTGATGCGCCGGGTCAGCGCCATGGCGTCCGGGCCGAGTTGGTCGGGCAGCCATGCCTTCTTGAGTCGGCCCACGCCGTGTTCGCCGGTGATGGTGCCGCCGAGGGCGATCGCCAGGTCCATGATCTCGCCGAACGCCTGCTGCGCGCGGGCGCTCTCGGCCACGTCGGCGGGGTTGTAGACGATCAGCGGGTGGGTGTTGCCGTCGCCGGCGTGCGCGATCACCGAGACCAGCACCTGCCGCCGGGCCGCGATGGCGGCGATGCCGTCGATCAGTTCGCCGAGCCGCGGCAGCGGCACCCCGACGTCCTCGAGCAGCAGCGGCCCCTTGCGTTCCAGCGCGGGAATGGCGAATCGGCGTGCGGCGCAGAACGCCTCGCCCTCGTCGGGGTCCTCGGTGCTGAAAACCTCGGCGGCGCCGGACTTCTCGCAGAGCTCGAGGATGGTCGCGGCCTCGCGGGCGGCGTATTCGCCGGGGGCGTCCGAGCGCGCCACCAGCATGCCCGCCGCGGAACGATCCAGGCCCATGCGCATTTCGTCCTCGACGGCGTTGATCGCGACCGAGTCCATGAACTCCAGCATCGACGGCCGCAGCCGCCCGGTGATCTCCAGAATCGCGGCGGTGGCGGCGGTGAGCGTGGAAAACGTTGCGACGACGGTGCTCTGGGGCGATTGCGCGGGCAGCAGGCGCAGCGTCAGCTCGGTGATGACGCCCAGGGTGCCCTCGCTGCCGACGAACAGCTTGGTCAGCGACAGCCCGGCGGAATCCTTCAGCCGCGGCCCGCCCAGCCGCATCGCGGTGCCGTCGGCCAGCACCACCTCCATGCCGAGCACGTAATCGGTGGTCACGCCGTATTTCACGCAGCACAGCCCGCCCGCGTTGGTGGCGGCGTTCCCGCCGATGGAGCAGATCTCGAACGACGACGGGTCCGGGGGATACCACAGGCCGTGCTCGGCGACAGCCCGCTTGACGTCCGCATTGAGCAGGCCGGGCTGCACCACGGCGGTGCGGATGACCGGATCGACGGTGATCGCGCGCATGCGCTCGGTGCTCAGCAGCAGCGCCCCGTCCTGGGCCGTGGCCCCGCCGGACAGCCCGGTACCGGCCCCGCGCGGGATCACCGGGACCCGATGCTCGCTCGCCCAGCGCAGGACCGTGGCGACCTGCTCGGTGGTGGTGGGCCGCACCAGCGCGAGCGGGGTCCCGGCATCGGGATCCAGCGCGCGATCCTGCCGATAGCCCGCCAGGATGTCCGGATCGGTGACCAGCATGCCGCCGGGGAGCAGGGCGGCGAGGGTGTTCACGTCCACACCCCGAAACTACCGCCCACCCGCCGTACCGTACGGGCGGTAGGGGTGGTGCGCGCCGCCGCGACGCGGCAGAATCCCTGCCACGCCGACAGTTTCGACGGCCGGGGAAGGCCATGCGAAGGGAAGTCGTCATGCAGGGGGAGTCGCCCGGTGTCCGGGCCGTGATCGCCGCCTTGTTCGCCGCCGAGCCGATCACGGAGGACGCCGTGCGGCGCCTACACCGCGGTGAGATCGGCGACTGGCTCACCGCCCTGAATCTGTCCGGCCTGTTCGCCCCCGCCGAGGCCGCCGCCCTCGGACAGCGGTGGGCCGCCGACCCCCGCGCCCTGTTGCACATCCTGCTCACCGAGGCCGACGACATCACCCGCCACCGCTGGCTGACCCTCTGGGACACCCTCGACTCCGCCGACCGGCGAATTTCCTGAACGTCGCATCGCGGGCCGGGCAGTACAATGCCGCGGGTGTCCGATCCCCAGCTAGAGATTCAGATGTTGCACGACCGGGTCATGGTGCGCGTGTCCCAGGAGACGGGAGAGCGGCGCAGCAGCGGCGGCATCCTGATTCCGGCCACCGCGCAGGTAGCCAAGCGCCTGATCTGGGGCGACGTCTGCGGCGCCGGCTCCCACGTGCGTAGCGTCGGCGTCGGCGACCGCGTGCTGTTCAGCGCCGAGGACCAGTTCGAGGTCGAGGTGAAGGGCCAGGCATACCTGGTCCTGCGCGAACGCGACCTGCACGCGGTGGCCAGCGAACGCCCGGAACACGGCACCGGCCTGTACCTGTAGTCCCTACCGAATCTCGTGGTCCCGGCATGCCTGAATCCCGTGGTCCCGGCATGCTTTTGGCCGGGACCGAAGACGTCAGCGTGCCGACCGCCGCGGCAGCGCGAGCGCGGCGACCAGCACCACCGCCAGCACCGCGATCGCGGCCACGGCCGTCATCTCCATCGCGGTCACATACGAGCCGGTGCCGTGCGAGGCGCCCAGGGCCGAGAAGAAGATCACCCCGAGAACCGTTGCGCCGATGGCGTTTCCGAACTGCTGGGAGGTGGTGAGCACGCCCGCGGCCATACCGGCCTGCTGCGGTGGGATGCCCGAGGACAGCACCGCCCCGACCACCGACGGAATGGTGAGGCCGTTCCCCGTGCCGACGATCATCATGCCCGGGATCAGCTCCAGCGCGGTGACATTCGGTCCGCCGGTCGCCAGCGCGAGCAGCGTCACCGCGAGACCGGTCAGGCTGACCAGCGTGCCGACCACCATGACCCGGTTGCCGATCCGATCGGCCACCCGCCGCGCCAGGAAGAACGAACTGCCCGCGAAGCAGACGCCCAGCGGCGCGAACGCCAATCCCGCACGCAGCGGCGACAATCCGAGCCCGTTCTGCAACAGCAGCGTCAGGCACAGCATGAAGCCCGCGAAGAAGGTGAGATACCCACCGGCGATCACCAGGCCCAGACTGAAGCCGCGCTCGCGCACCATCGCGGTGTCGAGCACCGGCTCCCCGCCGCGCCGCGCCAACCGGCCCTCGTAGCGCAGGGTGAGCAGCAGCACCGGCACCGCGGCGAGCATCGAGAGCCAGGTCCACACCGGCCAGCCCTCGGGACGGCCCAGCGTGATCGGCACCAGCAGCAGCGCCAGCGCGGCCGCGATGCCCAGCGCGCCGACGGGATCCAGCCGCGGACGCCGGGTGCGCTCGTGCCGGGGCAGCCAGCGCGCGGCCAGCGCCGCCGCGGCCAGGCCGATCGGCACATTGATGTAGAAGATGGTCCGCCAGCCCCAGCCGAACAGGTCGATGTTCAGCAGCACGCCGCCGAGCACCTGACCGGCGACCGAGCCGATGCCGATGGTCGCGCCGAACGCCGCCATGGCGCGCGCCCGCTCCCGGACCGGGAACATGGTGTTGATCAGCGCCAGCATCTGCGGCACCATCAGCGCCGCGGTGCCGCCCTGCAGCACCCGGAACGCCACGAGCGCCCAGGCATTGGGCGCCAGCCCGCACAGCAGCGAGGCGGCGGTGAAGGCCAGCATGCCGATGACGAACAGGCGGCGGTGACCGTGCAGGTCGCCGAGGCGGCCGCCGGTGATCAGCCCGGAGGCGTAGGCGAAGCCGTAGCCGCCCACGATCAGTTCCAGCGCCGACTCACCGGCATGCAGGTCGTGCTGCAGCGAGGAGGCCGCGACATTGACCACGAACCAGTCGAACATCGCCATGAACATGGCGCTCAGCACCACCGGCAACACCCGCCAGCGGGCCGGATAAGGCGTCGGATCGGCATCGGAGGCAACGGTAGGGGTTGGGGCGGAACGGGTTTCGAGCATGGACACGTCGTGCTCCCGAACTTCGGTGGGGATGAGGCGGCTCACGAGAGCTGTAACTAACCGGTTGGTTGCGAATATTCCAGTCGGCCCGACGTCTTGTCAACTGATTAGTTGGTTACTATCGAGGGATGACGTCGAGGGATCCCGAGGCGACCAAGGCCCGCATCTTCGCCGCCGCGACCGAGGAGTTCGCGGCGCACGGCATCGCGGGGGCGCGGGTCGATCGGATCGCTCGCAACGCCAAGGCCAACAAGCAGTTGATCTACGCCTACTTCGGCGACAAGCAACAGCTGTTCCAGCAGGTGCTGGAGAAGGCCATGCTGGATGTGGCGGCGGCCGTCTCCACCGACATCGACGATATCGATGCCTGGGTCGACGCGCATCTGGAGTACCACCTCCGGCACCCGGAGTTCCTGCGCCTGCAGATGTGGGAGGCGCTGGAACTGCTGCCGGACCGGATCACCGCGGGCGAGATGCGCGCGAACCGCTACCGGGACAAGGTATCCAAGATCGACGCGGCCCAGCAGCGCGGCCTACTCCGCACCGACGTCCCCCCGGAATACCTGCTGCTCCTACTCACCGGCCTGATCAATTACCGCCAAGCCCTCCCCCAGTCCGCCCGCTTCGCCCTCGGCGGCACCGACGACCCGGAACAGTGGCGAGCCTGGCTGAAGAATGCCGTGCGCCGGGTTACCGCCCCGGAAGGCAGTGCCGCCGAAGGGATTCCGGCCAAAAGCACGCCGGAATCACGGTAATACCTCCCCCTGATCCCGCCGTGCCCATCCCTCATCCCCGCGTGCCCATCGCCTGTTTCCGGCGTGCTCATCATCTGGACCCGGCGCGCTCATCGCCTGTTTCCGGCGTGCTCATCATCTGGACCCGGCGTGCCCATCGCCTGTTTCCGGCGTGCTCATCATCTGGACCCGGCGTGCCCATCGCCTGTTTCCGGCGTGCTCATCATCTGGACCCGGCGTGCCCATCGCCTGTTTCCGGCGTGCTCATCATCTGGACCCGGCGTGCCCATCGCCTGTTTCCGGCGTGCTCATCATCTGGACCCGACGCGCTCAACGCCTGTTTCCGGCGTGCTCATCACCTGATCCCGGCGTGCCTACTACCTGATCCCGGCGTGCTTTTGGCCGGGATCAATTCAGTACATCCACCCGATCCCCGTCCACCACCACGACATCATCATCCGTCAGCGCCCAGTGCGCGATACCTTCGGCGCGGTAGCGGGCCGCGATTCGCGCCCCGATTCCGTCCGGGTCGGTCCCCGGCGAGTCGACGTGCGGGACGATGCGGTGGTTCACCAGACCCAGTCCGTCCCAGCGGGTTTCGATGCCGCAGGTGGGTGGGACGTCGGCGGGGTCGTCCGCCGCCTCCAGCCCGTGCAGGTCGGGGGCGAGCAGGCAGGCCCCGGCGCTGTAACCGGCGTAGGCCAGCGCGTCGGCGGCGAGCAGCCGGGGCAGGACGAGATCGGCTCCGCTGCGGGCGAATTGGGCGCGCAGCACGAAGGTATTGCCGCCGCGCACCCACACCAGCGGGAATCCGGCGAGCGCGCGCTCCAGTTCGTCGGTGCGGCCGAGGTATTCCCGCAGATCCAGCACCTCCGGCCGAAAGCCGCGCTGCCGCAGGGGAATCAGATCGCTGGTCACCGCGCCCTGCCACACGGAGGGCCAGCAGTCCATGGCATTGGGGATCACCGCCACCCGGCCCGGCTCGCCCACCAGCGCGGCGAACCGGTCGTAGTGGGCGCCGAAACGGTAGCTGGACAGGAACAGTCGCATCGGCGCTCAGATGGTGAAGCCGAGGTGGTCGACCAGTCGCCGCCCGAGCTCCGCGTCGCCGGACAGCTCGATCGCGTCGGCATGGTCGGCGGCCCGGACGCGACCGCCGCACAGCCGCGCGAACAGGCCCGAACCCAGCCGGATCAGCACATCCGCCGGACGGTCCAGCGCCGCAACGAGTTCCGCCCGCTCCTCGACCCGGACGTGCAGCGTGCGGGTCACCGGTCCGGTGAGCTCGACGGTGATGCGGGAACCCGCGGGCGCCCCGCCGCGCTTGACCAGTGTGCGGCCCAGATACGGCACGATCTCGTCGAGCGCGAGTTCGGCCCGGGCGCCGCCCTCGTCGACCGACACGCCCAGGGCGTCGGCGATATCGAGTTCGTGCATCCAGCAGTCGAACAGCCGGGTGCGCATGAACCGCCCGTAGGGCACCACGCCGACCGGGGACGGCGTGGGCTGCTGCCAGTCCGCCTCGCTCATCGCCGCCAGCGCCTTGCGGCGGCGCTCGGCGACCTCGACGAACCGCTCCCGCAGCCGCTCACCGGTCAGCGGCCGCAACGACTCCACCCAGGTCTCGTTCAGCTCGCCCACCTGGTTGCGCACGTGGCCGAACGCCGTCACCTCGGCCTCGACCGTCGGCGTCGGCTCGCCCAGCAGGATCGATTCGATGCCGATCACGTGCGCGAGCACATCGAACGCCGTCCACCCGGGCAGCGGTGACGGGGTGCGCCAGCGCTGCTCGGTGAGCCCGGCGGTCAACCGCGCCAGCGCATTCCACTGTTCGGACAGCCCGGCGGCCAGTTCGGCGCGATCGAACGTCGGTGTCGTCATGCGCGAGATTCCTTCTCCTCGAGGGCGAGTCGGTCCAGACCGGCGCGGACGGCGGCGGCGGTGGCCTCGGGTTCGTGCGGGCGGCGCAGCAGAAATCCCTTGGCGAAGGTGAGCGTGTCGCCGCGCCGCCGCGGCACCACGTGCAGATGGACATGATGCACCGTCTGGAACGCCGACCTGCCGTCGTTGAGCACCAGATTCGCACCGTCCGCCCCGAGGTCGCTGCAGCGCAACGCCTTTGCCAGCCGCTGCCCGAGCGTGAAGATCCGCGCGCCGATCCCGGGATCGAGATCCTCGAGATTCGTCGCGTGCGACCTCGGGATCACCAGCAGGTGCCCCCGGGTGATCGGCCGGATATCGAGAAAGGCATACAGCAGGTCGTCCTCGTGGACCGGCGTGGCGGGCGCGTCGCCCGCGACGATCCGGCAGAAGATGCAGCCACTCACCCCGTGCACATTACGGCGTACGAGTGGCACAGAACACTCCCCGGCAGCCGCTATATAGGGACAATTCGGCGGAATTTCATCCAGGATTGTGACGTTGATCTCAGCTACGCTCACCGCGGGCCGGGTACAGTTTGCGAAACCTACTTGCAAGTAAGTTCTCGAACTCTGGACCGTACCGCACCGGTCCGCTCCGGACCGTGGGGCCAGCTACCGTGACGAGTTAGGAAGTTGACCATTGGAGACAACGCACGGCACACGGATCGGTGTCGTCCGGGAGACCACCCCGGAGGAGCGCCGCGTCGCGTTGGTGCCGAAGATCGTTCCCAGCCTGTCCAAGCAGGGCGTCCAGGTCGTCGTCGAGGCCGGCGCCGGAGCGGGCGCGCTCATCCCGGACGATGCCTACGTGGACGCCGGCGCGACGATCGGCGACCCGTGGTCGGCCGACGTGGTGGTGAAGGTCGTCCCGCCCAACGACGCCGAGATCGCGAAGTTATCCGCGGGGCAGACGCTCATCGGCTTCCTGGCGCCGCGCAACGCGGACAACAAGATCGGCGCGCTGAAGGCCGCGGGCGTGCAAGCCTTTGCGGTGGAGGCGATTCCGCGCATCTCCCGGGCGCAGGTGATGGACGCGCTGTCCTCACAGGCCAATGTCGCCGGGTACAAGGCGGTGCTGCTGGCCGCCCAGGAATCCACCCGCTTCTTCCCGATGCTGACCACCGCGGCCGGAACCGTGAAACCGGCCACCGTGCTGGTGCTCGGCGTCGGCGTCGCGGGCCTGCAGGCGCTGGCCACCGCCAAGCGGCTCGGCGGCCGCACCACCGGCTACGACGTGCGGCCCGAGGTGGCCGATCAGGTGCGCTCGGTGGGCGCGCAGTGGCTGGATCTGGGCATCGACGCCGCCGGTGAGGGCGGCTACGCGCGCGAGCTCACCGACGACGAGAAGGCCCGCCAGCAACAGGCTCTGGAGGATGCCATCAAGGGCTTCGACGTGGTGATCACCACCGCGCTGGTGCCGGGCCGCCCGGCGCCGCGCCTGGTGACCGCCGCGGCGGTGGAGGGCATGCGGCCCGGCAGCGTGATCGTGGACCTGGCCGGTGAGACGGGCGGCAACTGCGAACTGACCGAGCCCGGCAAGGTCGTGGTGCGCCACGACGTCACCATCGCCTCGCCGCTCAACCTGCCCGCCACCATGCCCGAGCACGCCAGCGAGCTGTACTCGAAAAACATTGCGGCCCTGCTGGAATTGATGCTCGTCGACGGCAAGCTCGAGCCGGACTTCGACGATCAGGTGCTGGCCGATTCCTGCGTCACCCGTGAGGAGCAGAGCTGATGTACACCGAACTGCTGGCCAATATCGCGATTCTGGTGCTGTCCGGGTTCGTCGGCTTCGCCGTCATCTCCAAGGTGCCCAACACCCTGCACACGCCGCTGATGTCGGGCACCAACGCCATTCACGGCATCGTGGTGCTCGGCGCGCTGGTGGTGCTGGGCCGGGTGCAGCATCCGTCCGTCGCGATCCAGATCATCCTGTTCGTCGCCGTGGTGTTCGGAACCCTCAATGTCATCGGCGGATTCGTGGTGACCGACCGGATGCTCGGCATGTTCAAGACCAAGAAGCCCACCGGAGCAGCCGCCGCCGACTCGGAGAAGGCGGGTAAGTGAGCCATGGACAATCTCGTCAACGTTCTCTATGTCGTCGCGTTCGCGCTGTTCATCTACGGTCTGATGGGCCTGACCGGGCCGAAGACGGCGGTGCGCGGCAACCAGATCGCCGCGGTCGGCATGGCCATCGCGGTCGTCGCGACCTTCATCTCCGTCCGGCACACATCCAACTGGATTCTGATCGTCGCCGGTCTGATCGTCGGTGTGGCGCTGGGCATTCCGCCCGCCCGCTTCACCAAGATGACGGCGATGCCGCAGCTGGTGGCGGCGTTCAACGGCGTGGGCGGCGGCACGGTCGCGCTCATCTCGTGGTCGGAATTCCTGAATACGCAAGGGTTTTCGCGGATCACCGAGCAGCCGTCGGTGCATATCGTGGTCGGGTCGCTGTTCGCGGCGATCATCGGCTCGGTGTCGTTCTGGGGTTCGCTGATCGCGTTCGGCAAGTTGCAGGAGATCCTGCCCGGCCGCCCGATCGGCGTCGGTAGGTTGCAGCAGCCGCTGAATCTGCTGCTGTTCGCGGGCGCGGTCGCGGCGGCCGTGGTGATCGGCATCGGCGCCACGAAAGACGGTGCGCCGCACTGGTGGATGCTCCTGCTGCTGGTGCTCGCCGGTGTGCTCGGCCTGATGGTGGTGCTGCCCATCGGCGGCGCCGATATGCCGGTGGTCATCTCGCTGCTGAACGCGCTCACCGGATTGTCCGCCGCCGCAGCGGGTCTCGCGCTGAACAACACCGCCATGATCGTGGCCGGCATGATCGTCGGCGCGTCCGGCACCATCCTGACCAACCTGATGGCCAAGGCGATGAACCGCTCCATCCCGGCCATCGTCGCCGGTGGCTTCGGCGGTGGCGGGGCGATCGCCGCGGGCAGCGGTGAGCAGAAGCAGGCCAAGGCCACCAGCGCCGCCGACGCCGCCATCCAGATGGCCTACGCCAACCAGGTCATCGTCGTGCCCGGCTACGGCATGGCCGTCGCCCAGGCCCAGCACGCGGTCAAGGAGATGGCGAGCCTGCTCGAGGCCAAGGGTGTCGAGGTCAAATACGCCATCCACCCGGTGGCCGGACGCATGCCCGGTCACATGAACGTGCTGCTGGCCGAGGCCGAGGTCTCCTACGACGCGCTCAAGGAGATGGACGACATCAACGGCGAATTCGCCCGCACCGATGTCGCCCTGGTGATCGGCGCCAACGACGTCACCAACCCGGCGGCCCGCGAGGACTCGTCGAGCCCGATCTACGGCATGCCGGTGCTCAATGTCGATCAGGCGAGATCGGTGATCGTGCTGAAGCGCTCGATGAACTCCGGTTTCGCGGGCATCGACAATCCGCTGTTCTACGCCGACCACACCTCCATGCTGTTCGGCGACGCGAAGAAGTCGGTCGGCGCGGTGACCGAGGAGCTCAAGGCGCTCTAGGCCGTCGCGTCTACCCGAACAGCACGCAGCTGGCGGCGGGGAAATCCAACGGCGGCGACGCCGCGCCCGGCAATCCGGTCATCGGGTCGAGATCCAGCCGGGTCACCGAGTTCGATTTCTGGTTCGCGGCGTAGAGCCGCGTGCCCTCGGGATCGAGGGTGAGATCGCGCGGGAACACCCCGCCGCACGGGGTGGTGGCCAGGGGCACCAGCAGGTTGTCGAACAGGCCGAAGGTGGCGATATTGTCGTGCCCGCGGTTGGCCACGTACAGGATCCGGCCGTCGCGGGAGACGACCGGTTCGGACGGATAATTGCGGGACCCACCGGTATTCGAGTCCGCCGCCACCGCCTGCACGGGCCGCAGGATGCCGTCGTCGGCGAACCACTCGCAGACGGTGATCGTCGAATCCAGCTCGTTGGCGACGTAGGCGCGGCGGTCGTCGGGATGGAAGCACAGGTGCCGCGGCCCGCTGCCCGCCGCCATCCGGACCTGGTCGTGCGGGATCAGCTTCCCGTCGGCGAGCCGGTACACGTACACGGAGTCGACGCCCAGGTCCACCGCCAGGATCCACCGGCCCGAGGGATCGACGAGGACCTGGTGGGCGTGCGGTCCGGCCTGCCGATCGGGATCGGGTCCGGAGCCGTTGTGCCGGGCCACATCGGTGACCTCACCGAGCGATCCGTCCGCGGCGATGCGCAGCACGCTGACGCTGCCCGAGTCGTAGTTGGCGGTCAGCGCCCAGCGGCCGTCCGGCGTCACGCACAGGTGGGTGGGGGCATTGCCTTGCACCGCAACGGTATTGAGCACCTTCGGCGGGTCCTGGCGCAGATCCACGGCGGTCACGCTGCCCGGCCCGGAGCCCTCGTCGACCGCGTACAGGAAGCGGCCGTCGGGGGAGGGCGCGAGGAAGGACGGATCGGTCACGTCGATCGTGCTCGTCACGGTCAGCGCGCCGGTGCGCGGATCCCGCACGGCGACACCGATTCCGCGCCCACCGGCGCCGTCGGAGGTGTAGCAGCCCAGATAGGCGCGGGGGCCGACCGCCGCCCGCGCCACCGCGGGCAGTGGCACGCCGACCGTCACCGCGACACCCGCTCCGAGAGCGCCGCCGAGCACCCCGAGAAATTGCCGCCGGTCCAGCTCACCGTTTCGCACCGGATTCTCCTGCCTGTCCGATCACGGCCCCTGTCCGTGGTCCCCGCGACAGAATGACGTACCCCACACCCAATTCACAAGGGGCGCAATTTATATTGCGAATAGCGCAACAGTGGGTAGGGGTTTCCGCGCGGGTGTGTTCTACGCTGAGGCATGACAATTCGTGAGCGCTTCGCTCTCCCCGTGCCCGCGGGTGATGCGATGATCTACGGTGCGCCGCACGAGACGGCCGACGGGTCCACGATCATCACCGTCTCCCGGCCCGGGGGCCTGTTGCGGCCCGGCGGGCAGCCGCTGGGCATCTTCGTCGTCCGCGACGGCGCCGCGATGTGGCAGCCCGCGTTCGACGCCACCCGCATCGCCACGCTGGGCGTGCTGACGGGCCTGCTCTCGGCGGTCATCGCGACGCTGGCGGTGCTGCGCCGCCCGCCGTGGCCGGACGTGTCCATCCGGATGTGAGGCGGGCGGTCAGTCCTCGCACTGCGCGCGTTCGGCGTGCTCGCAGAAGTCGTCGACCATCCGGTGATTGAGCGTGGCCAGCAGCCGCAGGTCCTCGGATGTCCACTCCGCCAGCGCTTCTCGCATCGACTCGTGGATGACCTCGCGAATGGCGTCCACGACGTCGTATCCGGCGGGTGTCAGGCGCACCCGCTGCGCGCGCCGATCGTCCGGATCGGGTACGCGCGCAACGAATCCGGTGCGCTCCAGCCGCTGCACCTGCCGGGTGACGTGCGGGGCCTCCACATCGAGCCGCGCCGCGAGCTCGCCGAGCCGCAGCGGCTCGTCGGTATCGGCGAGCACGCGCAGCAGCGACACGTTGGCCCGATCCACATTCACCCCCGCCGCGGTGATCGTCCGATCGTGCCGCCGCACCCGCGTCAGCAGGTGCGCGAGCCGATTGATGGCCCGCTCCAGCTCCACGATATGACGCTCGTCCCCCTCGGGATCGGCAGCGGTGGTCAGACGAGGATGCGGCATGCACCCATTCTACAAGCCAAGTTACTTACCGTAGGTAAACGTAGAAGTTCTCCACTTGTTGGGATCAGACCGTCTTCAGCGTGCCTCCGTCGATGACGAAGTCCGAGCCGTTGATGTTGGCCGCCTAAGCCGACACCAGGAAGGCGATCAGCGCGGCGACCTCTTCGGGTTCGGAGATGCGGCCGGTGGCGACGGCGAACTGTTCGGGGAGGGCGGCCATCAGTTGGTCGTGCGAGATGCCCTGCGCGGCGGCGACCTTGCCGCCGAAGCGCTGCGGATCGCGCCAGAGCGGAGTGCCGACGACGCCGGGGGAGACCGTATTGGTCCGGACGCCCTGCGGGCCGAACTCCTCGCTGAGCCGCTTGCCGAACAGGGTGAGCGCCGCCTTGGACTCGCTGTAGGCGGCCGTCCCCGGGGAGGGCCAGCGCGAATTGATGGAGGAGACGTTCACGATCGCGCCGCGGCGTTCGATCAGGCTCGGCAGCGCCGCCCGGCTGGTCCGGACCGCGCTGAACAGGTTGAGGTCGAAGATCTGTTGCCACTGCTCGTCGGTGACGTCGAGGACGGAGCCGACGCTCAGCTTCTCGACGTCGCCGCCGCCCACATTGTTGATCAGGATGTCGAGCCCGCCGAGCTCGGCCAGGGCGGCCTCCACTGCGGCGTTGGCGCCCGCGGCGGTGCTGAGGTCGGCGGAAACGGTTGCGGCGGTGACCTTCTCGAGTTCGGGTGAGCCGGTGCGGGCCGCGCCGACCACGCGCACCCCCTCCTCGTGCAGCAGCTGTGCGACGGCGAGGCCGATGCCGCGGCTGGCGCCGGTGACGAGCGCGGTCTTGCCGGACAGTCCGAGATCCATGGGTATCCCTTTCTTGAACTACGGGTCAAAAATGTGGGCACGAAAAACGACCGCGGGGTGCGGTCGTCGGGGTCAGAGGATGGTCAGGGTGGTGTCGATGATGCGGTGCAGGGTGGCGGCGTCCTGGGTGCGGGCCAGGACGCGCAGGCCCGCAATGGTGTTGGTCAGGAACTCGGCCGTGGCGCGCGGGTCGATGTCGGCGCGCACGTCGCCGTCGCGGCGGCCGCGCTCGATGCGTTCCCGCAGGACCTCGATGGTGTGCTCCTCCGCCCGCCCGAGCGCGCGCATCAGCTCGGCGTCGTGCCCGGCGAGTTCGGTGGCCGCATTGACGACCAGGCAGCCGCGCCGGATGGGCTGGGCCAGATCGGCATCCACCAGGGCGCGCAACAGTGCGCCGATGCGCTCGCGGGTGGTGCCGGGCTGGGCGAGGGCCTCCGTGAACAGCTCGCGCCCGAGCCGGTCGTAGCGGGCGAGCGCGCGCTCGAACAGTTCGCGCTTGCTGCCGAAGGCGTTGTACAGGCTGCCCTTGGCCAGCCCGGTGGCCTCGACAAGCTGGGCGGGAGAGGTGTTGCCGTAGCCGTAGGTCCAGAACACCTCCATGGCAGAGTCGACCACCTCGTCGGTGTCGAAGCTGCGCGGCCGTCCCATGGGCGTCACGGTAATCGTTATGGACCTACGGGTCAAGAATCGGCGACGACCCTGGCGAAGTACGCGCACAGCAGCACCGCGGCGAGGGGGACGACCAGCGCCACGGTGAGCGAGGTGGGCTTGGACAGCCAGCCGATCACCGACGGCCCGGCCAGCAGCCCGAAGTAGCCGAGACCGAAGACCCGGGACATGTCGGTGGCCGCGGTCGCGGACCCCAGATTGCCTGCGACGGTGAAGATCTGCGGTACGCCCCCGGCCAGGCCGATGCCCATGAGCGCCCATCCGGCCAGGGTCAGCGGCACCCACGGCGAGGCCATGATCGTCAGCAGTCCGGCCGCGGCGAGCAGGCAACCCCAGCGCACGACCGCGACCCGCCCGAAGCGGGCGCTCACCCGATCGGCGCCGAACCGGCCGATGGTCATGGTGGTGGAGAAGGCGCCGAAGGCGAGCGCCGCGGTGGCATCGGCGACACCCAGGTGTTCGCGCACCTGCAGCGCGCTCCAGTCGTTGGCGACGCCCTCGGCCATCAGCAGCGCGAACGCGACGGCGGCGAGCCCCAGCACCCGGCGCGATCTCGAGGTCGGCGGTGATTCGACAGTCGTTGTCGCCGTGCGGGATTCGGTGCGCGGCAGTAATCGCGGCGCGCACACGACGACCACCACACCGCCGAGCGCGGCGGCGCAGCCGAGCGTTATCCGAATGTCGAAGCCCGCCCGCATCGCCGCGGCGCCCGCCAGCGACCCCACCAGTCCGCCGCAGGAGAACAGCGCGTGGAAGGCCGACATGATCGGCCTGCCGTACTGCCGTTCGACCTGCACTGCCTGGGCGTTCATGGAGACGTCCAGCGCGCCGTTGCCGAAACCGAAGGCCGCCAACGCCACCGCGAGCGCCACGGGCCCACCGGCGAGCCCGGGGCCCAGGACCGCCAGCGAACCCCAGCACAGCGCCGCCGTGACCAACGTGCGGCTGCCCCAGCGGTCGGCCAGCGGCCCGGCCGCGCGCATGCCCACGATGCTGCCGCCCGCCATGAGCAGGATCAGCATGCCCAGCGTCGCGTGCGAAACCCCCGTGTGCTCCGTGACCACCGGGATGTGCACGACCCACATGGCCAGGAGAAATCCATTGAATCCGAAGACTGCGAATACTGCCACGCGTGCGATCCGGAGCGGGGGAGCAAGCGTCGAAACATCCATTGGTTCGACGGTACCGACCACGCAGGACGGCAGCCCCCCGTTTTTCCGATAGGCCACGACAGCATCGGCGAGACCTGACCGGGTACCGAATCGGCTGTGATACAGCCCGCTTTCGGGCTCCCACCCCCTTTCCCTTCACATTTTAGGCCGGTCCACCGACAAGTGCCGCCCCTTAAAACGGGGGTTGAGAACGTAGGGGTCCGCTGCGGGTGCTGTCCGATTCCGGGGTGCCGCGGCGCCTGATTATTGTCGGGCGGGTGACGACGCAGCAGGACTATCCGGTGCTCTGGCCGATGCCGACGCGGTGGGCCGACAACGACCACTACGGTCACGTCAACAACGTGACCTACTACTCGTACTTCGACACGGCGGTGAACGGCTGGCTGATGGACGCCACCGGAACCGATATCCGCGACCTGCCCGCCATCGGCGTGGTCGCGCAGACCTCCTGCCGGTTCCTCGGGTCGCTGAGTTTCCCCGACCGGCTGCGGGTGGGCCTGCGCATCGCCCGGCTCGGCCGCTCCAGCATCACCTACGACCTGGCGGTGTTCCGGGAGGACGGTGCGGGGCTGGAGCTGGCCGCCACGGGCAGCTTCGTGCATGTGTATGTCGATCAGATCACGCGGAAGCCGGTGGATATTCCGGCGGTGATTCGTACGGCGGCACTGGGGTTGGTGACGGACGAGACTGTGCAGTCGGCGTAGGTCCCGGCCAAAAGCATGCCGGGACCTTGGAGTGCCGCGTGCGTGGAGGGCGAAACTAGACGCGCCCGAGCAGGGTCAGCGGGTCCTCCAGTAGCGCGGCGATGGTGGAGAGGAAGCGCGCGCCGAGTTCGCCGTCGATCATGCGGTGGTCGAAGCTGATGCCGAGGGTGGTGACCCAGCGGACGGCCAGTTCGTCGCGATACACCCACGGGCGCTTGCGGATCGAGCCCAGGCACAGGATCGCGCCCTCGCCCGGATTCACCAGCGGCACACCGGTATCCACGCCGAAGACGCCCACATTGCTGATGGTGAATGTGCCACCGCGCAGATCGGCCGGGGTGGCGGTGCCGGCGCGTGCGACGTCGGCCAGCCAGACGATCTCCCGGCACAGATCGCGCAGGCTCAGCGACTGCGCCTCCTTGATATTGGGTACCAGCAGGCCGCGGTCGGTGGCGACGGCGATGCCCAGATTCACGTAGTGCTTGGTGACGATCTCGCGCCGCTCGTCGTCCCAGAACGAGTTCAGGTCCGCGAATTCGGCCAGCGCCACCAGCGTCGCCTTGGCCACCAGCGCCAGCGGGGTCAGCGTGAGGCCCGCGAAGGTGTCGGTGCTGCGTAGATGGTCGAGTAATTCCATCGACGCGGTGAAGTCGGTGGTGACGAACGTGCTGGCCTGCGGGATGCCGCGGGCGCTGGCGACCATGGCCGCGGCCGTGCGCTTGCGCACCCCGCCGATCGGCGTCCGGGTCTCCCGCTCGGTGGGCCGCGGTCGGATGACGCCGCCGTCCGGGCGCATGACCGGCACCGGCGGCGGGGTCTGCCGCGGCGCCTCGTCGTCCTCGCTGTCGGGGCGAATCCGGTTGGGCGGCTGGGACACCGGGACGGCGTGCCGCACGTCGTCGACGGTCACCGCGCCGCCCGGCCCGGAACCGGCGACGTAGGCGATATTGATGCCCAGCTCGCGGGCGAGCTTGCGGGCCGCCGGGGTGGCCGGTGGCCGGGCCGGGATGGTCGGATAGGCCGGTGTGCTCGACGAATCGTTCTGCGGCTCATCGTCTTTCGGGACGGCGCGGATGCGGCGCGAGGTCGGCTCACGATCGGGCCCGTACCCGACGAGCACCGACCGGCGCTCGGTGGTTTCCGTGCCGTCGTCCTCGGATTGCGGTGCGGCCGTGACGGATTGCGCGGGCTCGGGGTGCCCCGCGGCGGCGGTGGTCTGCACCCGGATGAGCGGCGCGCCCACCAGCACCGTGTCCCCCGGCTGGGCCAGCAGCTCGATCACCCGTCCGGCGAACGGGCACGGCAGCGCGACCTGCGCCTTGGCCGTCTCCACCTCGGCGATGGTCTGATTCAGTTCGACGGTGTCGCCGACGGCCACCTCCCACGAGACGAGTTCGGCATCGGTCAGGCCCTCGCCGAGATCGGGGAGCCGGAACTCCAGCACCTGCTTGTCGTTGTCCACAACCTGGTCTTCCACGAGCACCTCTGTCTGCAGCTGACGGTCAGGCGGCGAGCGTTCGATCGACCGCGTCGAGGATGCGGTCCGGGTCGGGCAGGTGGTGCCGTTCGAGCTTAGCCGGGGGATAGGGAATGTCGAAGCCCCCGACGCGCAGGACCGGGGCCTCGAGGTGGTAGAAGCAGCGCTCGGTGATGCGGGCGGCGATCTCGGCGCCCAGCCCGGCGAAGACCGGCGCCTCGTGGGCCACGATCAGCCGACCGGTGCGGCGCACCGACTCCTCGATGGTGTCGAAGTCGATCGGCGACAGGCTGCGCAGATCGATGACCTCCAGCGAATGTCCTTCGCCCGCGGCGATTTCCGCCGCCGTGAGCGCGGTGCGGACCACGCCGCCGTAGGCCACCACGGTGGCGTCCTCGCCCGGTCGGCGGACCCGGGCGCGGTGCAGCGGGAACGGATCATCGTCCAGCGCATCGAAATCGACGTCGGCCTTGTCCCAGTAGCGGCGCTTGGGCTCGAAGAAGATGACCGGGTCGTCGAGCGCGATCGCCTGCCGGAGCATGAGATACGCGTCCTCCGGCGTGCTCGGCGAGACCAGCCGCAGCCCCGCGGTGTGCGCGAAATACGCCTCCGGCGATTCGGAATGATGTTCCACCGAGCCGATGCCGCCGCCGAACGGGATGCGAATCGTGATGGGCGCGACCACCTTTCCCTGCGTGCGGTAGTGGATCTTGGCGACCTGCGACACGATCTGATCGAACGCCGGATAGACGAACCCGTCGAACTGGATCTCGCAGACCGGCCGGTAACCGCGCAGCGCCATGCCGAGAGCCGTTCCGACGATGCCGGATTCGGCCAGCGGGGTGTCCACGACCCGGTTGTCGCCGAAGTCCTTCTGCAGGGTGTCGGTGACGCGGAAGACGCCGCCGAGGCGGCCGATGTCCTCGCCCATCAGCAGGACCCGCGGATCGTCGTCCAGGGCGCGCCGCAGACCGGTATTGATCGCGCCCGCGAAGGTGGTGATCATGCCCGGACTCCTTCCAGGTAGGCCGCGTACTCCCGGCGCTCCGCCTCGATCAGGGGGTGCGGCGCGGCGTAGACGTGGTCGAACAGTTGCATCGGGTCCGGGTCGGGCATGGCGATGGTGGCGCTGCGCAGCGCGCCGCCCACCTCGTCGGAGCGGGCCGCAACCCGCCGCTCGAAATCGCCGTCCCACAGGTCTTCCCGCTCCAGCAGCCGCCGCATCCGCTCGAGGGGATCGCGGCGCTGCCACATCTCGAGCTCGGCGGCCGAGCGGTAGCGGGTGGGGTCGTCGGCGGTGGTGTGCGGGCCCATCCGGTAGGTGATGGCCTCGATGAACGACGGTCCGCCGCCCGAGCGGGCCCGGGCCACCGCCTGCCGGGTGACCGCCAGCACCGCGAGCGCGTCGTTGCCGTCGACCTGCACGCCCGGGATGCCGTACCCGTAGGCCCGGCGGGCGATAGGGGTTGCGCTCTGCACCCGCACCGGTTCGCTGATGGCCCAGTGGTTGTTCTGGCAGAAGAACACCACCGGCGCGCTCCAGGACGCCGCGAAGCCGAGCGCCTCGGCGATATCGCCCTGGCTGGTCGCGCCGTCGCCGAAGTAGGTGATGACCGCGATCTCCGCGCCGTCGAGATGGGCGGCGTAGGCATAGCCGGTGGCGTGCAGGCCCTGCGTGCCGACCACGATGGCCGGGTTGGTCATGTTGATATCGGCCGGGTCCCAGCACGAGTGCGCCACGCCGCGCCACAGCCGGGTGATGAGCCCGGGGTCGACGCCACGGCAGTACGCCACGGCGGCCTCGCGGTAACTGCAGAACACGTAGTCGTCCGGGTGCAGAGCGTGCGCCGAGCCGATCTGCGCCGCCTCCTGCCCGAGCAGGGGCGGCCACAGGCCCAGTTGGCCCTGGCGTTGCAGGGCGGTCGCCTCCACGTCGATGCGGCGGGCTACCACCATGTCTTCGTACAGTTTTCGCAGCCGGTCGGGTCCGACATCGGATATCAGCGCCGCGTGCTCGCGATCGAATACGCGGCGGCCGTCGGGTTGGACCAACTGCACCGGGTAGGTGGTTTCGTCGGCCATCACCATCGCCTCCTGGGCGTCGCTTCGCGGGGTCTCCGTTCGTCGCGACGAGTTATTGTGCTGTAACTCACAGCATCCACGGCTGGGCGACTTGCGCAAGTATTGACACGCCAACTGCGCAGAATGCGCGTTCTGATCGGTGTGTTTGCTGTCATACTGCGTTACATGTCCAGTGGAGAACCCGTCGGTGCCGCAGTAGACGCGACGGATGCGCGCCTGTTACTGGAACTGGTCGCCAATCCCCGTGCCACCGGTGTAGAACTGGCCACCCGGCTGGGGCTGTCCCGCAATACCGTCCAGGCCCGGCTGGCCCGCTGGGAGGCGGGCGGCGTGCTCGGCAGCTTCGAACGCCGCGTCGATCCCCGCGCCCTCGGCTACCCGCTCGCGGCGTTCGTCGCGGTGGTGGTCGACCAGCACAAGCTCGACTCGGTCGTGGACGAGCTGGCCGAGGTGCCCGAGGTGACCGAGGTGTGCGGCATGACCGGCTCGACCGACCTGACCGTGCGGGTGGTCGCCCGCGACGCCGACGACCTGTACCGCATCGCGGGCCGCATCCTGAAGATTCCGGGCGTGGAGCGCACGAACATGGCCCTGGTGATGCGGCAGCTGGTCGGCCCCCGCACCGCCCCGCTGCTCAAACGCCTGGCCGGTCTGAACGGCACCCGCCCGGAATCCTCCCGCTACGACCGTCCCCGCATCGCGCCTTCGGCTCGCCCGCGCTGAGGGAGGTCCCGGCCAAAAGCATGCCGGGACCAACGGGGAGAGCATGCCGGGACCATTGGGGAGAGCGTGCCGGGACCAACGGGGAGAGCATGCCGGGACCATTGGGGAGAGCGTGCCGGGACCATCGGGGGCACCGGGACCGTCGAGTGGATGAAATTCAGTCCAGTTTCTGGGAATTGGCCGGTGACTGGACTGGCTGGGTTCGCGAGGATAGCGCGATGACCGCTACCGCCGAGTCCGAGAAATCGACGATCGCCCCGGAGGTCGGGCTCGCCCAGCCGATCGGGGCCGGGGTCGTCGCGGCGTTGGTCGGGTTCACGAGTTCGTTCGCGGTCGTGCTCGCGGGGCTCGGCAAGGTGGGTGCCACACCGGCGCAGGCGGCCTCGGGATTGCTGGCGGTGTGCCTCACCCTGGGGCTGGGGACCGTGCTGCTGAGCTACCGGTATCGGATGCCGATCACGCTGGCGTGGTCGACGCCGGGCGCGGCGCTGCTGGCGGGGACCGGCGCGCTCACCGGCGGCTGGCCCGCGGCGGTGGGGGCGTTCGCGGTGACCGGCGGGCTGATCGTGCTCACCGGATTCTGGCAGCGGCTGGGGCGGTTGATCGCCGCGATTCCGGTCGAGATCGCGCAGGCCATGCTGGCGGGGGTGCTGGTGCCGCTGTGCCTGGCGCCCGCGCACGCGGTCACCACCAGTCCGGCGGTGGTGGTGCCGGTGCTGGTGGTGTGGCTGGCGCTGCAGCGGTTCGCACCGCGCTGGTCGATCCTGGCGGCCTTCGCGACCGCGGCGATCGGCGCGGGGATCGACATCGCGGTCACGCATCGGCGGGTGGACGCGGCGGCCATGCTGCCCCGCGTGGAACTGACGGTGCCGCACTGGAGTTGGCAGGCGCTGATCGGCATCGCGGTGCCGCTGTACATCGTCACGATGGCGGCGCAGAACATTCCGGGCACGGCGGTGATGAGCTCGTTCGGCTATCGGGTGCCGTGGCGGGCGGCGATGGTCACCACCGGGCTGGGCACCGTGATCGGCGCCCCGGCGGGCGGTCACGCCATCAATCTGGCGGCGATCAGCGCCGCGCTGTCGGCCGCCCCGGCCGCGCATCCCGAGCCGCGGCGGCGCTGGGTGGCCGCGTTCACCGTCGGCGGCGCCTACCTGCTGCTGGCGCTGGCCTCCGGCGCGCTGGTGACCCTGGTGGCGGCCGCGCCCCAGGGCGTGCTGGAAACCGTTGCCGGACTTGCCCTGATCGCGACGCTCGCGGCCGCGCTCACCGCGGCCCTGGGCCCGGCCGAGCACCGCCTCGCGGGCGCGGTCACCTTCCTGGTCTCGGCCTCCGGCATCGCGATCGCGGGCGTCGGCGCGGCGTTCTGGGCCTTGGTCGCGGGCCTGCTGGTGCGGTCGATTTCCAAGCCTGCGTAGGGTGGGAGTGTTCACGTCACGGTACCGACCCGGCAGAGGAGCTGGCTTGACCGCGGTATTGATCTCGGCAGACGATCTTCGGAAGATGCTGTCCGACAGCGAGTCCCGCGTGCACCTACTGGATGTGCGCTGGGTGCTGGGCGATCCGGACGGTCCGCAGCATTATCTGGACGGTCACATCCCGGGCGCCGTATTCGTGGACATGGAGACGGAATTGGCCGCGCCGGGGTCCCCGGCCCGCGGCCGCCATCCGCTGCCGGAGCCGTCGCACCTGCAGAAATGTGCCCGCAGCTGGGGCCTGCGCACCGGCGAGCCGGTGGTGATCTACGACGCCAACGGCGGCCTGGCCGCCGCGCGGGCCTGGTGGCTGCTGCGCTGGGCGGGCCACACGGACGTGCGCATCCTCGACGGCGGCCTGCCCGCGTGGGAGCGGGCGGGCGGCGCGCTGGCCACCGGCAACGAGCCCGATCCCGAGCCCGGCGACGTGGTCGTCACCCCGGGCGGCATGCCGGTCATCGACGCCGACGAGGCCGCCGCGTGGGACGGCCTGCTGCTGGATGCCCGTGCGGGCGAGCGCTACCGCGGCGAGGTGGAGCCGATCGACCCGCGTGCCGGGCACATTCCCGGCGCGGTCAGCGCCCCCACGGCCGAAAACCTCACGGCCGACGGCACTTTCAAGAGCGCCGCGGACCTGTCGGCGCGCTTCGCGGGCCTCGGCTCCGGCCCGGTCGCGGTGTACTGCGGCTCGGGCGTGACGGCGGCTCACCAGATCGCGGCGCTGGCCGTCGCGGGCGTGGACGCGGCGCTGTATCCGGGGTCGTGGTCGCAGTGGTCGAACGATCCCGATCGTCCGGTCGCGACCGCCTGAGGTCCGGTTTACGGGCAGCGGCGGGCGACCCGGGCGAGGGCGTCGCGGTCGGCGCGGGTGACGGGCAGGTCGTAACGCGTTGCGGTGGTGAGATATTTGCCCGCGTAGAAGCAGCGGTAGGGCCGCGCGGGCGGTAGCCAGTCGGCGGGCGTGCGGTCGCGCTTGTCCTCGTTGGTGGCGCCGTCGACGGCGAGCAGGTTCAGCTCGACGTCGTTGGCGAACCGAACGCGTTGCGGCAGCGGCCAGTTCGAGGCGCCCATATCCCACGCGGCGGCCAGCGGATACACGTGGTCGATCTGCACCTCCCGCGCCTGCGCCCGGCGGAACTCGATGCGCCTGCCGGTGTACGGGTCGCGCAGCACCCCGGCCACCACCACGCAGCCGCCGGTGTCGGGCCGCACCCGCACCTCGGCCAGCTGCCGGGCGAGCACGCTGTTGCGGGCGTCGCAGCCGGAGCGGGTGACATCGGTCCAGGCCGGGCCGAAGACACAGCCCTGATCGGCGCCGCAGCCGCGCTCGTAGCCGCCCGGATGCGGCCGGGAATCGACGATGCGCACCGCGGCCAGTAGCCGTTCCAACTCGGCCCGGGAGGGGCTGCCCGGCGCGGGCGGGCCGCCGGGGCCGAGCGAACATCCCGCCGCCAGCAGCACAGCGACCAGCACCACCGCGGCCAGTGCCGCCCGACCCCATCCGCGCTTCCCCCGTTGCACGCCCTCAGGTGTACACGCGGGCACCGACAGATTCCGGCGGAGCGCCTACAGCCAGGCGCGGGCCAGCAGGTCGTCGGCGGGCAGTTCGGCCGTGGCGGGCGGGAATCGGGTCGCCGCGATGGATTCGATCCGCGCCCCGTCGTGCCCGATCAGCCAGCAGCCGCCGCGTTCCTCGCATTCGGCGATCTTGGCGAAGGTGGTGAGCAGGAAGATGATGGCCTGCCGCGGGTCGAACGTGCGCGCGAGTCGCTGCGATTCCCCGGGGCGCGACAGATCCAGCCAGACACCGGATTGTCCGTCCAAGCGCATGCCGACGATCTTCGTGGTGTCGACGAAGGCGAATTTGCGCCGTTCCCACGGCGTCGTCGGCGTGAAGCTCTGCTCGAGGACCTGAAGCAGAATCGTCATGTTCACTGCCCTCCTGGAGGTGCGCCGCACGGACGGCGCCCGGTTCCGGCTCGCCGGATGCGCGAGCCGAACCGTCATCGGTTGCGCGAATGGAGTGGTTGTACCGCCGCCGGATGCCCGGCCGGTTCCGTGCCTCGGCCGTGATCGGCGATCTCTCCCATCATACCGTCGTGACCTGCGCAAACACAGAGTTCACCGAGGTCGGATCCGCCCGCTTCCGCGCTGTCGGTGCCGACTGCTTGGATGGACGGATGCTGCACGGATTGTGGACGCCCGGCTCGGGATTGGCGCTGTGGCGCCACCCGGCCGCCGAGACGCCCCCGCGCAGCGTCCCCACCGCGTCCGACCGCAGCGGCGGCGAGGATGACGCCGTACCGCGCCGCGAATCTGGTGTCGCACATCGTGGCGCTGTGCGCGGGCGAGAGGGTGCTGTGGCGGGCACCGTCGGCTCGACTCTGGCCGGGCCGCTCGGGGATGTGTTGCGGGCGGCGCGTTTTCGGCATCGGGCCGAGGTTCTGATCCCCGGGGCGGACGGGCCGGAGCGTGTGGTGGTCCCGGCGCACGCGCTGGCGCCGGTGCAGGCCGCGGAGGTGCTGTTGTCGCCGCTGCCGGATGCCGAGGTGGCGGCCGATCTGCGCTATCTCGGGCATGTGGCGCGGTGGGTGGCGCGGTGGGTGCGGGCGGGGCGGGTGGTGCCGGAGGTGCGGCGCGAGGACGGGGCCTGGTGGGTGCGGTGGCGGCTGGTCGGCGGGCAGCGGCAGCGGGCCTGGCTGGCGGAGCTCGCCGCCGCGATGCCGCCCGCGCTGCGGATCGCGGGGCGGCCGACCGCGGTGCTCGAGAATCTGGTGGCGGAACTGGCGGATCCCATCGTGCGGCGCCACGTCGTGGCCGAGGCCGCGCGGGCGGCGGACCGCCGCGAGCCGGTGCACCCCCTGGTGACCGCGCTCGTCACCGAGGAACCGCTGGAGACGGGCTCGCATCGGGTGGCCGGTGCGCTCGACGAATGGCGCACCAGCCTCACCGTCGGCGAGCCGGAACTCGTGCTGCGCCTGGCCGAACCCGACGACGAGGACCCGGCGCGGGAATCGGCCGCGGTCGACGCGCTGTGGCCGCTCGAGGTCTGCCTGCGCATGGAAGGCGAAGCGCCGCAACCGGTTCCGATCCACGGCGATCCGGCCCTGGTGCGCCTGGCGGGGGAGAAGGTCACCGCGGCGGTGCAGGCGTATCCGCGGCTGCGCGACCTGCCGCGCGACCCCCGCGGCATGGATTTCCTGCTGCCCACCCAGGTCGTGCAGGACCTGGTCGCGCACGGCGCGCAGGCGCTGCGGTCGGCGGGCGTGCACCTGCTGCTGCCGCGGTCGTGGCGCATCGTCGCCCCGACCATGCGGGTGCAGGTCGCCAGCCCCGCCGCGACCGAGACCGCGGTGGGCCTCAGCGGCCTGGTGTCCTACCGCTGGGAGCTGGCGCTGGGCGACACGGTGCTCACCCCCGCCGAGATGTCGCGGCTGGTGCAGGCGAAATCGGATCTGGTGCGGCTGCGCGGCCAGTGGGTGCAGGCCGACCACCGCATGCTGGCCGCGGCCGCCGCCTATCTACAGGGCCGCACCGACGAGACCGTCGGCACCATGGGCCAGCTGCTCACCGAGATCGCGGCCTCCGGCGTGCAGCGGGTGCCGCTGGAGGAGGTGACCGCGACCGGTTGGGCGGCAGAGCTTTTCGCCGCCACCCGCACCCCCGACCGGGTCGACCCGCCCGCGGCGCTGAAGGCCGAGCTGCGCCCGTACCAGCTGCGCGGCCTGGCCTGGCTGGCCACGATGAACCGGCTCGGCTGCGGCGGAATCCTCGCCGACGACATGGGTCTCGGCAAGACCGTGCAGGTGCTGGCCCTGCTGCTGCACGAACGCGAAACCGCCGCAAGCGTTTCCGGGCCCGGCCCGACACTGCTGGTGTGCCCGATGTCGGTGGTCGGCAACTGGCAGCGCGAGGCCGAGCGGTTCGCGCCCGATCTGCGGGTGCTGGTCCATCACGGTCCCGCCCGCCGCACCGGCGCGGAATTCGATGCGGCCGTGGCGGATTCGGATCTGGTCATCACCACCTACGCGCTGCTCGCCCGCGACGCCGAGGAGCACCGGCGCCAGGACTGGCAGCGGATCGTGCTCGACGAGGCCCAGCACATCAAGAACGCCGGAACCCGCCAGGCTCGGGCCGCGCGGCTGCTCCCGGCGCGACATCGGCTGGCGCTCACCGGAACTCCGGTGGAGAACCGGCTCGAGGAGCTGCGCTCGATCCTGGACTTCGCCGCGCGCGGCATCCTCGGCAAGCCCGCGGACTTCCACTCCCGCTTCGCCGTCCCCATCGAACGCGAGCGCGACGAGAACGCCGTCACCCGCCTGCGCGCCATCACCGCGCCGTTCGTGCTGCGCCGGGTCAAGACCGATCCGGCGGTGATCTCGGATCTGCCCGACAAGATCGAGATGACCGTGCGCGCCAACCTCACCGTCGAACAGGCCGCGCTGTATCAGGCGGTGGTCGACGACATGCTTTCCAATCTGAAGAACTCCGAGGGCATCGCCCGCAAGGGCGCGGTGCTGGCCGCGCTGACCCGCCTCAAGCAGGTGTGCAACCATCCCGCGCACTTCCTCGGCGACGGCTCGTCCGTGCTGCGCCGCGGCCGCCATCGCTCCGGCAAGCTGGCGCTGGTGGAGGACGTGCTGGAGTCGGTGCTCGCCGACGGCGAGAAGGCGTTGCTGTTCACCCAATTTCGTGAGTTCGGCGAGCTGATCGCGCCGTATCTGAGCGAGCGCTTCGGCCACCGGATCCCGTTCCTGCACGGCGGGGTGTCCAAGACCGGCCGCGACGCCATGGTGACCGCGTTCCAGGACGATCCCGGCGGCCCGCCGCTGATGCTGTTGTCGCTCAAGGCCGGTGGCACCGGCCTGAACCTCACGGCCGCCAATCACGTGGTGCACCTGGACCGCTGGTGGAATCCGGCGGTGGAGAACCAGGCCACCGACCGCGCCTTCCGCATCGGTCAGCGCCGCGACGTGCAGGTGCGCAAGCTGGTCTGCGTCGACACCATCGAGGAGCGCATCGACGACATGATCGGCGGCAAGCAGGAATTGGCGAATCTGACGGTCGGCGCGGGCGAGAACTGGATCACCGAGCTGAGCACCGACGAGCTGCGCGACCTGTTCGCGCTGGGCGCCGAGGCGGTGGGTGAATGAGCCCGTCCGAGGATTACCGCAAGTACGGCAGGCGCATCCCGGTCCGCGGCGGCGTCGAACCCCGCAGCCGCCGTGGCTCTTTCGCGCGCACCTGGTGGGGCCGCTCGTTCCTGGAGGCGGTCGAGCGGGTCGCCGACGCCGGGAGGTTGGCGCGCGGGCGCACCTACGCCCGCTCCGGGCAGGTGGTCAGCTATCACATCGAATCCGGCGCGGTGACCGCCGAGGTGCAGGGCAGCCAGCCCCGCCCGTTCACCGCGGTGCTCACCCTGCGCACGCTGCGCGACGAACGGCTGGACGAGCTGATCGAACTGGTCCGCGACACCCCGGGCATGCTCGCCCAGCTCGCCTCCGGCACCCTGGCCCGCGACCTGGGCCCGCTGCTGCTGCCGACCACCGCCGCCGAGCTCGATTTCGGCTGCACCTGCCCCGATTCCGGCTGGCCCTGCAAGCACGTGGCCGCGGTCTGCTACATCGTCGGCGAACGCCTGGACGAGGAGCCCACGGTCATGCTCACGCTGCGCGGGCTGGACCTGGACACCCTCATCGGCGGCGTGCAGAGCGGCGGCCCCACGGTCGCCGACGACCTCTACGGCGAGACGATCACGCTGCCCGCCCTGCCCGCCCCCGACTTCCGGGCCGCACTCGACGATCTGGACCCGATCCCGCTGCGACAGGCCCTGCGCATGACCGCCGAGGACGAGCCCACCGCCGAGGCCGGGCTGCGCGCCCTGCGCCGCCTCTACCGGAGCCTGGACCGCTAGGCGGCGATTACAGTGGGGGCCATGGCCGGATCGGAACCGATGGTGGACGATCTCGGGGCCGAGGTCCCGGTGGTGCGTCCGGTGCGGCGCGTGGTGTCGCTGGTTCCCTCGCTGACCGAGGCCATCGCGGCCACCCACCCGGAACTGTTGATCGCGGCCACGGACTGGTGCACCCATCCGCCCGGGCTGGCGGTGCCGCGGGTGCGCGGGACGAAGAATCCGGACCTGCGGCGGATCGCGGAGCTGGCGCCGGATCTGGTGGTGTGCAATCAGGAGGAGAATCGCCGCATCGATGTCGAGCGGCTGCGCGCGGCACGAATCCCGGTGTGGGTCACCAGGATTCGCACCCTGGACGAGGCGTTCGCGGCGCTGACGCGGCTGTTCGTGGTGGCGCTCGGCACCGAGCGGCCATCGTGGTTGCCTGCGGCCGAACAGGTCTGGGCCGCCCCGCCCCCGGAACCGCTGCGGGGCGCGGTGATTCCGGTGTGGCGCAACCCCTGGATGGTGGTAGGTCGCGACACCTTCACCGGAGACCTGGCCCGCCGCTTGGGTTTACGCCTGGTACACGCCGATCGCCCCAACCGCTACCCGAAGGTATCCGAACGAGAACTCGTCGAGGGCGTCGAGATAGCCGTCCTCCCGGACGAGCCGTACGTATTCACCGAATTCGACGGCCCCGCAGCCTTCCCCGGCATCCCGGTGGCACTGGTGTCGGGCCGCGACCTCACCTGGTACGGCCCGTCGCTACTCACCGCCCGCACCACCCTGACCGATCAGCTGACCCGCGCCCGCCACCAACCAGCGGCTCGACCGGGTGAAATTCCGCGGTGATCGATGGAAATGAGGGGTGCGTTATGACTGTCACGCAGATCGACCTCGACGACGAGGCACTGAGGCAGACGATGGCGTTGTCCGGCGTGCGCACCAAGAAGGATGCCGTCAACCTCGCCCTGCGGTACTACGCCGATCAGCAGGAGCGCGCCGCTCGAGTGGCGCGCCACTTCGATCGCGCGCAGAAGTGGGGCGCGGTCGACGATGCCGACAAGCTGCATCGCGTGGAAAAGGCGGCGCGGGAGCGGTGATCTACTGCTCGATACGTCAGGGCTGGTACGTCTGCTGATTCCGCGCGGGTGGAACATTGGCGCGATGCGATCGATGCGAACACCGTGGCGTCCTACCCCACGGGCGGAGTTCCTCTACTGCGCGCGAATTCGACGAGATATCCGAGATGTTCGCCGACCTCTATCCGGAGGTCGGCGTCCCGAAACACGCGGGTCGATGGATTGCCGCGGTGCAGCACCGGATGTCGAGGTCGGGTGAGCACCGTAGTGCCTCGGCGGTGGATCTGATCATCGCCGCGACAGCCGCTCATCACGGCTTGACCGTGTTGCACGACGATGCGGATTTCAGGACCCTGGCTCGGCATGCGACCGACCTAGCGCAGCACAATGTCAAGGATATTCACCCTGGTGCAGCGGAGTAGCCCTCCTCGGGTCGTCTACCACGGCCACGTGCCGGTGGCCATGACCTCCCGGGTTATTGAGAGCGCGATCGCGGGCTGGCAGCGTCGGTAGCGACGTTCCACGCTCGACGAGAGGAGACGGATATGGCCACGGTCACCGCGATCGCCCCCGGCCTCAGCCTGCGCACCGTGCTGCGCACCGACGGAGGGAGCACCGCCGCCTTCGGTGTGGTGCTGCTGGCCGCGGGCCGGATCCTGCGCGACCCGCTCGGCCTGCCCCTCGCCTGGTCGATTCCGTTCGGGATCGCCATGCTCGGCGGCGCCGCCGCCCTACTGCTGATCGCGGGCTACCCCGACATCCCCACCCGCCTGGCCCGCACGGTAGTGGCAGTCAACCTCCTGTCCGCCCTGGCCCTACTGGTCCTCGCATTCACCGGGCTCATCCCCCTGACCGGCTGGGGCATAGCCTTCCTACTCATCGGCGCCCTCGTGGTCACAATCTTCGCCGACCTCGAGTACCTCGCCCTACGCCGCAAGCAACGCTGAAATCCCCTGCCCCACACCGCCAACAACCATCCGTCCTGCCCCCGCACCCGTCCGGTGCCCTCGGCTGCCGCCGTCCCGGCCTGTCGCTCTCATCATCCGGCCTGCCACCCTCGTCATCCCGGCATGCTTTTGGCCGGGATCAGGCGAACAGGGCGGCGTCGAGGGCGTATACGCGCTGGGCGTTGGTGCGGAAGATCTGTTCCAGTTCGGTTGGGCTGCCGTCTCGGTCGGCGAGTACCTCAACGACGGCCTGTGCGCTGTGCTCGATGCTCGTAATCGGTTTGTCCACGGGGAAATTCGAGCCCCAGATCAGGCGTTGCGCGCCGAAGACGTCGAAGGCGTGGTGCAGCAGCGGGGCCATGCGGTCGAGCAGCACCGCCACGGGGGTGGGGTTGCCGCGGGGCGGGACGGGGTGGCCGAGCACCGGCATGGCCAGCCCGCTCGCCTTGGCGACCACATTGGGATGCGTTGCGAGAGTGGCGATGTCGTCGCGCCACTGCACGAACAGCTCGCGGCGGCGGCCAGGGTTCGCGCCGGTGTGCCGACCCACCGGCCCGGCGATGCCCGCGGGCATGCCGAGGTGGTTCAGCACGATGGTCACCTCGGGGTAGCGGCGGGCCAGCGCGGTGACCTCGGGCAGTTGCTGCGAATACACCCACGCCTCGAACGACAGACCGCGCTCGGCCAGCACCGCGAACCCGTCCAGGAACGCCTTGCGGGCGAGCGCCCCCTCGGCCGGGAAGAACGAACGCACCCCCGGATCCGGGTGATGCGCGACCGCGGTGCGAATGCCCCGGAACAGCGGCGAGGCCGCCTGATGGGCGTCGATCAGGTCCGCGAAATTCTCCTCCGCCGGATCGCCGCGGCCGATGATCGCACCGAGCGCGGGCGTGTCGACACCGAGCGGAAGGCTCGCCACCCATCGTGTCTCGTCCGCCGCGCCGGTCGGTCGGCGGCTCGCCCACTCGACCTCCATGTGCACCAGCGCCTCCACCGGAACGCCCGCCGCGTCGTCGCGGTAGTCGGCGGGCAGGTACGGCCGCAGGTAGGCGTCCGGAAGCCCGACGAAGAACCGGTCCCGGCGCGGCATCAGCCGCGTCAGCAGATCCGCCGATATCGGTAGGTACCGCAGCAATCGCGCCTCCCGGCTGAACACCCGTGGCGTCCCGATCGGGTCCCACTGATGCACATGCGCATCCACCACACTGATTCCCGCGAGGTCCATGCTGCCCCTTCCGCGACGATCGCTCGGTGCCGAGGCCGATTGTCACACGGAACGGGGCGCGACCATCAGACGTTGCGGCGGTACTGGCCACCGACGGCGAAGAAGGTGTCGGTGATCTGCTGCAGGGTGCAGACGCGCGCGGCGTCCATGAGCACCTCGAAGACATTGTCGTCGGAGCGGGCGGCGGCCTCCAGGCGGGCCAGGGCGGCGTGCGCCTCGTCGCGATGGCGATGCCGGAAGGCGCGGGTGCGGTCGAGCTGGGACTGCTTCTCGTTCTCGGTGGCGCGGGCCAGCTCCAGCACGTGGTGTGGTTCGCCGTGCGGGTTGCGGAAGGTGTTCACGCCGACGATCGGGAGCGAGCCGTCGTGCTTGCGCCCCTCGTACAGCATCGACTCGTCCTGGATGCGGCCGCGCTGGTAGCCGGTCTCCATGGCGCCGAGCACGCCGCCGCGCTCGGAGATCCGGTCGAACTCGGCGAGCACCGCCTCCTCGACCAGATCGGTGAGCTCGTCGATGATGAAGCTGCCCTGCAGCGGATTCTCGTTCATCGCCAGCCCCCACTCCTTGTTGATGATCAACTGGATGGCCAGGGCGCGGCGCACCGATTCCTCGGTGGGCGTGGTGACCGCCTCGTCGTAGGCGTTGGTGTGCAGGCTGTTGCAGTTGTCGTAGATCGCGATCAGCGCCTGCAGCGTGGTGCGAATGTCGTTGAAGCTCATCTCCTGTGCGTGCAGGGAGCGCCCGGAGGTCTGGATGTGGTACTTGAGCTTCTGCGCGCGCTCGCCTGCGCCGTACTTGTCGCGCAACGTGATCGCCCAGATGCGCCGGGCCACCCGCCCGATCACCGAATACTCCGGATCCATGCCGTTGGAGAAGAAGAACGACAGGTTCGGCGCGAAGTCGTCGATGCGCATTCCGCGCGCGAGATACGCCTCCACATAGGTGAATCCGTTGGCGAGGGTGAACGCCAGCTGGCTGATCGGGTTCGCCCCCGCCTCCGCGATGTGGTAGCCGGAGATGGACACCGAATAGAAGTTGCGAACCCCGTTGCGCACGAACCATTCCTGGATGTCGGACATCATGCGCAGGCTGAATTCGGTGGAGAAGATGCAGGTGTTCTGGCCCTGGTCCTCCTTGAGGATGTCGGCCTGCACGGTGCCGCGCACGGTCGCCAGCGTCGTCGCCCGGATCTCGGCGGCCTCCGCCGGGCTCGGCTCGCGCCCCTCGGCCGCCGAGAAGCGGTGCAGCGCTTGGTCGATCGCGGTGTTGAGGAAGAACGCGAGAATGGTCGGCGCGGGGCCGTTGATGGTCATCGACACCGAGGTGGTGGGCGCGGTGAGGTCGAAACCGTCGTACAGCGCGGTCATATCGTCCAGCGTCGCGATGGACACCCCGGAGGTGCCGACCTTGCCGTAGATGTCGGGCCGCTCGGCCGGGTCGTGGCCGTAGAGCGTCACCGAATCGAAGGCCGTGGACAGGCGTTTCGCGTCGGCGTGCTCGGAGAGCACCTTGAACCGGCGATTGGTGCGGAACGGGTCGCCCTCCCCGGCGAACATGCGCGCCGGATCCTCGTTGTCGCGCTTGAACGCGAAAACCCCGGCCGTGAACGGGAATCGGCCCGGCAGATTCTCCGCACGCAGAAACCGCAGCAGCTCACCGTGATCGGTGTACCGCGGCAGCGCCACGCGCGAAATAGAGCTGCCCGACAACGAGACTCGCCGCAGCGCGGTGCGCAACTCCCGATCGCGCACCCGCACCACCTGCTCCTCGCCCCGATAGGACTCCGCGACGGCGGGCCAATCCGCCAGCAGGGCAGCGCTTTGCGGGCTCAGCTCCTTGCGCGCCCGCGCCAGCAGATCGGCCACCTCGCCGTTTCCGGGCAATTCGTCGAGCACCTGCTCGAAGCGTTGAACGCGTTGCGCGGCAACGATTTCCCGGGCGGTCTCGGCATGGTAGGCGCGGACCGTCTCCGCGATCTCGGCGAGGTAGCGGACCCGGGCGGGCGGAATGACCTGTGCGAACCGGGTCGACGCCCGGGTCTCGACTCGGGGCAGCACGCCGGGTTCCAGCACCAGGCCCCGCTCGCCGAGCCGGGCGGTCAGGTGCTGATACAGCGCGGTCACGCCGTCGTCGTTGAAGGTGGCCGCGCTGGTGCCGAAGACCGGCATGTCCTCGGGCGCGGCCCCGAATGCCTCCCGGTTGCGCACCAGCTGCCGGGACACGTCGCGCAGCGCGTCGGCGGCCCCGCGCCGCTCGAACTTGTTGATCGCCACCACATCCGCGTAATCCAGCATATCGATCTTCTCGAGCTGGGAGGCGGCGCCGAACTCGGGCGTCATCACGTACAGCGACACGTCGACGTGGTCCACGATCGCCGCGTCGCCCTGGCCGATGCCGGGCGTCTCCAGGATGACCAGGTCGTAACCCGCTGCCTTGCAGGCGAGAATCATCGCGTCGATATTGGTCGGCAGCTCGCGGGCGCCCCGGGTGGCCAGAGACCGGAAGTAGATGTGGTCGCCGTCCAGCGAATTCATCCGGATGCGGTCGCCGAGCAGCGCGCCGCCGCCGCGCCGCCGGGTCGGATCCGCCGCGAGGATCGCCACCCGCAGCTTGTCCTGCTGGTCCGAACGCAACCGGCGCACGAGTTCGTCGGTGAGCGAGGACTTTCCGGAACCGCCGGTGCCCGTGATGCCCAGCACCGGCGCGACCCGCCCGGCCGCGGCGGCCGCCAGCGCATCCCGGTCGGCCTGCGGTAGCGTGTCCTGCTGCAGGCAGGTGATGGTGCGCGCCAATGCCTTTCGCTCCCCGGCCAGCACGGCCTCCACCGGCGCGGGTGCGGTCGACAGGTCGACATCGCAGTCGCGGATCAGCTCGTTGATCATGCCCGGCAGCCCGAGCCGCTGGCCGTCCTCGGGGGAGAAGATCCGCACGCCGGATTCGGCCAGCCGCGCGATCTCCTCGGCCACGATCACGCCGCCGCCGCCCCCGAAGATCCGCACGTGCCCGGCTCCCGCCTCGCGCAGCGCCGCCGCCAGATATTCGAAGTACTCGACGTGCCCGCCCTGATACGAGCTCACCGCCACGCCCTGCACGTCCTCGGTGAGCACCGCGTCGACGACCTCGTGCACGGCCCGGTTGTGACCGAGATGGATCACCTCCGCGCCCTGCGACTGCAGAATCCGCCGCATGATATTGATCGCCGCGTCGTGCCCGTCGAACAGCGCGGCCGAGGTCACGAAACGCACCGGATGAACCGGAACATGCAGGTCGGGCATGACAGCCTCCACAACCGAGCAGCTCTTGGCGTCCCGATAGTAGGACGTCAAAGCAACTGTACTGTGATGTCGGCCACCGTGCCATGGCCCCCGGGGTTCGACTCAGGGTGACCGCAACTCGCGACATCGGGGCGGACTCGAGTTGCGATCGATTCGCTGCCGCAAACACCCAAGTCAGCGGCGTGAATCCGGAGGACGAACCATGGGCCCGACTTTTTTCCGGCACAGTGGCGTGGCCGCCGCGCTCGGTGTCGCGCTGCTGGCGGCGCCGGTCGCGCAGGCGGAGCCGACGCCGCTGAACGGCCTGTTCGCGCTGGCGCCCGGCGTGTGCGCCAACGGCGCGGTGACCGGCAGCTTCTTCCGCATGATCCTGCCGACCGGCGATGCCGGTGGACCGTACCTGCAGAACAGCGATTCGCACTGCAGCGACCAGACGGTGACGCCGCTGTCGGCGGGTACCGACGGCGGGTTGGTGAGCGGCAGCTATCAGCCGCAGCCGGACGCCGCCTTCGATGCCGCGGGCAATGCCCGCTCGGGCCGGGTCACCACGCCGGTCCGCTTCTACGGCGTCGACTTCGCCACCGCCACCAATCCGACCGATCCGCAGACCGGCTCGGGGACCGGGCGACCGGAGATCTCCAATTCCGGCGGGCAGTTGTCCGGCGACCTGAGCAGCCTCGGTGTCACCTGGAACAACCAGGTGTTCAACCAGGGCTCGCCGAAGCCCGGCGGCGGACTGCCGGGCAAGACCAGCCCGGTGCACGGAAGTATCGACGGCGCGGGCAATTTCGTCATCGAGTGGACGAGCCAAATTGTCGGGGGCCCGTTCAACAACTTCACCGGGCTGTGGCATCTGGCGGGTCGGTACCGCGGTGGGCCGGTGGCTCCGGCGGCCGCGCCCATCGCCCCGGCCCCGCCCGCCCCGGCGGCCGCCGCACCCGCGCCGCCCGTACCTGCCGCCGCGCAACCCGGTGTTGCTCCGGCGGCTCCCGGCCAGCCCGGCGCTGCCTCGGCCGCCGCCACACAGTCCGGTGGCGCTCCTGCGGCCTCCACTCGGCCCGGTAGCGCTTCCGTGGCCTCCGCCCAGCAGATCGCCCACGGCGACCCCGTTTTGGCGACCCGAACCGTCGATCTGCCCGCGCGCCAGCATGTTCCGGTCTGGGTGATCCCCGCTCTGGTGCTGGTGGCGATCGTGGCGGCGGGCGTTTTCGTGAAGGCCGATGCCATCGCGGGCCGGAAGCGGTCCTGATGGCGACCGGCCAATTGTCCGGTCTCCCGGCGTATTCGGAGTTCGTCTCGACTATCGAGACCGCGCCGCCGCCGAAACCGCGGTGGCCCTTCGTGATCGTGACGGTGCTCGGCCTGGCGCTGATCGTGGCGCCGCTGATCACCGGCATGTTCCCGCGAGCGGCCAAGGGGCAGGCCATGATCGCGGCCTTCGGGCCGTACGTGACCGGTTCGAGCATCGATGCCTACCGTGGCGATCTGCGGGTGCTCGACGACGCGCGCACGAATCTGCTCACCCTGCGGGCGCAGGGCCTCGAGCCGGGCCGATACGAGCGCATCGACCGATTCGTGCACGACTATCCGGACATTCGCTCCGACATCTCCGGCATGGTCGACGCGATCGATGCGAATCGCGGCAACTACCGGCGCCTGGCCGATCTGCCGCCGCTCGGTGCGTTGCCCTGGTTGCTGGCGCTGCCGGGGCTCGTCCTCGTCGCCGCCGGGGTCTTCGGGTACCGGCGGGCGGCATCGGGCCGCGGCGCGGTGGCGTGGGCCTCGGTGGCGGGCCTGGCCGGGGCCGCGCTGATCGCGATTCCCCTTGCGGGCGGCCTGTTCTCGGCGGCGTCGGCCGGGCAGCCGCTGATCGACGGCTTCCGGCCCATCCTCACCCACGACGAGGTCCGCAGGGTGCAGGGCTATTTCGTGACGCTGGTGGCCGCGGACGGCGAGCTGAACAGCCGGTACACCGCCGAGGTCCGCGCGGCCCATCCGCAGGCCGACCTGACCGGCATCACCGCCCTCGAATCTCGCTGGCAGCCGATGACTTCCCGCTTCGCGGCCCTCATCGGGGCGATGAACGACGAGGTTCGCGACTTCGACGCGGTCGTCGCGCTGAACGACATCACCCGGCCGCTCGGCTTCGGAGCCTTCCGGGCACTGGGCTGGTTCTACCTCGTGCCCGGGGCGATCGTGCTGGTTGTAGCGGCGGCCGGTGTGCGTCCTCGTTCGTCCGAGTCGGGAGGCGAAAGGCCATGATCGGCAACAGAATACGGGTGCGCGCGCTCGCGACCGGCATGGTCGTGCTCGCGACGATGGCATCGGCGCTCGCCGGATGCTCTAGTTCCGGATCCGGCTCGCCGTCGGCCGTCGGCCCCGAGCCGCTGATCGGATTGCTCAGGTTCACACCGGGTTCCGTGCGGGGCGACACCGTGTCGGGCACCTGGTTCCGCATGGTGCAACCCGGTGGCACGCCCGATCGCGGGCCGTACATGCCCAATGGCGACTCCCCGGCGCAGGCCGGGGCGACCACCCTGCTGGAGCCGGGCACCGCCGGTGGGCTGCGTACCGGCGGCTTCCAGAGCGAGCCGAATCCCGGCTTCGCCCAGGGGAATTCGCTCGCGGCCTCGATTACCAAGCCGACCAGGTTCTTCGCTGTGGAGTTCGGGATCTCCACGAATCCGGTGGATCCGCAGACCCGGCGCACCGTGCCGCCGCCGACCGTGGTGAACAAGGGCGGCGCCCTGACCGCCGACCTGTCCTCGTGGGCGGCCTCGTGGAACGACCAGGAGTTCAACCAGGGCGCGCCCAAACCGCCGGAGCGGCAGGACGCCCGGGTGGCCGGGGTCGAGCAGGTGCAGAAGGTCTGGGACTGGGTGGCGCAGAAGTGGTTCGACCAACCGAAAGCCGATGCCGCCCAGGGCCCCTCGGCCACCGGGCACTACGACCCGAAGACCCGGAAGTTCACTTTGCAGTGGACCAGCCTGATCGTCGGCGGCCCGTTCAACGGCTTCACCGGCGTCTGGCACCTGGAGGGCGTATTCGAGCCCGCCGACGCCGCCCCGAAAACCCCTGCGGCTCCGGCCAAATAGCGAAAATCGAAGGAGAACCATCCGATGTCCCCTCGCTCGATCAGGCCCGGATTGGCCGGTGCCATCCGCGTGGTGGCCGCGGTCACCGTCGTGGGCAGTGCGGTGGCGATCACCGCCCTCTCCGTACGGGAGCGCGACCAGGTCACCTCCGTGGTGGTAACCCAGGACCAGCCCACCGCCGCGGTGACACCAACCTCCGAAACCCCTTCGGAGACAGGAGCACCCGCCTCCACCGATGCTGCCCCGGCTGATGCTGGACCGGCCCCCGCTGCGGTCGGTTCTGCCTCGGCTGGTGCTGCACCGGCCTCCGCTGCGGTCGGTTCTGCCCCAGCTGGCGCTGCACCCGCCCCGGCTGCCGCCGGTACTGCCCCCGCTGCCGTACCGCTCGGCACCGGACCGGCGGCCTCGGTCCCTCTGAACACCGCACCGGGCGCGAATTCCGGTGCGGTGCCGGGCACGGCCCCCGGCGCAACCGATTCGGTTCCCCTCGCCACGGGCGCGACAGGGGACGCCCCGGCGGCCTCGGTTCCCTTGGCCGACAGCCCCTTTGCCACCGCCCCCGTGAACACCCAACCGGCCTGCCCGCTGGGCTGGCCCGCGCCGAAGCAGCAGGGCGGACTGGCCTCGCTCATCGGGCTGGCGCCGCTGGCGGGTCCCTTCTCCTCGGAGGCGTTCGCGCTCGGCTCGGTGTACCAGCCGATCCTGCGGCTGGCCGGTCCGGTGCTGGCCGAGATCGCCCCGGTGATCGCGCACTATCAGCCGCAGATCGACCCGGTGATCACCCGGGTACAAGGCGTGGAAGCCGTTGTGCTACAGGCGATCCTGCCCTACTACGGCCCCTACCGCAGCCAGCTCATCGCGGCCGAGGGTAAGGTCGCCCGGCAGCTCGCTCCCATCCTGGACCGCGCCTACAACTCCGAGATCGCCTCCTGCTTCGTGGCCTGGCAGGGCCAGCTCATCGATCAGGCCGAGGGCGGCCCGATCCGCGTCCCCTCGCTGGCTCACCCGGGCGCCGTCGTCGAACTCGGCCCGCGGCCCTGACCTGGCGTTACGTCCGGAAGTGAGGAATGCCACACTTCCGGATGGCTCTGGATTTACTTGGACATCCAACTATAGGATGACCGTAAATCGAGCGTGGTCACCACGCCGCCGCAGTCGAGCATCGAGGTCAGCAGCGACATGGTTCGAGAACTCACACACTTCATCGGCGGGCAGCGCGTCGCGGGGGCTTCGGGCGTCTTCGGCGACGTCTACGATCCCAACTCCGGGCGGGTGCAGGCGCGGGTGCCGCTGGCCAGCGGCGCCGAGGTTGCCGAGGTCGTCGCGAATGCCGCTGCGGCGCAGCGGGAGTGGGCCGCGCTCAACCCGCAGAAGCGGGCCCGGGTGCTGATGCGGTTCCTGGCCCTGGTTCAGGACGAGATGGATTCGCTGGCGGCGCTGCTGTCGGCCGAGCACGGCAAGACGATTCCCGATGCCAAGGGCGATATCCAGCGCGGCCTCGAAGTGGTCGAATTCGCCACGGGCATACCGCATCTGCTCAAGGGCGAGTACACCGAGGCGGCCGGTACCGGCATCGACGTGTACTCCATGCGGCAGCCACTGGGCGTGGTCGCGGCCATCACCCCGTTCAACTTCCCGGCCATGATCCCGCTGTGGCAGGCCGGTCCGGCGCTGGCGTGCGGAAACGCGGTGGTGCTCAAGCCGTCCGAGCGCGATCCCTCGGTGCCGCTGCGGCTGGCCGAGTTGTTCCTGGAGGCGGGTCTCCCCCCGGGTGTGTTCAACGTGGTCAACGGCGACAAGGTGGCGGTGGACGCGCTGCTCACCGATCCGCGCGTCCAGGCGGTCGGCTTCGTCGGTTCGACCCCGATCGCCCAGTACATCTACGAGACGGCGACCGCGCACGGCAAGCGCGCCCAGTGCTTCGGCGGCGCCAAGAACCACGCGATCGTCATGCCCGACGCCGACCTCGACGATGTGGCCGACCAATTGGTCGGCGCCGGTTACGGTTCCGCGGGCGAACGCTGCATGGCCATCTCGGTGGCGGTGCCGGTCGGCGAGGAGACCGCGGATCGCCTGGTGGCCAAGCTGACCGAGCGCGTGCACAAGCTCAATGTCGGCCGTTCCGACGCTCCCGGCGTGGATTTCGGCCCGCTGGTCGGCCGCGACGGCGTGGACCGGGTGAACTCCTACATCCAGGTCGGCGTCGACGAGGGCGCTGAGTTGGTGGTCGACGGCCGCGGCCTGCGGGTCGAGGGCGCCGAGGACGGATTCTTCGTCGGCGCAACGCTGTTCGACAGGGTGACCCCCGAGATGCGGATCTACCGGGAGGAGATCTTCGGCCCGGTGCTGACCGTGGTGCGCGCCAAGGACTACGACGAGGCGCTGCGCCTGCCGAACGACCACGAGTACGGCAACGGCGTCGCCATCTTCACCCGCGACGGCGACACCGCCCGCGACTTCGCGGCCCGGGTGCAGGTCGGCATGGTCGGCATCAACGTGCCCATCCCGGTGCCGATCGCGTACCACACCTTCGGCGGCTGGAAGCGGTCCGGCTTCGGCGATCTCAACCAGCACGGCCCGGACTCGATCCGCTTCTACACCAAGACCAAGACGGTGACCCAGCGGTGGCCCTCCGGCGTCAAGGAGAGCAACCACTTCGTCATCCCGACCATGGACTGACCATGTTCGTACTCGACGAGGACGAGAAGGCGATCACCGCCACCGCCCGCTCCTTTGCCGACGAGATGCTCGCCCCGCACGCGCTGGAATGGGATGAGCGCAAGCACTTTCCGATCGACGTGGTGCGCAAGGCGGGCTCGCTCGGCATGGGTGGCATCTACGTGGCCGAGGACGTGGGCGGTTCGGGCCTGCGCCGCCTGGACGCGGTGCGCGTCTTCGAACAGCTCGCCACCGGCTGCCCGGCCATCGCCGCCTACCTGTCCATCCACAACATGGTGGCGTGGATGATCGACCATTACGGCGATGCGGCGCAACGGAATCGGTGGTTGCCCGGGCTCGCCGGAATGGACCTGCTCGGCAGCTACGCGCTGACCGAGCCGGGCGCCGGCTCGGATGCGGCGGCGTTGCGCACCAAGGCCGTTCGCGACGGCGACGACTATCTGCTCACCGGCGTCAAGCAGTTCATCTCCGGCGCGGGCAGCACCGACGTATACGTGGTGATGGCCCGCACCGGCGCGGAGGGGCCGCGCGGCGTCTCGGCGTTCATCGTGCCCGCCGACACCCCGGGAATCTCCTTCGGCGCCAACGAGAAGAAGATGGGCTGGAACGCGCAGCCCACCCGCCAGGTGGTGCTCGACGGGGTCCGGGTGCCCGCCGCCAACCTGCTCGGCAAGGAGGGCAACGGTTTTCGCATCGCCATGAACGGGCTCAACGGCGGGCGGCTCAATATCGCCGCCTGCTCGCTGGGGGGTGCGCAGGCGGCACTGGACAAGACGGTCGCCTACCTGGCGCAGCGCACGGCATTCGGGGCGCGGCTGCTGGACAATCCGGCGCTGCAATTCGAGCTGGCCGACATGCGGACCTCGCTGGAGGCCGCCCGAACCCTGCTGTGGCGGGCGGCCGCGGCGCTGGACGCCGACGCCGCGGACAAGGTCGAGCTGTGCGCGATGGCCAAGCGATTCACCACCGACGCCGGTTTCGAGGTCGCCAACAAGGCGCTGCAATTGCACGGCGGCTACGGCTATCTCGCCGAATACGGCGTGGAGAAGATCGTCCGGGATCTGCGCGTGCATCAGATCCTGGAGGGCGCCAACGAGATCATGCGGGTCGTCGTCGCCCGCTCGATGGTAGGAGCAGCATGACCGATCCGGAAGTCATCGTCTCGGAGCGCGACGGGCTGGGCCTGATCACGCTCAACCGGCCCAGGGCCATCAACGCGCTGAATCATCCGATGGCCCTGGCGATTCTGGACGCGCTGCGCCGGTGGGCCACCGACGACGCGGTGCGCGCGGTCGTGCTCACCGGGGCGGGCGAGCGCGGGCTGTGCGCGGGCGGTGATATCGTCGCCATCCACAACGACGCCAAAGCCCTTGCCGCCGACGCGGATTCGGCAGCCGCCGCGGCGTCGCCGTCCGGCCGGTTCTGGCGTGACGAATACACCCTCAACGCCTACATCGCGCGCTACCCGAAGCCGTACGTGGTGGTCATGGACGGCATCGTGATGGGCGGCGGGGTCGGCCTGTCCGGGCACGGCAGCCACCGCATCGTCACCGAGCGGTCCAAGATCGGCATGCCCGAGACGGGTATCGGCTTCGTCCCGGATGTCGGTGGGACACATCTGCTGTCGCGGGCGCCGGGGGAGATCGGCACCCACGTCGCGCTGACCACGGCCCGCATGACCGCCGGGGACGCCATCGCCGCCGGATTCGCCGACTACTTCGTGCCCGCCGACGAGATTCCGGCGCTGCTGGACGCCCTGCGCACGGCCGAGCCGGAGGTGGCGATCGCCAAATTCGCCCGGCCCGCACCGGTTTCCGGGCTGCTCGGGCAGCGCGACTGGATCGACGCCTGCTACGGCGCCGACACCGTCGAGGAGATCGTCGCCCGGCTGCGGGCGCACGAGTCGCCGGAGGCGAACAAGGCGGCGGCCGATATCGCGGCGAAATCGCCGGTGGCCCTGAAGGTCGCGCTGCGCTCGCTGCGCAACGCCCGCGGCCTCGGGAGCCTCGAGGCGGCGCTGAACGCGGAGTACCGGGTCTCGATCGCCTGCCTGACCAGCCACGATCTGGTCGAGGGCATTCGCGCGCAGGTGGTCGACAAGGACCGCGATCCGCGGTGGCGGCCCGCCACCCTCGACGCGGTCACCGCCGCGCAGGTCGATTCCTACTTCACCGCACTGAGCGACGCCGAGCTGAATCTCGTTGCCCCGGAAGGACACTGATGAGCACAACCGTCGGATTCCTCGGCCTCGGCCACATGGGCGGGCCGATGGCCGCGAACCTGGTGCGGGCGGGCTACCGGGTGCTCGCCTTCGACCCGGTCCCGGCCGCGCGGGAACAGGCCCGCGCCGACGGCGCGGAGGTGGTCGACACCGCGGTCGCCGCTGTCGCCGAGTCGGAGATCGTCCTCACCATGCTGCCCAACGGCCGCGTCGTGCTGGACGTCTACCGTGACATTCTCGACGCCGCCAAGCTCGGCACCCTGTTCGTCGACTGCTCCACCATCGATGTGGCCGACGCGCAGCAGGCCGCGGAACTGGCCGTGGCGGCGGGACATCGGGCCCTGGACGCCCCGGTGTCCGGCGGCGTCGCGGGCGCGGCGGCGGGCACCCTGACCTTCATGGTGGGCGGCGCGGAGACCGATTTCGCCGCCGCGCTGCCGCTGTTCGAGGTGATGGGCGGCAAGGTCGTGCACTGCGGCGGCGCGGGCGTCGGGCAGGCCGCCAAGATCTGCAACAACATGATGCTCGGCATCTCCATGATCGGGCTGTCGGAGGCCATCGTGCTGGGCGAGAAGCTGGGCCTGAGCCACGACAAGTTCTACGACGTGGTCTCCACCGCCTCCGGGCAGTGCTGGTCGCTGACCTCCTACTGTCCGGTGCCCGGCCCGGTCCCGGCCAGCCCCGCCAACAACGACTACCGGCCCGGCTTCGCCACCGCGCTCATGACCAAGGACCTGGGCCTGGCCGCGAACGCCTTGCGCGCCAACGGCGTCGACGGGCGCATCGGGGCCCTCGCCGCAGAGATCTACGACCGCTTCAACCGGACCGATGGCGAAAGGGACTTTTCGGCTATCGTGACCGACGTCCGTAGACGATCGGGAGAGGAACGGCCGTGACAGACTTCGAGACCATTCTTTTGGAGCGCAAGGGCCGCGTCGCGCTGATCACGCTGAACCGCCCGAAGGCGCTCAATGCGCTGAACTTTCAGGTGCTGGCCGATATGACCGCCGCCCTCGACGAGCTCGGGGCCGACGAGAATATCGGGGCGGTCGTGATCACCGGGTCGGAGAGGGCGTTCGCGGCCGGGGCCGACATCAAGGAGATGCAGACCCGGTCCTATATGGACGTCTTCCTCAGCGACCACTTCGCGGGCTGGGATCGGCTGTTCACCGGGTTCCGCAAGCCGACCATCGCCGCGGTCGCCGGGTACGCCCTGGGCGGCGGCTGCGAGCTGGCCATGATGTGCGACATCCTGATCGCCGCCGACACCGCGAAGTTCGGCCAGCCGGAGATCAAGCTGGGCGTCATTCCCGGCATGGGCGGCTCGCAGCGGCTCACCCGCGCCGTCGGCAAGGCCAAGGCGATGGACCTGATCCTCACCGGCCGCAATATGGACGCCGCCGAGGCCGAGCGCGCCGGGCTGGTGGCCCGCGTGGTGCCCGCCGCCGAGCTGGTATCGACCGCCGTCGAGGCCGCCGAGACCATCGCCTCACTCTCGCTGCCCGCGGTAATGATCGCCAAGGAGGCGGTCAACCGCTCCTTCGAGACCACCCTCGCCGAGGGAGTCCGCTTCGAACGCCGCGTCTTCCACTCCCTGTTCGCCACCGAAGACCAGAAGGAAGGCATGACCGCCTTCGTCGACAAGCGCCCGGCCAACTTCCACCACCGCTGATTCCACAGACTCCCATCGGACTCACCATGATCCGGGCGTGCGGCCATCATGATCCCGGCGTGCGGCCATCATGATCCCGGCGTGCTTTTGGCCGGGATCTCGCGGTGGATTCCGGCCAAAAGCACGCCGGAATCATGTGCCGTATTGCAGGAACGGCGGGGCGGTCCCCGGTCCAGTAGCCTGGGCTGCGTGTTCAGGCGGGTGATGACTGCGGTGACTATGGTCGGCGCGGTGCTGGTGGTGGCCGGGTGCGGCCACTCCGGTGGGTCGCCCACGGCCGCCGCGCCGGCGAGTACCGCGCCCGTGCAGGCCGAGCCCGGTGCGAGCGTCGGGCGGTGCGGCTCGGAGAGCGACGCCGATCTGTCCGCGGTGACGGGGCTGGCCGGGCTGCGGCTGGTCGCGCAGAATCCGTTGCGTTGCAGCTGGGAAGCCGACGGCGCGGGCGACTACTCCGTGGTCTTCGAATGGTTCCGCGGCAGCCCGCTGGACCAGCGCCGCACCGAGGTGACCCTCGGCCCGCCCACCGCCGTCCAGGTGGCGGGCCATCCGGGCATCGTCTGGACGGGCGCCCGGGCGTGCGAGATCGCGGTCGGCTCCGGCGGCGCGGACTTCATCGACTGGAAGATCACCGCGAGCTCCGCGAACGACCAACGGCCCCAGCCCTGTTCGGCCCTGGAACAACTGGCCGCCACCACCCTCGCCAAGGCCGAATAGTCATGCGACGGTCGAGCACGACTCCGGTGCAGGCAGTCTGCGCGCTCGTGCTGGCGGTCGCGGCGGCGGGATGTTCGGGCACGCCCGCGCCCGCTCCGAGGCCCGCGGTAGACGATCCGAATGTGCTGGCCGGGTGCGGGCCGCTGGCGGATGCGGCCATCGCGGCCCAGCTGCAGGCGTCGGCGGCGCGGCAGCAGACCTCGCCGACCATCTGCACCTGGAAGGTCGACCACCCCGGCGGCACAGCCGATCTCACCTACGCCTGGCTCGCGAACGACACGCTGATGCGCGACAGCGAGCTCGCCGCCCGACAGGGGTATCGGACCGAGAAGACGGTGATCAAGCGCTTCGGCGCGATGTACTGGCGCGATCCGCGCGACCCCGGCAGCTGCGCGGTGACCGCCTTCGACGGCGGCACCGTCACCTGGTGGGTGCAGAACCGCGACCACGCCGCGCAGCCGGACCCGTGCGCGGCCGCCATGACCCTCATGCAGTCCACCCTGGCCGTGGACGGTATCTGAAACTACTTGGGCGTCAACGGATTCGGCGGCGTCCGCGCGATCTCCATCGGCGTCGGCACGGTATTGCCGTGGGTGGCGGGGCGGGTGGGTTCGTGATCGGCGGCCAGCAGCCCGACCACCGTCGCCCCGAGGGTGGCCGTCACCGCCAGGGCCGCGACCAGCTTGCGCCGCGATACCGGCGTCGCCTTCGGGGGCCGCAGCGCGGGCATCGCCGAGAACCGCACGCCCCGCACCCGGCGCGCCGAGGGCAGCTGCGTCGCCATCAGGACCGCGCCGCGCGCCGAGACGAATTCCGGTTCGGGGTCGTAGATCACCGGCAGATCCAGCAGCTGCGCCAGCGCGTCTCGAATGCCGGGATTGCGGGTGCAGCCGCCCAGCAGCGCCAGCCCCTGCGGAGCGACGCCCGTCTCCTCCAGCAGCTGCCGCACATACGACACCGAGTGATGGATTCCGGCGGCCACCAACTCGCCGAAGTCGCTGCGGGTCACCACCATTCGCGTACCGGTCGCCGGATCGCCCACGGCCAGCACCGGGGTGGCCGACAGCGCCTCCTTGTAGGTGCGGCTGGTGGTCTTGTCGATGGTCACCCCGCCGTGCGCCAGGTGCCAGCGCAGCAGGGTGTCGTGGGCGTCGCCGCCCAGGACGGTGCTGTACCGGGCGGCCAGGATGGCGTCGGTGCGGCAGTCGGCCTCGGTGAGGGTCAGCCCCGCCGCACCCAGGTCGTAGAGCAGCACCGCGCCCTCGTCCGGCAGCTGACCGCTGAAGCGCAGGTAGCGCAGCTGCGCGAGCGGCTCGTCGACGATGGTCAGGCGGCTGCGCCCGGCCTCGGCGCGAATGGCATCGGCGTGCAGGGCGCAGCGGCAGGTGACCGCGATGCCGGTGATGAACTCGTCGCGCCGATCCGCCGACCGGCGCATGAGATCGATGGCCTCGAAGACCGCCTCCTCGACGCCCGCGCCGACCCGGCGCGCGACGGTGCAGCGGTCGATGGGGGGGAGGTGGGGCTGGTCGGAGTGCGTGAGCATGGCGCGTGCGCCTCCGGCGCCCGCCGATACCCCCAGTACCAGCACCATGGGCTCAATGGTGAACCTTTTGTGTCCCGATGCCAAGCGGCTCGGCGGTAAGTCGCTGGCCGGATGCTGAAAGGTTATCGTGTCATGACCAGCGTGTCGGCGTGTCGCCCGTGTCGAAGTCGCCCGCGCCGCGGCGGAATTCGGACAGAAGTTGCAGCAGCAACTCCAACCGTTCGGGTGGTAGCCCCGGCCGCGCGAATACCCGCGCATTCAGCTCCGTTGTTGCCCTAGCGACCAGTTCGCGGCCCGCGTCGGTAATCTCGATCAGCGTTGCTCGGCGATCGCTGGGATGCGGTACTCGCCTGACCAGTTCGGCCGCCTCCAGACGATCGACGGTATTGGTGACACTGGTCGGATGCACCTGCAGGCGGGCGCTGGCCATCGTCATCGGCAGCGCGCCGGTCTTGCTGAACCCGAGCAGCATCAGCAACTCGTAGCGGGAGAAGGTGAGCCCGGTCGGCCGCAGCGCCTCGTCCACCCGCGCCATCACGATCTGCTGCGCCCGCACCAGCGAGGTCACCGTCGCCATCCCGTCCGCGACCTCCTCCCACCCGTGGGCGATCCACTGCCGGTGGGCCTCCTCGATGGGATCCAGCGGAAGCGGTCGGGGTGTGGCCATGTGTCGATTCTATGGGTGGGCGAACATACCGGTCGTCGGCTCGCCCCATTCGGCGGTTCGCCGCGGCAATGCGATCACGCTGACTGCAACTGTTCGCCCCGCGCCGGCCACCGGCCATGATTGATTCCGTTGCGGGCGTGACTGAGTGGCTAGGTACCGGTCTGCAAAACCGTTTACGCGGGTTCGAATCCCGCCGCTCGCTCCGGATTCAGGTCAGGCCCGAAAGGTCGCGCGGGACAACGTGATTGCGGTCGGCGGTGGTGCCGAGGGTGTATTCGGGGAACAGGCCCAGGTATTCGGCGCGGGAGCGGGTGCTCCAGCGGCGGGCGTAGGGGGTGCGGGTCTTGTAGAAATTGGCGGTGTAGCCGCCCTCGTAGAGGCGGAGCAGCGTGTAGCCGCCCGGATATTCCTTGACCGCCGCGACTTCCAGGAATTCCACGTCGAGCGGGAGGTCGGGGCGGGTGCGGCGGTTGCGGTGGGTATGGCCGCTGTGATGCAGGAAGACGCCGGGGGCAGACCGGTACAGCGTCTGCAGTTCGGTGGCATCGGCGCGGTCGAGGACGAAATCGGGTCCGGCGAGGTTGGAGACGCCGGACTCGAAGGTCACCGGGTGATGTCCGAAAACCAGTGTGGGACGGTCGGGATCGGCGCGCAGGATCTCCCGGAGGCGATCCAGTTGGGGCCGGTCGATCATGCCGCCCGCGCCGTCGAGCTCGGTGGTGTCCAGGCCGAGTAGCCGCAGCCCGCCGAGTTCGTGCTCGGTCAATTCGCCTCGGGGCAGGAAGGATTCGCCCCAGCAGTCGTGATGGTCGGCATCGGCCACCGGCGGGCAGGCGGCGTAGTCCGCGCCCACGTGCGGGCGGTCGTGATTGCCGCGCGCCGCGAACCAGTCCCGGTTCATCGCACCCCAGGTATCCAAATGCGCTCGGACGCCGCGGGATTGGCCGGGCGTGGCCTCCGCGGTGAGGTCGCCCGCCACGATCAGGTGGTCCGCGCCGCGGTCCGGCCTGCGCAGGTCGTCGAGCAGGGCCGCCAGCATCACCTCCGGATACGGCGGCAGGCCCGGCTCCTGGCTCACCCCGGGCGGCTGCCCGGCCGCGATGAGCCCGGCCACCTCCTCCCCGAAGTGCACGTCGTTGCTCAGCGCCAGCGTGCGCAGCAGCCGGCCCGGCGGCGGGGTGGCGGTGGTGAACCGCCCGGTGCATTCGGGCGTGCCCGGCATCCGGGTCACGAGATTGGCCGCGGGCGTGGCGCGCACACCGTCGGACCACGCCTCGAAGCGGTAGGCCCGCCCCGGCTCGAGGCCGGTGACCTCGGCGTAGTGGTACGGCGTGCGCTCCGGATCGGCGGCGAAGACCGGATTCGCCGGGAGCGGCGCGTCGGCCGGACCCAGCCGGACCTCGGTGCCCGCGTCCACGGGAACCGGCGCGCCGGAGGCGTCCGGCGCCAGCGTCGTCCAGGTCAGCACGACCGAGGTATCGGTGATCGTGACCACCTCGAGGTCCGTCGCGATCAGCGAATTCGCTTGGGCGCGAGCGGAACCCGGGCGGACGGCGGGCAGTAGCGGTAGGGCGGCGGCCAGGCTCAGGGCGCCCAGCACCCGGCGGCGGTTCGGTCCACAGCAGCTCATGAGGTCCCCTGGTGGCAGGTCGTAGGCCCGTCAGCACCATACCGATTCGGGGCCGCGGCGGCAGCGCGACGTACCACCGGGTACGTTGGTTAGCCAACCCTCATGCTGAGGTATCCGGTTCGGAAAGGAACGGCTATGGCGGCGACCCGTTGGAAATTGGTCACCGGGGCATTCGCCGTGTTCGCCGTGCTCGCGGCGACCACGGCGTGCTCGAACTCGTCGAAGGACGAGAACGAGATCCTGGTCTACAACGCGCAGCACGAATCGCTGACCAAGGAGTGGGCCGACGCGTTCACCAAGGAGACCGGCATCAAGGTCACCCTGCGCAACGGCGGCGACACCGATCTGGCCAATCAGCTGGTGGCCGAGGGCAGCAACTCGCCCGCCGACGTCTTCCTGACCGAGAACTCCCCGGCCATGAGCCTGGTCGAGAACGCGGGCCTGTTCGCCGATCTGGACCCCGACACGCTGGCGCAGGTGCCCGAGCAGTACCGCCCGTCGACGGGCAAGTGGACCGGCATCGCCGCCCGCTCGACGGTGTTCGTCTACAACAAGGCCAAGCTCCCCGCCGACCGGCTGCCCGCCTCGCTGCTGGATCTGGCGCAGCCGCAATGGAAGGGCCGCTGGACCGCGGGCACCTCCGGCGCGGACTTCCAGGCCATCGTGGCCGCGCTGCTGGAGCTGAAGGGCGAGGACGCCACCCGCGCCTGGCTGAAGGGCATGAAGGACAACGCCCCCGCCTCGCAGAACAACACCACCGCCATGAAGGCGGTGAACACCGGCCAGTTCGACGGCGCGGTGATCTATCACTACTACTGGTACCGCGACCAGGCCGCGACCAAGGAGAACAGCGCCAACACCGCGCTGCACTACTTCAAGAACAACGACCCCGGCGCCTTCGTCTCCACTTCCGGTGGCGGCGTGCTGAAGTCGAGCAAGAAGTCGGCCGCGGCACAGAAATTCGTCAAGTTCATCACCGGTAGGGCGGGTCAGCAGGTGCTGCACGACGGCACCTCCATGGAGTATCCGGTCGCGGCCGGTGTGCCCGCGAATCCGGCGCTGCCGCCGCTGGACAGCCTGCAGGCGCCGAAGCTGGATCCGAGCAAGCTGGACGCGAAGAAGGTGCACCAATTGATGACCGAGGCGGGTCTGCTGTAGCCGTGGCCGTGCGCACCGCCGTGGTGGCCCGGGTCGGTCGGCCCGGACCGTTCGTCATCGGCGTCGCCCTGGTGCTGGTGGCGGCGACGTTCGTGCCGCTCGGGTACATCGTCTCCACCCTGTTCGACACCGGGCTGCCCGAGGCCGCGCGGCTGGTGTTCCGGCCCCGGGTCGGCGAATTGCTGCGCAACACCGCGAGTCTGGTGGCGATCACCGTGCCGGTCTGCGTGGTGCTCGGCGTCGGGCTGGCCTGGGTGGTGGAGCGCACGACCCTGCCGGGCGCGAGCTGGTGGGGCCCGGCGCTGGCCGCCCCGCTGGCGGTCCCGGCCTTCGTGAACAGTTACGGCTGGGTGAGCGTGTTCCCCGCGCTGCACGGGTTGTGGGCCGGGGTGCTGATCACCACCATGTCGTATTTCCCGCTGGTGTACCTGCCCGCCGCGGCCACGCTGCGGCGGCTGGATCCGGCGGTGGAGGAGTCCGCCCGCGCGCTGGGTTCGGGGCCGGTCGCGGTGTTCGCGCGAATCGTGCTGCCGCAGTTGCGGTTGGCGATCCTGGGCGGCGGGCTGCTCATCGCGCTGCATCTGCTCGCCGAGTACGGCGCGTTCGTGATGGTGCGCTTCGACACCTTCACCACCGCCATCTTCGAGCAGTATCAATCCAGTTTCGCCGGGGCCGCGGGCAGCATGCTGGCCGGTGTGCTGGTGCTGTGCTGCCTGGTGCTGCTGGCCGTGGAGGCGGGGGTGCGGGGCCGGGCGCGCTACGCCCGGGTGGGCGCGGGCGCGCCGCGGGCCGCGACCCGGGTTCGGCTGGGCTGGTTCGCGATTCCCGTGCTCGCGGTCCCGGCCGCGGTGATCGTGGCCGCGCTCGGGGTGCCGCTGTGGACGATCGTGCGCTGGCTGCGGATCGGCGGCGCGAAGGTGTGGGACGTCGGCGAGGTCGGCCGGTCGCTGGCGCAGACCCTGGGCCTGGCGGCCGCCGCGGCCGTGGTCACCACGCTGTGCGCGTTCCCGGTGGCCTGGATCGCGGTGCGGTCGCGCTCGGCGTTCGCGCGAATCGTGGAGGGCTGCAACTACATCACCAGCTCGCTGCCGGGCATCGTGATCGCGCTGGCCATGGTCACGGTGACCATCCGCTACCTGCCGGGCGTCTATCAGACCGCGGGCATGGTGCTGGCCGCCTACACGCTGATGTTCCTGCCGCGGGCGCTGGTGAGCGTGCGGGCCGGGCTGGCGCAGGTGCCGGTCGGGCTGGAGGAGATGTCGCGGGCGCTGGGGAAATCCGGTGCGGTGACATTCTTCCGGGTGACCGCGCGGCTCACCGCACCGGCCGCGGCCGCCGCGGCGGCGCTGGTGTTCGTCGCGGTGGCCACCGAGCTGACCGCCACACTGTTGCTGGCGCCCAACGGCACGCACACGCTGGCGATGCAATTCTGGTCGCTGTCGGGCGAATTGGACTACGCGGGCGCCGCGCCGTACGCGCTGATCATGATCGTGACCTCGATTCCCGTGACGTATCTGCTGTTCACTCGATCCAGGAAGGCGGCGGGTGTATGAGTCGTCTTGTCGTCAGCGATGTTTCCAAGTCGTTCGGGCCCACCCGCGTGCTGGGCGGCCTCAGCCTGGAGGTGGCCGACGGCGGCACGACGGCGGTGGTCGGCTCCTCCGGATGCGGCAAGACGACGCTGCTGCGGGTGATCGCCGGATTCGAGGCGCCGGACGCGGGATCGGTGGCGATCGGCGGGGAAACCGTTGCCCGCGACCGCTTCTGCAAGCCGCCGCACCGCCGCAATGTCGGCTATGTCGCCCAGGACGGGGCGCTGTTCCCGCACCTGACCGTCGGCCGGAACATCGCCTACGGACTGCCCGGCGTGGGGCGCGGGCGGCACCGGCAGCGGGTGGCCGAACTGCTGGAGATGGTCTCGCTGGACGCCTCCTACGCGGCGCGGCGGCCGCACGAGTTGTCCGGCGGTCAGCAGCAGCGGGTCGCGCTGGCCCGGGCGCTGGCCCGCCGCCCCGACGTGATGCTGCTGGACGAGCCGTTCAGCGCCTTGGACACCGGGCTGCGGGCCGCGACCCGGCAGGCGGTGGCCGCGACCCTGCGCGCGGCCGGGATGACCAGCATCCTGGTCACTCACGACCAGGAGGAGGCGCTGTCGTTCGCCGACCAGGTCGCCGTCATGCGCGACGGCACGTTCACCCAGGTCGGCGCGCCCGACCGGGTCTACGCCGCCCCGGCCGACCTGTTCACCGCCCGCTTCCTCGGCGACTGCGTCCTGCTGGACGGCGTCGTCGAACGGGGCGTCGCCACCAGCGCGCTCGGGCCCGTTCCGGTGCGCCCGGGCGCGCCCGGCGGCCTGGTCACCATGATGCTGCGCCCGGAACAGCTTGTCGCCCACGCCGTTTCCGAGGTCGGCACCGGCACCGGGATCGTGCGCGGGACCGAATTCCGCGGGGCCGACGTCCTGCTCACCATCCACCTCGACAACCAGGCCGCCGACCCGATCCGGGTGCGCCGGGTCAGCGTCGGCGCGCCCGCCGTCGGCGACCGGGTGCGGCTGGAAGTCCTCGGCGCCGCGGTCGCTTTCGCCCCCGAGTCCGGCCCGGACGCGGGCGACGCGGTCCGCGCCGCCTGACGCGTTCACTCGTCGCGTTCTGTCCTCACACCTGTCCGGTGATCCTTGTCACCATGGTGGAGTCCGTTGCGCCGCATCGGACTCCACGGGGACCACCAGTCGAATCGGCTAGCGGAGCGACAGTATGAACGCAGGTTCGACCGTGTGGAAGGAGGGGAGCTCGGCGATGGTGATCGGAGGGGGAGTCGCCGGGACGGTGGCGGCGTTGGCGTTGACTCGGGCGGGAATCCGGGCGCATATCTACGAGGCGCATCCCGCGGTGGCCCATGGGGCGGGGGGCTATCTGAGTCTGGCGCCCAACGGATTCGACGCGCTGAAGGCAATCGGCGCGGACGAGGTCGTGGGGGCATGGGGGTTGCCCGTGCCCACCACGATCATGGTCGACGGCGCGGGCACGATGTTGTCGACCGTCGCCGGGGTCGACGGTGTGCCGCCGACCCTGGTGCTCACCCGGGCGCAATTGCTCGGCAGCCTTGTCGAGCACGTGATGTCGCGCGGCATTCCGTACAGCCTCGGCAAGCGGCTGATCGGCGTCACGGAGACCGAGTCGGGGGTGGTGGCGCACTTCGCCGATGGCACCGTGGCGCACGGCGACGTGCTGATCGGGGCCGACGGCATCCGGTCCACGGTCCGCACGGTGATCGACGCCGCCGCGCCGGGGCCGGTGTACGCGGGTGCGCTGGGTTTCGCGGGGATCGCGGCCAACAGCGGCGCCCATGCCGAACCGGGGGCGATGCACGTCACGCGGGGGAGTGTGGCGCTGGGCTACTGGGGGTTCCCGGACGGGTGCGTCGGCTGGCTCGCGACGCTACCGAGCCCGTCCCCGATGAGTGCGGAGGAGGTGGCCGAAACATCGCCCGCGCGTTGGCTTTCCCGGCTGCGGGCGCACTACGCGGACCACTGTCCGGGCGCGGACCTGATCGCCCGGACCGACCCGGCCGGCCTGATGATGGTCGGCGCCCTGGAACGGCTGCCCGCCGTGCCCCGGTGGTATCGGGGACGGATGGTGCTCCTCGGCGATGCCGCGCACGCGCCGTCGCCGGATTCCGGGCAGGGCGCCGCGCTGGCGATCGAGAGCGCCGTCGAACTCGCCCGCTGCCTTCGAGACCTACCGCCCGCCGCTGCCTTCCCTGCCTATGAGGCATGCCGGCGGGAACGGGTCGAGTCCGTCGCGGACCTCGTGGACGTGACGGATCGCGCCGCTGTGGGACACCACATCGATTGGGAGGCGCCGGTCGCCGCGGTTCAGCGGACCGGGTGATCGTCGACGAAGGGTGCGTTGCGGTGGGGGCCGGCGGTGGTGGACGCCGGACTCACCGCACCGCGTTCCAGCGGTGCCGGGCGCGGCGCAGGGCGCGGGCCTCGGAGTAGCCCAGGCGCTGGGCGACCTCGTCGGAAGTGCCGTGCAGCCGGCGCATTTCGCGGCGCCGGGCGGCGTCCAGTTCGCCGCGCCAGGTGGTGCCGTGCCGGGTCAGCAGGCGCTGGAGGGTCCGCGGACTGATCGCGAAGTGCCGGGCCAGGGTGTCCAGCCGGGTAGCGGCGCCCCGGGCCAGGTGCGTATCGAGCACGATCCGGAACTCGGCGAGCCAGCTGGTTCCGGCAGGGTCTGGTGGGGGTGGGTGATCGGATGGGAGTAGTTGTGTCGCAAAGCGTTTCAAAATCTTCGCCAGGACCGGATCCGAGCCCGGCAGCGGCACCGTGAGGTCGGACTTGCGGACGGTCACGGAATTGGTGTGCGCGTCGAAGTCGACGCTCATGGTGCCGAAGATGTCGTTGAACGCCTCGTGCGAGCGCGGCGGCCGCTGGGTGAGGCCGACATGAACCGGCGCGACCCGCTTGCCCGTGCCCTGCACGATGCGATGGGTGAACACGCCGAGCGCGTACTGGGTCGCCAGGTCCCGGGTGTGCCCGCCGCCCTCGCCCATCGAGAATTCCAGGTCGACGGTGTCGTCGCGCTCGACCACCGTGGCCGTGCACGCGGTGGTGGCGGTGAACAGGTATTCGGCGGTGGCGCTCAGGCCGTCGCCGAGGGTGTCCGAGGTGACGAACAGGTAGTCGTACAGATCCAGCACGCCCATCCGGTACCGGGAGGCGATGGCCAGTGCCGAGTAGGGGTCGTCCAGCGCCCACTCGCACACCTCCCACACCCGCACCGCGAGGGTGGTCGGGATCTGTTGCGCGTCCTCGAGCATGCTGGGGGTCAGGCGGGTCTCGTGCAGCAGCTGGGTGCGGTCCGCGCCCAGCTCCGTCGCCGCCGTGAGCACGAATCGCGGCAACACGACGGTGGTCCGCGGCGCTGGGCTCAGCATCGCCGGAGGGGGTGGGTCGAGCTCTCGAACATCTCGATGCCTCGGTCCGATATGGGGTATCCGGTAGAAACTATCTGCCGGATAGCGTTGACAGTCAAGGGCTGTCGGTGGGGAGTTGGGGTGCGACGAAGGAGGCCCGATGGTCGATGACGACTGTGTGCCCTCGGATCTGGCGCGACTGTGGCGCCTGCCGACCACGCGCCGCAAGGGAAGACCGGCCGGTCTCGATGTCGATCTGGTGGTGAGCACCGCGGTCGACCTGGCCGATCGCGACGGTTTCGCCGCGGTGAGCTTGCAGAAGGTCGCTGCCACGCTGGGTTTCACCAAGATGGCGATGTATCGGCACGTCGGTTCGTGGGACGAGTTGATCGAGCTGATGGCCGACGCGGCGATCGGCCCGGCGCCGGATCTCGGCGACGCCGCGCTCGACGAGTGGCGAGTGGGCTTGACCCGCTGGGCCTCCGAGCTGCGCGCGGTGCTGGCGCTGCATCCGTGGCTGGCGCCGACGCCGGACATCGGCCCGGCCCGCGGCCCCAACACCATCGCCTGGATGGATGTGCTGTTGCGGGTGCTGCGCGACACCGGCCTGGACTGGAGCGAGAAGCTGTCGGTGCTGCTGGCGCTGACCACCCATGTCCGGCAGGCCGGGACGACCACGCCGCGGCTGATCGACATGCTGCTGCCGCACCCCGGCCGCGACGACTCGCCGCGGCGGCGCAAGCCGGTCCCGGCCGCCCTGGTCGGCCCGGACCGCTTCCCCGAGGCGTCGAAGCTGTTCGCCGCCACCGCCTGCACGGCCGATATCCACGATCCGCAGCGCGCGTTCGAGGTGGGCCTGGAACTGATCCTCGACGGGGTCGCGGCCCGGATCGCCGCGGCGCGTCCCTGACATCATGAGGCCAACGCGTGTTGGCCAACGCTTGTTGACCTAAATGTAGGCTTCGTCCGAATCGTGTGTCAACAGCTGTTGGCCTACATTCGTTGGCATGACCGCAGCTCCCGCCCCGCGGCGTTCCGACGCCACCCGCGCCGCGATCCTGTCCGCCGCCCGCCGCCGCTTCGCCGAGGACGGCTTCCGCAAGGCGACGATCCGCGCCATCGCGGCGGACGCGGACATCGATCCGTCGATGGTGATGCGCTACTACGGCAGCAAGGAGGGGCTGTTCGACGCCGCCCTGGACGTCGATCTGGCCCTGCCGGATTTCGGTGCGACGCACCCCGATTCGATGGGTGAGGCAATCGCCCGCCGCTTCCTCGAACTCTGGGAGACCCCGCCCACGGAGGGCACGCTGCTGACCCTGCTCCGCTCCTCGGTCGCCGACGAGGCCGTGGCGCAACGCTTCCGCCGCATCTTCGCCGAACAACTGATGCCGACGGTCCTGCGCGTAGGCGACCCCGCCGACGCCCCCCGCCGCGCGGGCCTGATCGCCACCCAGGTCCTCGGCCTGGCCCTGTGCCGCTACGCCTTACGCCTACCCCCCGTAGCCGCCCTGACCCACGACCAGATCGCCGCCGACATCGGCCCGACCCTGCAACGCTACTTGACAATGGGCAGCTGACGATTTCGCGCGGATATTACTGCGCAGCACGGGATTTGACTCGTCTATCCGACCCATCTACTATCTCCGTACGGAAATAGTAGATGGGTTGAGCGTCGGAGTGGAGAGGACATCGCGCGTGCACCAACGAGCCTGGTTTCGCCCGGGGGTTCACCGGTGAAGGTCACCGGCATACGCAGGCGCACAGTGCTTTCCGGCGCGGCCGTCGCCCTGCTGGTGGCGCATTTCGCGGTGATCATGCTCTCGAATTTGCCTGAGGGGCCGTTGAAGCGGAGTACCGCCACGTTCGTCGGCTGGTACACCGATCCGATCTTCGCTCAGTCATGGCAGCTGTTCTCGCCGGATCCGATCGTGTCCGACATCGGAACCCTACTGCGCGTGCGCTATCCGGACGGGCGGATATCGGACTGGGCGGATCCGCTGTCGCCCTTGATCGATCGAGTGCATCGCAGCCCGCTGACCGCCGATCGGCAGGTGTTCCTGTTCCAGGCGCTGCAGACGATGAGCGTGGGCTGGGAGGATTCCAAGCTGCGCGCGGAACGCGATCGGCTGACCGACGATCCGACGAAACGCTATGTGGTGGTGCCGATTTCCGAATCCGAGCGGCCGCGCAAGGAACGTGCGGACCGGTTCCGCGCGGCGTTGGCCACCCGGTACGCCGATCGGTACCTCGGTGACGGCTGGTCCGCGGTGCAAGTGCGGTTCGTGGCGATCCCTGCGATTCCCCTGCCCGGCAGCGATTCCGGCGATCGATCGACTCCCGACGTGATGGATTTCGACTGGCAGGACCGGATTCGATGATCACCACCGGTAGGCGCCTGCTCGATCGGCTCGCCACGCACCGCTATCACCTCTACGGCTCCGCCCTGGTGCGAATCGGTATCGGGACCACGATTCTCTATATCTGCCTCGCGAATTACGCTGCGCGGCACCTGTTCTGGGGTGCGGACAATCCGTGGTCGCCGGACCTGTTCCGGGCCGATACCTCGCGGCCGATCGGCCTGTACACCCTCGCGTCGTCCGGGGTGTGGTTCGAGGTGCTGTTTCACGGGCAGATTCTGCTGACGTTGCTCTATATCGTCGGCTATCGGGGGCGAATCGTCGCGCCGTTGTTCTGCATCGCGACTTTTGCTCTGCTGCAAAGAAATTCGCTGATCCTCAGCGGTGGTGAGAATCTGTTCATGGCCATCACCCCGTTCCTGGCGGTACTCGATGGCACCCGCAGGCTCTCGCTGGACCGTGTCATCGCACGCCGCCGGGGGCCGCGCCGTGTCGTGCGGGAGTCGCCGCTCGTGGTTCTCGGGACCGTCGCGCACAACGCGGCCGTGCTGGCGATCGCCGTGCAGGTCTGCATCGTCTATTTCATGGCCGGGATGTACAAGGTGGCCGGGCCGTTGTGGCGCAGCGGCGAGGCCGTCTACTACATCATGGGTGTTCCGCTGTTCGGATCGTCCGGGGTCCACGCCTTTCTGGCGGACCATCTGCTGATCCTGTCCGCCGTCACGTATTTCACCGTCGTGCTGCAGGTCGGATTTCCGGTGCTGGTGCTGGTGCGCCGGACCCGGCCGTTCGTGATCGCGGCGGCGATCGCCTTCCACCTGGGCATCGCGGTGGTGATGGCGCTGCCGCAGTTCGCCCTGATCATGATCTCGGCCGAGCTGATCTTCTGCGACGACAAGCACTATCGGGCCCTGTCGCGCTGTCTGCGCCCGCGTTCCGCGGAGCGATCCGAGATGTCGGAAGGAGGAATTCCGGTGAGCTGAGCCGAGAGTCGAGCAGCAACGACATGTAGCGCAATCAGACGATCTATGGAGGTGTCATACTCGTGAATACCCGAGCGTGGAAGTTCGGCCGAGTGGCAACGATTTCCCTTGCGGCAGCGGCGGTCTCGACCGGACTGTACGCGGCCGCGACGCAGACCGCCCAGCAGCCGGAGACCGGCTCGCGTTATATCGCGGGCGCTTCCGCGGCTCAGCAGGCCGGGCTACCGCTCGCGCACACCAGCGGATGGGGTTCGGGCAGCGGCGGATTCAACAATATGGCGCAAACCAGCCGAGACAGAGGCGTAGGCCCGCAGCACCAGGCGGCTCAGCAGCGCTGAGCCGTCGGCCCCCTGGGCCGCGGTGCTGTCCGGCGGCAGCAGCTCACCCACCTGCTGCCGCCACCTCGCACCGCAACGCAAGCTCCACACCGTCCGACTCATCCCTCAGACGGATTTGCTTTTGCCGCTGGTCGTTTGGCCGACCGTCCAGGTCCTCCTGCCGCTTCTGGACCTCGGACACCAGATCCGAAAGGATCCGCCACTGCGGATCCGCGGCGTTCACTCAACGCACTCTCGGTGGCGGCGAATCCCTCGCCGCACCATCTCCGCCGGGAAGGTATGACCGTCGACGGCAACATATGCCGGTGCGGGCAGGCCCTCGATCCGGTCGAGAAGTTGTTGCGCCTCTTCGTTTTGCCTTACCAGCTCTTCGACGGACAGCCATGGCACGCTGGGAAATTCGACCGAGAGTAATGCGAGCGTGCGATTCGAACATCCGGCGTGATCACGCCCGGGCGAGTTCCCGGACGGGCTGGGTCTTCTCATAGGCGTGGCCGACTCGCAGGAGTACGTCTTCGCTGAGGGGCGTGCCGAGCAGTTGCATGCCGATGGGCAGACCCGCCGCGTCGTGACCGACGGGGAGCGACAGTGCCGGTATTCCGGTGATATTGGCGGGCGACGACAGTCGTACATAGGTATCGGAGACCGCTTCGGTGGTGCCGTCGGCCCAGGTGATCGTTTCCTGCCCGGCTTCGACGATAGCGACCGGCCGCGATATCGTTCTCGGCTGCGCGCGCCGCCTGCCGTGCGCGCTCGGCGGTGACGGTGACGTACGCCCGCAGGTCCGGCTCCACCTTTTCGATGCGCTCCAGGACGGAGTCCACCAACTCGACCGGGGACAGTTGCCGGGATCGGATCGCTGCGGCGGCCGCGCCGAGAGTCAATGCACTGGGTTGCACTGCGGTTCTCCTAATCGGCTCGGAACGCGGCGGCCGGTGGCGTGTCCCCGAAGTCGAGTTCCCGCAGGACCGCGACGACCGAGTGAATGTGGTTGGCGGCGGCCGCGACAGCGGCATGCCGGTCCGCGGGCAGCCGAAGCCCCGCACGGGCAGCCCAGCCCGCCGCTTCGGGCGGGGTGAGCTCGTAGTCGACCATGGCTTGTGTTCCCTCCGACTTACAAAAGCTAAGTGTTTGCGTTAATGAGAGTAGACCTCTTGAAGGGTTAACGCAAACTGTTTGCTTTAATGCGGCCAGCGTCTGCCGCGACAGGATGAGCCGTCCATCACCCGATCCGGGTGGTTCGATTCGCGGGTCATGAGGTCTCGGCTCGAGAGTCGGCTCGTGGTCGGATACTGAAATTCATGGCCGCCACCGTTCGAGAGCTCGCCCGGCTGGAGCGGGCGGAGTTCGCCGACATGCTGGACGGGTTGACGCCACAGCAGTGGGGCACGCCCAGCCTGTGCACGGGATGGGCGGTGCGGGATGTGGTCGCGCATACGATCGCCTACCTGGCGCAAAGCAGAATCGGCTTGTTGGCCAACATGACTCGCTCACGATGGGACGTGAACCGGCTGAACGCAACGGCATTGCGGACCTACGTCGAAACCGCGCCGACTCACCTGGTGGGACTGATGCGCCGACACGCCGACCCCTCGGGTGCGGGAGCGCTCTACGGCGGACGTGTGGCCTTGATCGAATGCCTGATCCACCAGCAGGATATCCGCAGGCCGTTGGGAATGCCCCGGATGATCCCGGAGCAGCGACTTCGGGTGTCGCTGAGCTTCGCCCGCATCAGCCCGGTCATCGGGGGCTCGCGCCGCACACGCGGCGTGCGATTGGTGGCGACGGACATATCGTGGTCGACCGGCCGAGGCCCCGAGGTTCACGGATCGGCCGAGGCCCTGTTGCTGGCGATGACGGGCCGGGCCCCGGCGGTCGCCGACGAACTCGAGGGTGATGGCGTCGCACTGCTGCGGTGACCTCGCGATAACGATCGGTTATCGCTGCGTGCGCGGTTCGGCCCTCGATCGCGGCGAGAGCATCGGGTTGACTTTCGGTATCGACAAACAACCAAGAGAGAGAACCGAATTCATGACCACCGATACCACCCCCAAGGATGTCGTCCGCCGCTACTTCGAGGCGCTCGCGAACGGCGACCGGGCCACCATCGTGGATTCGTGGGCCGAGGACGGCAGCTGCTGGTACGGCGGGGATCTGCCCATCTCGGGTACCTGGCAGGGTCGCGACCAGGTGATCGATGGGTTTCTCGCCACGGCGTTCACCTACTTCGACCCCGATCACGAGGTCGGCCTGCGCGTCACCAATATCTTCGGTGAGGGCGATCAGGTCTTCGCCGAATGGGATTCGTGGGGACTCGGCAAGACCGGCCGCGTGTACGACCAGAAGAACAGCGCCGTCTTCGTGGTCCGCGACAACAAGATCGTCACCATGCGCGAATACGCCGACACCCAGAACTGGGAGCGGGCCCTCGTCGATACCGGATCGGGCGCTCAGCTCGGTCCCGCGTCGGTGGAGGCGGCGATGATCGGGGGGAAGTAGGTTCGGGCGAACCAGCGAGCGTGCTCGTCTGTGTCGATGGGCAGGATGTCGGTGGGCAGCATCAGCAGGGATGCGGCCAGGCGGAAGAACATTTCGGCGGCGCGCAGGGCCGCGTCGAGGGGGAGGGAGTCGTCGGAGATGGCCATGGCTATGGCGGCCCGGACCGGTTCGACGGCGCCCGAGTTCTCGACAAGGAACGATGTCAGGGTCTCGGGCTCGTATTGGCGTAGGGCCGCGACCAGGGGATGGCGCCGAGATTCACGGACGCCGAGTACGAATGCCTCGACCGCCTTGTCCGCGGGCGCCGATTTGGCCAGGACCTGCCCGCTGATGCCGACGAAGAACGAGACCACATCGCGGACGACGACCTGGCGCACGATGTCGTCCTTGTCGCCGAGCCGCCGGTAGACGGTCGGGCGGGACACCTTGGCGCGGCGAGCGATATCGCCGACGGAGGTACGCCGGAAACCGTGTTCGACGAACTCGGCGCGCGCCGCATCCAGTAGCCGGCCCTGTTCGGGGTCGGTGGCCAGCGGCCCCGGCCCGAACATCTGCTCGACATTGATGCCTGCATGGGTCATACCTGCGAGGTTATCGTCCGCCGACGTGCGGGTTGTACCGACAATTGCTGACGCACCGAGAGAATTTCGTCTCATCGCCCACGTCCCTGCCGGTGCCGGGCGATACTCGGCCCATGACGGAGATGCCACGGTCCCGGGCGAGGCGCGCCGCGCAATTGGGTGGCTTCGTCGGAACGGAGGCGGTTCGGCGGGCCGCCGCCAAGGCCGCGCCCGGCCGGACGCGACCCGACGAGCAGGTTGCCGCGGCCGAGCAGGCGCGCAATGCACTGCTGGCGGAGCGGCTGGTCGCGGTCCTGGGCACCATGCGCGGGGCGGCGATGAAGCTGGGGCAGATGCTGTCGCTCGTCGATCCGGGGCTGGTGCCCCCCGCGCATCGCGAGCTGTTCCATTCCGCCCTGGCGGCCTTGCAGGACAGCGCGCCCCCGATGGCGTGGGATCGAATGCGTACTCACCTCGAGCGCGAGCTCGGTGCCGAACTGGGTTCGGTCTTCGCGGAATTCGAGCCGGAGCCGGTGGCGGCGGCGTCGATCGGCCAGGTGTATCGGGCACGGCTGGCCGACGGTCGCCGGGTCGCGGTCAAGGTGCAGTACCCCGAGATCGAGGCGGCGGTGCGGGCGGACCTGAAGAACCTGCGAGTGCTGTTGAGCGCGTACCGATTCGTGCATCCCGCGTTGGACGCCCCGGCGCTGGCCGACGAGGTGCAGCTGCGCCTGGAAGAGGAATTGGACTACCGTATCGAGGCATCCAACACCCGGGCGATGGGTGAGATCTTCCGGGGTCACCCGTTCATTCGAATTCCCGATGTGCACCACGCGCTGTCCGGGCAGCGGGTGATCGTCACCGAATGGCTCGACGGCCAGCCGCTGCGCGAGGCGTACACCGCCGCGGAATCCGAACGCAACAGAATCGCGGAGATACTGTTCCGATTCTATTGCGGTACCACGTATCTGGCTGGGTTCTTCAACGGCGACCCGCATCCGGGCAATGTGCTGCTGCTCGAGGACGGATCGATCGGATTCCTGGATTTCGGACTGTGCATGACCGTCGACGCCGAGGCCGCGGCGGGTGAGCTGGCCGCGCTGCGAGCCGCGAAGACCGGCGACGCGGAGCGGCTGCTGCAGCTGATGGAGGTTCGTGGGTTCGCCCGGCGATCGGCGGTGCCGGCGGAGCAGGCGATCGAGGTCTTTGTTCGGGTGTTCGGCTGGTATCTGCGCGACGAACCGATGCGGATCGGCCCGGATATCGCGAACGACGTGGTGGCATTGCTGACCGTGACCGGGCCCGGTGTGTCGGCCCGTTCGTTCAATCTGCCTGCGGCGCATGCCCTGCGGGGCCGCGCGGAGCTGCAGCTGCTCGCGATTCTGGGCCAGCTGGGCCCCCGGCTGAATATGCATGCGGTGGCGAGGGAATGGCTCTTCGGCGCCGAGCCGGTGACCGAACTCGGCCGGGCGCACCGGGATTGGGTCGCTCATCGCACCGGCAACGCACCGTCCATGCCGCCGACATCGGTGATCTTCCAGCCGGAGTCCCGGTCGACGGTGAGGTGATAGGTGACGGTGGTGCGAGCCCCGTCCGGTGTTTGGGCGCTGGTCGAATTCACGTCGAGGAACACGTCGACCTGGTACGCGCCGTGCGTTTCGGACCTCACCTTCGCGGTGATGGGCGTCGCGGTCGAGGTCCAGCGCAGCGGGGTCAGTAGCTGCTGCAGGGCGGGTCCGGTGGCGTCGAATTTGGCGGCCAGCGGTGCGGCGGTGTCGTTTTTGAGCTTGCCCATCCAGGCGGGGAAGTTCTGGAAGTCGATGGTGGACGCGCCGACCGCGTAGTCGGTGGCGATCTGTTCGGCGTGCCGGTCGCCGCTGGCGGCGGCGTCACGATCGCGGAGTTGGCCGTGCGCCGACCACCACAGCACCGCGAGGGCGATGGTGGCGGCGGCGAGCGCCGCGACGAGCGTGCCGTACGCGATGGTGCTCACGCGCAGCGACAGCGTCCGCGGCACGGATCGAACCGTGTCGTCATCGAGCGTGAGATCGTCTGTGTCGGTGGTCATTTCATCTCCTGATGTGGACGGATCAGCGGACGCCGAGCTGTAGTCGCAGCGCACCGTCGCCGGTGGCGTCGAGTGCCTGGGTGATGAGGGCGCTCACGTCGAGGGTCCGCAGGGCGCCGGTGGCGGTCGCGGTGAGCGGTGCGAGCGCCGGAACGAGCGGCCGGAGCCGCGGGCCGAGCTGGTCGAGGCGGGTCGAGAGCTGTTTCAGGAACGGCACCAGCCCGGTGCCGGTCTGGTAGTCGTCGGGAAACCCCTTGCTGCGCATGAGCCTTTCCAGCGCGTCGACGGCGTCGCGCACGCGGGAGCCGAATCGGCCCCACTGCGGCCCGCCCGCCTCCAGCGACGGGCCCACCCAGTCCATGTCGGCGCCGATGGTCTGGAGGTTGGTGAGCATCGTGCGCAGCTGCGGCAGCCTGCTGAGCAGGGTGGCGGCGAGCAGATTCGCCGCCCGGTTCAGTTGTGGCAGTGCCGCTTCGGCGCCGGAGACGCTCTCGTCGACGGTACGGACCAGCTCGTGGAGCGCCTCGGGCCGGAACTGACCGAGCAAATTACTTGCGGTGGTGGCCATTTCGGGGATCGATAGCGGCATCCGGACCTGCCGGGCATCGATCCGCGCGCCGTCGGTGAGGTATGGTCCGCCGGTACCGGTCGGGGTGAACATCAGATACGGTTCGCCGAGTGCGGACAGGTTCTCGATGCGGGCGGTCGCGGCGGCCGGGACCGGATAGGTGTCGTCGAACCGCAGCCGCACCAGGACGGTGCCCCCGGCGGTGTCGACGGCGGTGACCTTCCCGACCGGGACACCCGACAGCAGGATCGGCGAATCAGGTTGCAGTCCACCGGAATCGGGCAGGGTCAGCGTGGCCTCGAGGTGATGCCGGAACCAGTCCACACGCGCCACGCCGAACGTCAGATAGCCCGCGCCGAGCACGAATACCGCGGCGATGGCGCCCAGGGAAAGCACCGAGCGCCCCCTCATCGCACGGCGCCTATCATGCGCAGGATCGCGATCGCGACGGCGATCCGCTGGTCCGGATCCGTGGCGATGTTCACCTTCGGCCCCTGTTCCACGAAGGGCAGCACGCGATCTCGCAGCAGCGCCACGAGCCGGTTCAGGTTCGACGGGGCACTCAGATCGAGGGGCCGGTCGGTCAGCGCGAGCGGCAGCAGCGCCCGGGCGGCGGCGTTGCCGGAGCTGGCCAGCGGAGCGAGCCAGGCCACGGCGTGTGAGAGGTCGCCGATCGCGGTGAAGACGCCGACCAGATGCGTCAGCGAGGCGGTGGCGTCGGTGACCTGGCGTGCGCCCTCGGCCGACAGCAGCCGCCCGATCGCGGCGGCGTTATCGCGGATGGTGTCGATATCGGTGCGGGTGGCGGCCGCGATGTCGTGCATCCGGTTCAGGTGGGCGGCCATATCGGTCAGGTCGTTCGCGACGACCTCGGAGATGTGGGCGGTGGCGCGGGGATCGGCGGGCAGCGCGGCGTTGAGCCGGTCGACGATGTCCTGCATCCGGGTGACCGCCCCGCCGCCGACGAAAGTGGCGATACCCGACATGGTGTCCTCGACCTGCAGCGCGGGCCGGGTCTGCGCCAGCGTGATCGTCGCGCCGTCGGCGAGATCCGGTCCCGTCGCGGCCCGGGGAGTGGTCAGTGCGAGGTAGACGTCACCGAGCAGCGTGCTCTGCCGCAACTGCGCCGTGGTCCCGGTCGGAAGCCGCACCGCCGCAGAGATATCGACGTCGGCGACGACATAGCCGGGCCGGTCGCCCGCGGGGTCGACGAGCGTGAGCCCGGTGAGATTCCCCGCACGGACGCCGTCGGCGACGACGGTGGCCCGCGCCGGCACGTTCAGGGCGTTCGCGAACTGGATGTGCAGGCGGTAGCTCGGCCCGGTCGTGGTGGCACCCGGCACCGGAATCACCGACGGCTCGAAGCCGCACCCCGCGATGCCGACAACGGTGGCGGTAGCGAGCGCCAGGCATCCGCCCTGCCGGACGATGGACCGACGAATCCTCATCTCGCACCTGCCGATCCGAATATCAGGGTCGTCATGTCGGTCGTTGCCGGGTCGCCGGTGCAGCGGCCGGGCACGATCGCGTTCACCGCCGCGCAGACCTGATCGGCGGCCGGGCGCGGCAGCGCGAGTTTCGGGGGCGCCCAGGTCAGTACCGGCTTGCCGTCCGGTGCGGTCGCGCGGGTGAAGGCCGTTGCCAGCGCGGGGAATCGGGCCACGATCTGCTGCAGCGAATCGGCGTCGGCGGCGATGAGCCGCATGTACGGCACGGCCGCGTCGAGGCCGCCGAGGATCGCGCCGCCGTATCGGTGGGTGAGGTCGTCGGCCCAGGGCAGGATGATCCGCAGGCTGTCGACGAGACCGGTGATATTGCTGAAGATCTCGTCGTTGATCTGGTGGAATACGTCCGGGAACCTGGTCAGCACCTGTTGCAGCTCGGCCCAATTCGCCGATATGGTCGCCGCGAGCGAGCCGAGCGCGTCGATGAGCTGGCCGACCTGCGTGACGGCGGTGTCCGGGGTGCGCAGTACCGAGCCCAGCGTGGTGATCAGCCGGTTGGCCTGCGCCCCGGTGCCTGCGGTGGCCGTGCGCAGGCTGTCGATGGTGTCGCGAAGCAATTGCGGGTCGTCGTCGCTGTTCAGCCGTCGCGCCAGAGTGTCGACGGCCCGCAGGGTTTCGGTGATGCTCTTCGGGGTCAGGGTGCGGGTGATGCAGTGCGCCGGGCTCCAGCGGGCGGCGGACGACGGGCCGGGCAGGACGGCGAGATCGCGGTCGGCGGCCAGGGTCGGCGCCACGGTTACCGCCGAAACGTCGCCGTGCAGTGGGTATTTCGCGTCGATATCGAAATCGACTCGGACGGTGGGGCTTTCGGGTCGGATCGCGGTGATGGTGCCGACAGCGACCCCGCGCACGCGGACATGGGTACCCGGATACAGCCCGACCGCATCGGGCATCCGCGCGCAGTAGTGCAGCATCGGCTGCCGCGGGTCGGCGACGATCGCATATCCGCCGAACGCGATCAGGGCCGCGAGCCCGGCCACGACGGCGGACAGCAGGCCGCGGGAGGCGAGCAGGCGATACACGGTCAGCACCCCTTCCCGGGCAGCGGCACGCAGAGGCCCGCCGACCGGCCGGTGAGATCGCCCAGGGTGGTGATGACCTGATTGAGGTGCTCACCCAGCCGCTGCAGGTCCGGCATCGCTCGGGCGAGTTCGTCGGCCAGTGGTTGCAGGGTCGTGCGGTAGGCGGGTTCCAGCGCGGCGATCCGGGAGAGCAACCGAATCGTCAGCGGGAGAGCGGCATTGATCTCGTCACGTTTGCCGATCAAGATGTTCTCCACCCCGTCGATGTGCCGGATCAACCGTCCCAGAGTGGATTTCGCGGAATCGATGGTGCGCAGGTACTCGTCGGCGGTGGCGAGGGCCGTGGCGACGTCGGCGCGTTGTCGGTCGAGCAGGCCGACCAGCGTGTTCAGTGCGTCACCCAGCTGCCGGACGGAATCGGGGTGGTCCGACAGCGATTGCCGCAGTGCGGTGACCGTGCGGCGCAGGGTGTCCCCGTCGATCTGTGCAAGGGGGGTGGCCGCGTCGTCGAAGACCCGCATGAGGCTGTAGGGCAGTGTGACGCGCTCGGCGGGAATAGGCCGTGCGCCCAAGGGTTTCGAACCGCCGGGTAGTAGCGCGATGTAGTGGCCGCCGACGGCGGTGAGCATGCGAACCTCGAGGCGGGAGGCGTCGCCGACGAAGACGTCGCGATCGACGGTGAACCGCATCCGCACCCCATCGGGAAGCAATTCGATTCCCTCGACCGAACCGACCGAGATTCCGGCCACGCGCACGTCGTCGCCGGTCTGCACCGATTCCGCCTCGGCCAATAAGGCGGTATAGGTCGTCTTGCCCAGCGGGATCAGGTAGATCGCGGCGCAGATCGCGAGCACCACCACCACGAACGCGACACCCGCCACGCCCCAGCGCAGCTCGCCTCGCTCCTCGCCGGTGTACTCGAAAGATGGTGTCAGCATTTGCATATCGTGATCCTTTGCCCGGCGATCAACACGGCCAGCGGCGCCGGTGCGGGCGCGGATCCCTTGCTGCACGCGACCGTCACCGCATCCGCCGGGCCGGAGGCGAGCGCGTCCAGCGTCTGCAGCAGCCCGGGGAGCCGGGACAGGACGTCGCGGGCGGCCGCGGGATCGGGCAGTGCCGCGCGCAGGGCCGTGTCGATGTCCCGATTGGTGTCGGGTGTGAGTCCGAGCCGGGCCGCGAGCTCGTCCAGGGGTTGCAGCACCGGCGGAACGGTTTCGGCGAAATCCACCACGCCCTGCAGCTTCTGCTCCAGCGCCTCGAAGACGTCGGCCAATCCGCCGATGAGCGCGACCAGATGCGGGGACCGTCCGGCCAGCACATCCGATATCTGCCGTAGGTTGTGGATGAGGGTGGCGATCACGGCCTGCCGGTCGCTGACGTAGCCGCCGAGTTGGTCGACCGCGTCCAGGGCGCGGCCCAGTCCGGAGCCGTCACCGTCGAGCACGGCCAGCAGGCTCTGAGCCAGGCGGTTCACCGCGTCGGGAGACGCCTGGGCCAGCACGGGCTGTAATCCGTTGAACAGCGCGGTGATATCGAAGGACGGCACGGTGTGATCGGGGCCGATGGTCGCGCCGGGGGCGAGCGTGGCGGTGGCTCGTTCGGGCTGGCGGATATCGACATATCGCTGCCCGGCCAGGCTCTGGTAGCGGATGGCCAGCGTGGCGCCCTGGCGGATGGGATGGTCCCGCCGCACCGTGAACCGGACTCGCGCCGCGCCGTCGTCGAGCCGCAGCGAGACGACCTTGCCGACCTGCATCCCGACCATTCGCACATCGTCACCGGCGCGCAGGCCATCGGCGTCGGTGAACACGGCCGTGTAGGCATCGACCGGACCGGTCACCGGCCGCCGGATCGCCTGCACGATCAACACCAGAAGCACCGCCATCACCGCGCCGAAAAGCGCTACCCGCCAGGCGAATCGGATCGAAGAGCTCATCGGCCGCCACCCCCGCCCAGCAGCGGTACCGCGACGGCCGGGACGCCGCGCAGCACCACCTCGAGATTCAGTACGGGCCCGTTCGCGCTGTCGGTGAACGCGGAGTCGGCGTTGTCGAGCAGTCGGCGTAGCTCGCCGCCGGAGCGCCGCGGGTCGGGCACGGTGGCCGCGACGGCCTGGAGCAGCGGCGCCAGCAGATCGGCGTAGCCGCCGAACTGGTGCTGTGCGGTGCGGCCGGTCCGGGAGGCGGCCGGGAGGATATCGTCGGTGATGACGTCGACCGCGTGGTCGAACAGGGCTCGATCGTTGCGCAGCACCGGAATTCGAGCCAGGTCGTCGAGCAGCGTGACGCTGCCGCCGAGCAGCGATCCGAGGCCGGGCAGCGCCGAGGCGTACTGTTCGAGCAGATACGACGACGGATACCGCTGGGTGTCGGCCACGATCCGGGTCACCTGGACGATCGCCTGCAGTATCGGTGCCAGCGCACCGATTTCGGCCGCGACGCGCCGCAGGGTGTCGGTCAGCTCCGGAGTGAGGGTCTGCCCGGCCGTGAGCGCCAGCCGTTCGAGCAACCGCCCCATGGTCGCGTCGGCTGCCCGCCCGGGCCCGGTCAGCTCCACGGTGCCCCCGTTTCGCAACGCGGTGCCGCCGGTGCCGGGGTGCAGGGCGATCTCGCTGATGCCGAACAGGTTCGCCGGTGCGTAATCGATCGCCAGGGTATCGGTGAGATCCGTTGCGGCCGTGGGCCGTAGCACCACGGTGATGCGCTGGCGCCCGGGGGCGGTGGCCTCGATGCGCTCGACGCTGCCGACGGTCACACCGTGCAGCTCGACCGGTGAGCCGGTGACGACACCCGCGCCGACCCGTGTGGTGACCAGGTGAACGCGGAACCCGTCGCCGGAACGGGTGTGCTGATATCCGATGGCCGCGGCGCACAGGACGGTGGTGGCGATCACCACGGCCGTGCCGCGCCGGAGGGCGGTGCGCCGATCCGTTGTGGCGCCGGGCATTCCGTATCTCGGCATGGTCACCCCGTGAACCGGATCGACGAATGCACGCCCCACAGCGCCAGAGTGAGCGCCATATCGAGGGCGATGATGGTGACGAAGCTGGCCCGCACCGCCCGACCGGAGGCGATGCCGACGCCCTCGGGCCCGCCCGCGGCGTAAAACCCTTGGTAGCAATGGATCAGGATGACCGCGGTGGTGAACACCAGCACCTTGAGCACCGCCGCGATGATGTCCCGGCCGGAGACGAACTGGAAGAAGTAGTGGTAGTAGACGCCGCTGGATTGGCCGTGCACGGCGATCACCACGGCCGCGCAGCTGAGGTAGGCCAGGATGAGAGCCACCAGGAATGTCGGCACGATCGCGACCGCTCCGGCGATGACCCGTGTGGTGACGACGAACGGAATCGACTGCAGCCCCAGCGATTCCAGCGCATCGATCTCCTCGGAGATCCGCATCGCCCCGATCTCCGCGGTCATCCGGCAGCCCGCCTGCGCGGCGAAACCGATTCCGGCCGCGATGGGCGCGAGTTCGCGAGTGTTGGCGAACGAGGAGATGATTCCGGTCAGCGGGCCCATCCCCAGCAGATCGAGCATCGAGAACGCTTCGATCCCGGTGCCCGCGCCCATCACGCCGCCGAGCACCATCAGCATCGGCACCGTGCCGCCGCCGACGATGATCGAGCCCCTGCCCCAGGTCATGTCGGTGATCAGCCGGATGCACTCCGCGTGGTAGCGCCGTAGCGTCAGCGGCACCGACCGGAGCACCTGCCAGCCGAAATCCGCAGCGAAGCCGACGTTCTCGACGGCCGCCGGGAGGGCGCGGGCGATGCGTAGCCACCGCAGCGGCGCCGGACGGTATCGGGTCGCGGTCATGCCAGCCGCACCGGGAGGAACATCGCCGTCAGCTGAGTGATCGCCACATCGACCACCGCGATCGACACCACCGACAGCACGACCGCGGCATTGACGCCGTCGGCCACGCCGCGCGGGCCACCGCGTGCCTCGAGCCCGCGCTGACAGGCGACGATCACGACCAGGAAGCCGAACAGTACCGATTTGCCCAGCGACACCCACACATCGGCGACCACGGCGAACGAGCCGAAGGCCAGCCAGTAGCTGCCCGGCGTGACGTCCTGGGCGAGGACCGCCACCACGTAGCCGGCGGCGATGCCGACGAAGATGATCAGCACATTGACCAGCGGCGCCACGACCAGCATGGCGACAACGCGCGGAACCACCAGGCGCCGAACGGGATCGAGCGCCATCACCCGCAGCGCATCGATCTCGTCGCGGATCGTGCGCGCGCCGAGATCGGCGGCGATCGCCGAGGCGCCGGCCCCGCCCAGCAGCAGTCCGGTCGTCATCGGCGCGCCCTGCTTTATCACTCCGAGCCCGCCCGCCGCGCCGATCAGCGAATCCGCGCCGAGCTGATGGATGAGGTTGCCGACCTGCACCGACACGATCACCCCGAACGGGACGGCCATCAGGATCGCGGGCACCGCGGTGACGGTGACGAGGTACCAGCTCTGCTGCCACATCTCCGCCCACCGGAATCGGCCGCGGGACAGGTCGCTACCGATTCCGCGCACCGAGACCACGGCCAGCCGCACGGTGCGCCCGTAGGTGCGCAAGGCGGCAATCCCGGTGGCGGAGAGGTTGTTTCGGACGATGCGGGCCGCGGATGGGCGCGGCGGTGCGGTGCTTGTCATGGAGCTGTCTCTTCTCGATGCTCGGACAGTGAGACTGTATAGGAAAAGTGTCCGAGCTGTCTTGAAAACCGGTGGGCGAAAAGGCCAAGTTACGTGTACCGGGTTACGCCGATCCGGTTGTGCTCTTGACTCGTCTCGTTACAGAGATCTAAATTTGTCTCACAGTCACATCCGGTGGATGCGCCCGCTGCCTACGGCCCGCGCGTTTCCCCGGATTCTCGAGGAAAGGCGATCGATGAAGACGCTGCATCATCTCGGTCCGTCTCCCGAACATGCGCGGTATCAGGCGCTACTTCCGGAGTTCTGGGCGAAAGTCGAACAGCAGGAACGAGATGCGGTCGAGCGCGGGCTGCCGGTCCGGGGCCTCACCGACTTCGGGAAGGCATGGCTGACCGCCTGGGCGACGCAGAGCCTGGACGGGCTCCGCGCTTGCCTGTCGCCCGACTGCGATTTCATCGACAGCTCGACCTTCCAGAACCTCCGGCGCGGGCGCGAGGAGACGCTGGCCAACTGCGCGGCCTGCTTCGAGGCATTCCCGGATATGGCGTTCTATCCGCAGGACGACAGCCTGCGGGCCCTGCCGTTCGCCGACTACACGCACGAACAGCTGCGGATGCTGATTCCGTGGCGGGGTATCGCCCGCTGGACCGGTCCGCTGCGGCTGCCCGGCACCGATATCGTGATACCTCCGACGGGCCGCTGCCTGAACTTCATCGGCGTCGATCGCTATCTGCTGACCGACGATCTGAAGATCAGCCACATCGACACCGACTGGGACCTGCTCTACATCGTCTATCAGCTCGCACCGCTGGGTGTGCGGGAACCTCGCCTCGGCTGGCTGCGGACCGCCTCGTATGCCGGGCGCGTGCTCGTACCGCTGTTGCGTGGTCTAGGGCGCGGCGGAATGGACGCCCACCGGCGCCTCGACCTACCGCTGCCCGCGATCACGGTGTCGGCATGACCGCCCAGCACGATCTCACGCCGATCCCCGGAATCGAGGTCCGGCCCACCGCGGCGCCCCGGCGCATCCGTCGGCTCAGCACGTTCGGGCGTGCGCTGGACCCGTCGATGCCGGGCCCGACGGGGCGCCCACTGATCGGTCTGCTTCCCGAATTTCGCAGGGACCCTTTCGAATCCGTGCGCGTCTGGGCGCGCGAGCACGGCGATGTGTTCCATGTGCCGCTGCCGCTGTGGAACCTGGTGATGATCAATCATCCGGATCTGGTCACCGAGGTGATGAACAATCGCGAGGGCCGCTACAGCATGATCGGGCCGCTGGAGAAGCCGACCGCGATGACCATCGGCGCGGGGCTGCCGATGATGGAGGGGGACCGGTTCCGCAAGCGCCGCCGCATGCTCACCCCGATGTTCGGGCGCAAACATCTGGCACGCATCGCCGACACGATCGTCGACGAGTTCACCCGGCGGATCGAGCGCTGGGACCGCTTCGCCGACACCGGCGAAACCGTTGACCTGCAACACGAAATCGCGCAGGTGACGCTGCCCGCATTTCTGCGCGCGATGTACACCACCCGGCTGGACGACCGCCGCATCCGGCAGGTCGACGAGGACATCCGGCGGATGATGCGGACGATGGCCTTCGGTGTGTATCTGTCCGGTCCCCCGAATCCGTTCCCGATCGGCTCGAGCAGTCTGCCGCTGACAGTTCTGCGCCTGTACCGCATGGTCGACGGGTTGATCGAGCAGCGGTTGGCCCATCCGATCGAGGGGACCGACCTCATGGGCCTGCTGCTGGACAGCCGCTACGAGGACGGCACCGGGCTCGGCCGCCGGGACCTGCGGGCCGAGTTGATCATCCTGATGGGCGGCGGCTACGAAACCGTGGTCGCCTCGCTGTCGCATACGCTCGGGCATCTGTGCGTGAATCCGGAACCGGCGCAACGGCTCTACGGCGAGATCGATGAACTCGGCGGTGCCACACCGACTTTGGCCGACCTACCGCGTCTGGTCTGGACCAAGGCCTGTTTCGACGAGGGCCAGCGCTTGCAGGGGCATCCGATGAATCCGCGAATCGCCCTGCGCGACAGCGAACTCGGCGGCTTTCACATTCCCCGCGGCACGCTGGTGGGCACCCCGGTCTACACCCTGCACCGCGACGAACGCTGGTGGGCCGAGCCCGACCGCTACGACCCCACGCGGTTCACCGATCCTGCCCATCGGGCCCGCCCGAACAACGCATTCATCCCCTTCGGCGCCGGGCCGCATCACTGTATCGGCTCCGGGTTGGCCTACATGAACGCGCAATTCCTGCTCACCCTGATCTTCCAGCGCTATCGACTGGAGACCCCGCCGGGCTGGCGGCCGCGCCACGCGTCCACGTTCTCCATCACCCTCGACGGCGGACTGCCGGTGACGGTGAGCAGACGATGAGCGAGGTCCACGTCGAGGTCGATCGCGAGGTGTGTCAATCGGCCGGATACTGCGTGCGCACCGCACCGGCGGTCTTCGCGCTCGGCGACGACGCGATCGTGGCGGTCCGCGATGGCGAGCGACTGACCACCGGCCCGGTCGCGGTGCCCGGGGACCAGGCCGCGGCCGTACGGCGGGCGTCCTGGGATTGCCCGTCCGCGGCGATCACCGTCCGCTGAATCACCCACAATACGATGAGGTTCGCATGTCCCAGATCGCTTCGGCCGGTGCGCTTCTCGATCCACCCGTCGACACCGTCGCCCACTATCCGCTAGTCACGCTGATCTGCGCCCTGGTCTTCGTGGTGGTCTCCGCAGTCGTCGGTATCGGCTACACCCTGCTGACGAGAAGTCCGCTGTACTTCTGGACGGCGGTGGCGGGAGCCACGCTCTATCCGTTCCTCGTCGAACCGCTCGGCGATCACCTCATCGCCGTCTGGTATCCGTCCAATCACTACATTGCCGCAACGGTTTTCGATCGCCCGATGCCGTGGTTCGTAGTCCTGTTCTATCTTGCCGGAATCCCGTTGGTGTCCGTGGCGGCGTGGGAGATCGTCAGGCGCGGACTGCCCGCCCGCGTCCTGATCGGACTGCTGATCGCGGTGACGATCCTCGAGATCCCGATCGAGATGATCGCCAATCGCCTCGGCTGGATGCGCTACTACGGCAATCACGCCACGATTGTCGACGTCCCGATCTACTGCCTGGTCCAGAATGCCGGCATGTTCGCCGTCGTCGCCTGGGTGCTCGCCTGGTTGCTGCCGCGCACCCACGGATGGCGCTGGCTCCTCGTGCCTTTCGCGGTGGCGGCCACCCTGCCCGCCCTAGCCCTGGCGGGCACCTTCCCCGCCTACATCGCAATCGCCACCCACGCCGGACCCGCACTCGGATGGGCAGCCGGGCTCTTTTCCACCATCCTGAACGCCACCATCGTCACCGCATGCGTGTACTCGCCACCCCTACAACGATTCCGCTCCACAACCGTGCCGTCCCCCGCCGAAGCACTCGGCCCGGCCGTAAGCAAACCCGCAGAGATCGAATGAGGTGCCGTATGGCGAGGCTCGCGGAACTCCATTATTAGCGCAGCATCACCCCAGATACGCGGCCGACGCCAGCCGCAGCACCAGGAGGACCAGGGTGTCCTGTCTCATTTCCGGGGTGTCATGTGAGGCCAGCGTGAATCGAGGCGCGGTTGCACCTGCGGCCAGGCGATGAAGAACGCCACGCCTGGCCGCGGCTGCTCGGACGAGCACGCGGAAGCGGGCCGCTACGACTTCGGGGTGTTGGTGATCGTGCCTGAGATCTTGCTGTCTTTGCTCGTGCCCTGGAAACCGTCCGGGCTGCACGATTCCAGCTTCAGGCTCGTGATCTGACCGTCGAACGCTATCGTGCTTTTCTTTCCGATCGACAGAGTGCCCTCGACGTCAACTTTTGCGTCACCGCCCTTCGAAGGAACGACTATCGAACCTTTCGTCATCTTGAATATTTCTTCATCGCCGTTGGCGTCCTTGTCGTCGGCCCCCACTTTGGAAAGCGAGATTTCACAATCGTTACCGTTGGAATGGAACTTTAGGGCGTCTTTGTTCACAGGATCATCGATGGGCACCTCGATGCAGCTGGAATCGCTGTCGGAGGTGTATTTGATGTCGGACTTGACAGTGAATTCCTCGTCGCCTTTTTTCCGTGTCACCGAGATCGGGGTGTTCTCGGCGATCGTGCAGGTAGTCTTCTTCGCGTCCGGTTTCTCCGCCATCGCGGCCGGGGCGGCGACCGCGCTGTAGCCGAGTGCACAGACGCTCAGCAGCACTGCGGCGGCCGGGGCGAACCGGCCGGGTCCGGTGTGAGGGGAATGCGGCGAATTCGCCGGTGCCTGTGTTTTCGATCGTTGGATTTCCATGCAAACCTTTCGTCGTTCGTGTGGCGCGTCGGTACGACAATGCCGGGCCGCCAGGACATTTCGGCACGGCCTCGCCACGACCCCGGGCTGAGGTCGGGTAGAACCGATCACCAGCCGGACCTCGCCTCCGCGTGCCGGATCGACGGGGTTGCGCCGGACTCGGGCGGACTGTTCCGTCCGGTAGCCAACCGATTCCGAAACCGCATTCGTTGCGGTACGGGATACGGATGGGTCGAAGTTACGGTTCCGGATCTGCGTTGGGTTCACCGAGATCGGCTCGGCGCGTAGATCTCCGGCCCGCGCGCCGTGCGGCAGGAGCGGATGTTCCCGGAGAGCGCCCGACCGGCTCGGACAACCCGGGGACCGACCGAGCTGGGTGACGGAAAACGACTTGCGCCCATTGACCTTCCGACGGCGCGCGCTGGCCGAATCGGTCACAGCGAAGTCGGTTGGGGTGGTTTGTGGTGGTCGGTGGCGAACAGGTCGGGTAGGTAGCGGACCATCAGGGTCGACCAGGTGAGATGGGTCAGCAGCGGTGCCCACACGGTGTCGGTGGCGCGGCGTTGCAGGGCGAAGACGGTGCCCATCACCGCGGCGGCCAGGAGCAGGGCGGGGTTACGGGTCGGGGTGGTGGCCAGGCAGTAGACGGTGGTGGAGGTGGCGACGGGGTGGTGGCTGGACATGTCGTATACCGGTCCGCGGAAGAAGACTTCTTCGGCCGCACCGCTGAGCAGGGCGACGAGCAGCGTGCGCCGCGACGGGGAGTGTCGGGCGTAGCGGAGCACGTCGTGTATCGCGTGTTCCAGCACCGGGATTCGGCGGGCTATTCGCGCGGCGCCGTAGAATACGGCGAAGGCGGCGGCTCCGGTCGCTGTCGCGCGGACCGCCTGGCTTGCCCGCGGGGGCGTCCATGGCGAGGGGTTGGTGAGGATGGCGCCGATGGTCCAGGTGGCGGCGGTGGCCGAGGTCAGTGTGTAGAACTCGGTGGTACCCGGTTGTGCGCGCAGCGCCTTGCCCAGCAGGCCGGCTCCCAGCAGAGTCGCACCGGTGACGGTCGCGCGTCGGCGCGGCATCGACGCGGTCATGCGGCGCGTCGGGCCTTGGCGCGTTGGCCGAGCGCGCGCAGGACCGCGTCGTCGTAATCCATCGGTTCGAAGGGCAGGATCTGGCGAATACTGTGGTCGCGCACCACTGTTTCGTTGACCATCGACTCGACCAGCGATCGGCTGGTCTGCGCATCGACAGTGGTCACCAGCGACAGCCACAGTGACGACATTCGCAGCGAGAGCAGCGGAACCGGTACCAGCGCCAGGGGTCTGCCCTCGATGGCGGCCAGCCGATGCAGCATGTCACCGTAGGTCAGTATTTCCGAGCCGCCGATGTCGAAAGTGCGCCCGATCGTTTCCGGATGGTCCAGCACACCGGTGAGGTAGCGCACCGCATCGTCGAGCGCGATCGGCTGCGTGCGGGTACGTACCCATTTCGGTGTCACCATGGCGGGCAGGTACTCGACCAGTTGCCGGGTCATCTCCCAGGAAATGCCGCCGTGCCCGACGATGATTCCGGCGCGCAAGGTTGTCACCGGCACCCCACCCACGCCCAGCAGCCGCTCGACTTCGCGGCGGCTGCGCAGATGCGCCGACAGATGGTCGCCGTCGTCGCCCAGCCCACCCAGGTACACGATTCGCGACACTGCCGCGTCGGCGGCGGCCTCACCGAAGCGACGTGCCGCCTCGGCGTCACGCTGTGCGAACCGGGGGTGATCGAGCGAGTGAACGAGGTAGTAGGCGGCGTCGCACTCGGTCAGTACTCGCCGGACCGAGATGCGGTCCCGGACATCACCGCGGACCGCGGTGCCCGCGCCCAGATAGTCCTGCGGCCGTCGCGTCAACGCCAACACGGTATGCCCGGCGTTTTCCAGTTCGGGACACAATCGTCGGCCCACGAAACCCGATCCCCCCGCGACCAGGACCTTCATCTGCGATCCCTTCCCACCCGGCGGATCGAACAGTGTTATTGCTGCAGGGTAGCTTACGTCAGCGCCTGCCTGCCTGACCGGACCATCCGCCAATGCGCATCAGAGCGGGTGGCCTTGCCTGAGCCACCATCGTGCGCTGCGAGGTGATCAACGATCTGGTCGAGGACCTCGAAATCATCTACCGCAAGAGCAATCGAGACCGGTTCGCCTCCTGGAACGGCACCGCGCCGGTCGACGCCTCCTCTGGAGACCGCCGACGCCATCGGCTGTCTCGCTCGGGCAACCGCAAGATCAACCCTGTCCTGCACATCATGGCCGTGGTCCAGCTCCGAGCAGATCTGGAATGTCTTCAAGCTCACCCAGTGGTATGTGCCGGGGTCCAGATGGACGATCCGCTCGGTATGCGGCATGTGGGGATGGTGTCGGGCGCTGTTCAGTCGGGAGTCCGGCGCAGGATGAGGCAGAGGAAGCCGAGCGCGTCTCGGTAGGTTCGGAGCCATTCGTGGCGGTGGCGGGTGGCGGTGGTGAGGGCTTGGGAGCTGCCCGGATCGGCAGGGTGGTCCAGGGCCCATGAGGCCAGCGATCCCGTCCAGGCCCATTCGTAGTCGTCGAGTTCTCGGCGTGTGCTGATGTGCCCGTATACGGGGGTCCAGCCGTCGGCGACGACGCGCTCTACGGTGGTCGGCAGGTCCGCGCGATCCCCGAGCATCTGCACTGCCCTGGTGGACGGCTCGCTCGCCCAGAACCCGTCACCGATCAGTACCCGTCCTCCGGGAGCCAGGTGCTTGCGTGCCGCCGCGAGTGTGGCCGACAGGCCGCCGAAGGCGTGTGCGGCCCCGACGCTGAGCACCAGGTCGAATCCGTGCGAAGCAGCGAGATTCGCGGCGTCTGCGCGGTGGAGGATCAGACGGGCTTCGACGCCGAGGCTGCTCGCGCGGTGATGGGCGTGTGCCAGTGCGTCTTCGGAGACATCGACTCCTTCTGCCCGCAGCCGCGGAAACATTGTCAAGGCTCGTAATAGCCATTCGCCGCCGCCGCAGCCGAGGTCCAGTACGCGTTCATCCCCGCGCGGAATGCCGCGTTGCAGCAGTCGGCTCACCGAGTCGTCGTCGAGCGGGGCGGCAATCGGATGATCCGCATGGGCCAACCTGGAAATTTGATCACGGTTCACCGGGCCGAGCCTGACACGGCCGAAGGAGTGGACGCATCTACATTTCCGACTACGAACGCAGACTCGGCGATACGAGCCCAGAGCGTCGGTGGCCCCGAAATCGGCTCCTTAGCGAGCAGTCCGCAAGATCGTCTGTCGCCCAACGACTGTGGCCTTCGGAACGACCGGAATGCGGCCATTGAGTGTGTTCCGAGCAGCGAGTGGGTCAGTAATAGTGTGCTGATGCGATGCCCCGACCCCGAACCCGATCTGGTTGGTGAGCCCGCCGAGCCCGCCGCCGATCGCGACCCCGGCGTAGACCGACTCGGTCCACGGGATCCACATCATGCCGTGCGATCCAGCGGGACGATCCGCATCCCGTCCACCGAATTCGACCCGGTCGCCTCCTGGGTGCGCAGCGATGTCGCACCATGCCGAGAACTCGCTCCGGCACCGCATCCCGGCCAGTACATCGACGAAGTCCTCACCGCCCTCGGCTATTCCGGCGCCGCCGTCGCCGACCTGCATCGCGACGGCATCGTCGCCGACCGATGGTTCGGCGGCGGCGACTACCTACTCGACTGGGCGGCGGACCGGAAGTGGCCACCAGAACCAGCGTCCGGTGAGTGCGGCGATGGCGGGGATGACGAAGGAGCGGACGATGAGGGTGTCCAGGAACAGGCCGAGGCCGACGGTGGTGCCGATCTGTGCGATGTTGTGCGCGTAGCTGACCAGGGTCGCGAACATGGTGAGCCCGAAGACGAGGCCCGCCGTGGTCACCACGCCGCCGGTATTGGCCATGGATCGTATGATTCCGGTATTTATTCCGGCTTTGATCTCTTCCTTGAAACGGGCGACGAGTAGCAAATTATAGTCCGCCCCTACCGCGACCAAGAATATGAATGACACCGGCGCGACCGACCAGTGCAGCGGATTTCCTACGATGTGCTGCCAGATGAATACACTGAGCCCTAGAGCGGACACGTAGGACAGTGCGACGGTCCCGATCACCGCGATCGCCGAAACCAGACTCCGCAGCACGAGCAGGATAATACAGAAAACGAAGGCGAACGCGGCAACGATGCTGGTGATGAAGTCCTCGTGCGCGAATGCCTGAATATTCAGCAGGGTGCCGCCCGGCCCTCCGATGGTGACGGTACTGCTCGCGAGGGATGTGCCCTTGACGGCCTGCATCGCGGTGGGAATGACCTTCTCGCTGATATTCATGGCCTCGTGGCTGAAGCCCTCGCCCTGTGGTGTGACGACCATGCGGGTGACCTTGCCGTCGGGTGAGAAGAAGTAGGGCATGGCCTGTTTGAACAGGTCGTTGTCGAAGGCTTGGCTCGGGAGGAAGAAGTAGGCGTTCGGGTCACCCATGGAGAAGCCCTGCCGGAGATCGTCGGCGAATTGCGTGATTTCCGATACCTGCGGTGTGAGGAGTTTCAAGACGCTCTGCAGCGGCGTGAGGATTGCCTTGATCTGGGTGATGAAGCCGCGCAGGGTGCTGAGCTGATCGGTGAGCTGCGGAAAGGTCCCGGCGAGGGACTTCACGCTGTCGGTCAGGCCGTCCGCGATGCCGTCGAATTGGTCGAGGTCGTCGAAGAGTGAGAATCCCGTGACCGCGGCTCGGCAGGGATCGATATTTCCGCAGTTCGGAACGGTTCCCACGAATTGTTTGACCGGCTCGGCCGTATCCCGCAGCGAATGCAGCTTCGCTGTCACGCCGCCCAGCGCGGTTCGCAAGTTCTCCGCTTGCCCTGCGGCTCGGCCGATGCCCGCTCCACCGGTGTCGAGGGCTTTCTCCAGACCGTCGGCGACCTGCTCGAGCTGCCCGATGCTTCCGGACAGCGAATTGAGATCGTCGAGCCGCTGGGAGAGCAGGTTCGCCAGTTGGGTGAGACGTCCCCCGACGTATCCGGCTTGATTGGCCAGCGTGCCCTGTTCCAGCGGGGCCGCGAGCGGTCGGGTGATGCCTTGCACATTGCTGATTCCAGGAATGGACAGCACCGCGTTGGTGAGTTTCGCCAGGGCGATCGCGTCGGCGGGATTGCGCATGTCATGATCGGCTTCGATCAGCAGCAGGCTGGGTGCCATGATATTCGGCGGCAGATGGCGATCGGCCGCCGCGAACCCCAGATTCGCGGGCGAATTGCTCGGCTGCGCGATCCGCTCGTTGAAGCTGGGCCGGAAGGTCGGCAAGACGAGAATCGACAGGATGAGCACGGACAGGGCGGCCGCCAGGACCGGTCCCGGCCAGCGCACCACGCAGACGGCGATCCGCCGCCAGCGCCGCAGTGACCGCTGCTCACGGGGTTCGAGGAAGCCGAGGCGGCTACCGACCGCGAGAAAGGCGGGCCCGAGTGTCAGCGCGGCGGCGAGGGTCACGATCACGGCCACCGTGCACGGCAGGCCGGAGGTGCTGAATATCGCAAGCCGGGTGAATGCCATGCAGGCGGTTGCTCCGGCGACCGTCAAACCGGACGCGATAATGATGTGCTGCACCCCGGTCAATGCCGTGTAATAGGCGGTGGTCGGGTCCTCACCCGCGCGGCGCGCCTCCTGATATCTACCCAGCAGAAACACGCCGTAATCGATGGCCGCGCCGAGCACGATCACCGCGAGCAACGCCGAGGCGAAAATCGAGACGCCAATGATGTGATGCTCGCCGAGAAATGCCACGATCGGCCGTGCGACGGCGAGCCCCATGCCCGCTATCAGCAGCGGCATCGCCACCGTGACCGGTGAGCGATACACCCAGATCAGCACGCCGAAGACGAGCAGAGCCGACACCACGACGAGCAGAAGAATCGAATTATTGATCGACACCAGTTCGTCGTTCACCACCGCCGACGGTCCGGTCAGGTAGACCTTGATCCCCGATGGCGGCGGGAATCCGGCGATGATGTCACGGACCGCCTGCGTGGATTCCATCGCCAGGGCGGTGCCCATATTCCCGGTCAGATTGAGCAGCACGAATGCGGCTTTTCCGTCGGAGCTCTCGTTCGCGGGCGCGAAGATGGGATTGGACCACAGGTCCATCGACGAGCTGACGTGTTTGCTGTCCTGATCCAATCGGTGCAGCAGATCCTGGTAGTACCGGTGCGCCGCATCCCCGAGCGGCTTATCGCCCTCGAGCAGAACATAGGTGAAGTTATTGGTCCCGGCCCCGCCGAAGTAGTTGCCCATCTTCGCGATCGCCTGCACCGAGGACGCCTGGTCCGGCAGAAACGACCGGGCATGCCCTTCGATCACCTTCTCGAACTGGGGAACGAACAGGTTCAACCCGCCCGCGGCTATCAACCAGACCCCGATGACGGGCACCGCGAAGAGATACAGCAACCGCGCATACAACGGCCGCCCGGGAGTACGCGCCCAGTGCCTGATATCGAAGGGCACCCGGAACTCGTCCCGCACCCGGGAAATAAGGTCACCGCCGCGATCGCGCAGCGAGGCCCACTCCGGGAGAATCGACGGCCTGTTCATGACACGAGCACCTTGCAATTCACCGCCGCGGACGGCTCGTCCGACGACTGCGTATCCCGAACTTCCCCATTGATGACGATCCGGCAGGAGACCCGATCGGCGGTCGATTGCGCGATCAAACCCGTCGACAAGGTCAACTTGTGGGTGTGCAGCGAGGTGCGCCACGGCAGCGTGGCCTGCACGGTCTGCACCGCGCCGTTCTGATCCAGAAACGACAGGCTCGCCGACGCGTTCGCCGGGCCGTCGACCTGATAGTCGATCACCTTGTCGACGGGCCTACCCAGCGAAGGAGGTGGATTCGAATGCCCGATCGCCAGGTCCGGAATTTCACTGAGCCGCAAATGCGCAATGAAGCCCCCGGCCGCGCCGAGCGTCACGACCACGACGACGTACACCCACGCCCGCCGCATACCGATCTCCTCCCGCGCGCCCTACAGGAGATCCGCGCGGACCGGTCCGCGGAGATCGGCGGTAACCGGTTCGCTGCGGTAGCGGGCCGGTCGCCCGTCGATGCGGCACAGCTTCCAGACCACCCGCGCGGCCGGGTTCATCAGCCCGCTGTTCTCCGCAAGCATGCGAACATCGGCGAACGCGTCCCGCAGCGCCTGCCGCGACCGGGGGCTGCGCCAGTAGATGTCGCGGAACACAGCGCGCGGGATGCGGAACTGGGTGCGGAACCGCCGCGGCGGCACCGCGATCAGCTCACACGCGACCCGCATGGTGATCGGAACCAGCAGCGACAATGTCACCCGGCCGATCGGCGTCAGCCCGCCGGTGTTCTCCTCGATGTAGCGGTGCGCGAAGGAGATATGGCGCGCTTCCTCGGCGATATGGATCTGCATGACCCGACGCACCGCCGGATGCACCGCCTCACCAGCGCGCAGGATGGTCTTCTGCGTATGGTCGATCGGCTCCTCCCCCGCGAGCACCATCGTGAAGAACCAGGTCGGAAACACGATGGGCACCAACGGAATGAACGGGGCGAGCAGCCGCATGACCCGCGGCATACCGGGCACATCGACGCCGATCCGATTGATCAGCTCCTGGAACATCTGGTTGTGATTACACTCCTCGGCCGCCTCGTGGGTGCTGTACCGGAACTCCGGCGACCCGTTCGGCAGCGAGAATGTGTACTGCATCAGCCCGCGGATCAGCAGATTCTCGAACTGCACACCGACCTTGGCGATATTGGCCTGCCGCCACAGCCCGATCTCGATCCGCCGCTCCCGCGGCAACCCCCGGTACCACGCGCTCCCCCCGATCGGATCGACCTCGGGCAGAATCCAGTGATCGTCGTCGACATCGATGGCGAACTCCGGTGCGTCCCAGTCGATATCGAGAAACGGATCGAACCGCCGATGCACCGACCCCTCCGAAAGAGTCTGCAGCAGTTCGGCATACGACTGCTCGTCGCGCCCCTGACCGACACGACGGACAGGTCCGGTCGAGATCGTCATCGCAACTCCTTTGTCCGATGGGTGGCGCTCTCGCACGACCGCGTCCGCGCCGTTTAGTGGTACACCATGTCACATACAGTTACATGTGACAAGTGGTAACATTAAAATCGATACGCTCGCGCTCTTGGTATCTACGAGGGGACGGATCAGAACGGTGGTATCGGGCGGATCGACAGGGCAGGGTGTTCCATCAGGACTTCGGCGACATGCTCTGCCTGCTGCCGTGCGGGCGGGCCGTCTTCGTGCTGTTCGAGAATGTCTTCAAGCAGATCGATGATGGCTTTCGAGGCGAACTGCCGGTCTCGGTCCAGGCTCTCGAACTCGGTGGCGAGTCGTCTGAGATCGTGCGTCGTCCACAGTCTGAGTTCGTCCGGTCCCGCATCGAGGTGCTGGCGGCCGAAAGTCTCTGCATCACCGAGAGTTTCCGCAGCCTCACGCATGCGGTCCGGTAGCGGTCGCGTGTGCTTGGCGAGGGACCACGGGGGACCTTTTCGGTAGATCCGGGTCATGTCCTCCCACTTGTCGCTCGGGGTCGATGTGTAGAAGTCGTCCAACTGAACGAGGAGGCGGCCGTCGTCGGTCACCACGGCCAAACTGGTGCCGCCGGGGGAGGTCAGGGTGTACAGGCCAGGGCTGAGATCGCCCATCGGCCAAGGAGTACTGGTCATATCAGCGTACTTCGGTCATCTCGATGTGGTTGATTTCGATATTGCTTCCGTCGGTCCTTGGGATGTACTGCTTGTGCGTGCCGGTCACACGGAATCGAGTGCCGGGCAGAAACACCACCTCTTGCTCCCAGGGAAATCCAGAGTGCTTGCTTACGTCTCTGCCAGTCTCGGACATGATGTGGAATCTGACCGTGCCGGAATTGACACCTGCCTCGGTTGCCGAGGTGCTGGTGAAAGCCTTCTCGGTGATCGTATTTCCCGGTTTGTACTGTTTTAGCACATCGGCGGGAAGGTCCGCGCCGCGGAATACCTCGCCTCGATGTACGGGTAATTTCTTCAAGGCCCCGATCAATTTTTTGATACGTTCGTGCTGCTCGCGCGTGCCGCGTCCTGCCCGCAGGGCGTTGTTGAGGTCCTCAGAGCCGCTGCCGGTGTAACTGCGTACCGCCGCGGCCTCGTCCTGGGTCAGTCGGCCTGTGCGGTGGGCTTCGCTATGTCCGTTTCCGTGCTGTTCGGCGGAACCGCCATGGTGGTTGCTGTGCGGTTCGGGATGTTCCGGGGCCGGGCCTGCGGTCGGATGTCGGTTCAGGATCGTTGTCAGGAAATGGCCTATTGCGGCCGTCGCCACGGCCCCACCGGCGACCGCGTCGCCAATTGCCGCGCCCGTGGCGCCGAGGGCGAGGCAGCCGACGGTGTCGTCTTCGGGAGTCATGACGCCCGACGATGTTGCGTCGGCTACGGCGCTGCCGGTTGCCGCGCCTGCCGCGCATCCGATTGCGGCTCCGATCACCGCGCCGGGCAGTGCCGCGGCCTGTCCCGCGCCCATTTCGAGATTCAATGTGTTCAGTGCTTCGTCGAGATTGTCGCCGTCCGCGCCCTCGTCGAGTGGTGCGGAGTCGCTTTTATCGGCCTGCTCGGCCGGTGGCTGCGGCGGAGCGGCGTTACATGTTTCGGAGCCCGCAATCAGAATTCCGGCCGCCAGAATCGCGGTCGCGGTCGACGAGCGAAGGTTCACCAATCATCCCTGTCTGTTCGACGTGACATTTTCCCTCGAGCAACGGGCCCGACGGATCCCCCGATGAGGCGGCATTGATCGGACCGCACTGATCCATCTACGTAGCGGAATAGTAGATTGAGACGGGCGACCTGTCAAAGAGGGGCATGGCGGAGTCCCTGCGGGACTGAACGCAATCCGAAATGTCCGAATTGTTCTGTACTGTAACGGATTTGGCGTGCCCTCGCCTTCTTGTTACTGTCTACGTACCTACCTAGTAGACGAGCCGATTGGAGTGGTGGGGGAGCGCATCGCGGGGAATATCGAGACCGTGACGGTTATGCGCGGCCGGTGAGCATCATGTGCCAGTAGAAGAACGGGAGTCCGTACCGTTTCAGGTACCACATGTCTCGTCGCGGCCTGGTGGTGTCGATGATCGGGAAGGATGATGTGTGGTGGCCGGTGTAGTCGAATTCCGCGAGTAGCACCGTCCTGCGTGATGTGGTCAGCGGGCAGGATCCGTAGCCGTTGTAGCGGGCGGTCGGCGGGCGTGCCGCCAGGGTGGCGAGCAGGTTGTCGACCACGACGGGGGCCTGTTTACGCACGGCGGCACCGGTTTTCGCGTTCGGGGTGGAGCCGACGTCACCGAGGGCGAAGATGTCGGGAAAGCGGTTGTGCCGCAACGTGTGTCTGTCGATGTCGACCCAGCCTGCGCTGCTGTGCGGGTCGGCGATCGGGGAGGCTTTGATCCAATCCGGGGCCGACTGCGGCGCGACCACGTGCAGCATGTCGTAGGTGATCGAGTCGGTGGTCCCGGTGGCGTTGTTCGCGATCACGACCTGTCTGCCGATGGGATCGACCTCGGTGAGTTCGCTGTCGAGCCGCACCTCGATGCCGTAACCGGCGGCAACGCGCTCGAGCTCCCGGGCGAAGACCTCGATGCCGAACATGGCCGGTGTCGGCATGACCAGCACCACTCGGATGTCTTTCAGCACGCCGTGCCGACGCCAATGATCGCAGGCGAGGTAGGCGATCTTCTGCGGGGCGCCGCCGCATTTGATCGGCCCGGTCGGCATGGTGAAAATCGCAGTGCCCGACCGCATATTGCGAATCAGCTCCCAGGTCTTGGGTGCGAGATCGCGGGCATAGTTGCTCGCCGCGAAGGGCGTTGCGAGGGCGGGGCGGACTCCGGGGATCGCGTCCCAGTCGGTCTGGACTCCCGGGCAGACGACGAGGCGTTCGTAGTCGATCGCCGTGCCGTCCTCGAGCGTCACCCGCCTGCGGGCGGGATCGATGTCGCGGGCGGCCCGCCTGATCCAGGTCGCTCCCTTCGGCATCACCGACGCCTGCGGCCGACCGCTGTCGGCCATCGAGGCGCATCCGCCGCCGACGAGAGTCCACAGCGGCTGGTAGTAGTGCGTGACCGCGGGGTCGATGACACAGACCTCCCGGCCTCGCCGCCGCAGGCGAGACGCGACGCTGATACCGGCGCTACCACCTCCCACGACGACGATTTCGTGATGTCCGGCGAGCGAGAGCTGCTCCCGCCGCCTCCCCTCGAGCCTGCCGGACAAAAATGTACGGACATTGCGGATCGTCATGTCCGTACATTAATCTGATCGCGAAGTCGTCGACAACCGCCGGAGAGCCAGTGCCCCTTACGAACTCGGACAAGACCCCCGCCCGTCCGCTGCTCCGGGAGGCGGGCCTACCGCTGTGGCGGCAACTGCAGGCCGATCTGCGTCGTCGACTGCGGGAGGGCGAGTTCACCGAGCAATTCCCCGGTGAGCTGGAACTACGAGACGAATACGGCGTCAGCCGCCACACCGTCCGCGAGGCCCTGCGTGCGCTGCGCGAGGAGGGCATGGTCACCGCGACCCGCGGCCGCCCCGCCAAACTCGCTGCGCCGGGCGAGATCACCCAGCCCCTCGGCGCCCTCTACAGCCTGTTCGCTTCCGTCGAGGCAGCCGATCTGCGTCAGCGCAGCATCGTGCGCCGACTCGATGCCCGCCACGACGCCTACGCGGCGGTCCGCCTCGGCCTCGAGGAATCGACGCCGCTGATCTACCTGGAGCGGCTGCGCCTGGCCGACGAACAGCCGCTGGCGATCGATTGCGCCTGGCTTCCGGCCGCTCTCGCCCGTCCCCTGCTCGACGCGGATTTCTCGCACACCTCCCTCTACGACGAGCTCGCCGCCCGCTGCGGTGTCCGGCTGACCGGCGGGCAGGAGCAGATCCGAGCGGTGGTCCCCACCCCCGCGCAACAACGGCTGCTCGACATCGGTCCCGAGACGGCCGCCATGAAGGTCGAACGGATGGGCACGGCCGACGGCACCCCCGTCGAATGGCGCACGTCGCTGATCCGCGGGGACCGTTTCAGCGTTGTCGCCGACTTCTCGGCGCGGTCGGGGTACAGCGTCAATCTTGCTGCGCCCAGGGACTTTTCGTATTCGGCCTAGGAGATTCATGATCATTGCGGCAGTCGTCCTCGGCGCGGGCATCGGAGTGTGCCTCGGCGCGCTCGGGGGCGGCGGTTCGATCATCACCACGCCCGTGCTGGTGTATCTGCTCGATCAGCCGTTCTCGACGGCGATCACCCAGAGCCTGGTGATCGTCGGCATCTCCGCGGGCGTCACCGCGATCGCGTATGCGCGCACCGGTCACGTGAAATGGGGTGTGGGCGTAGCGCTCGGCGCGATGGGAGGGATCGCGGCGTGGGGCGGGGCCGCACTGGGCCGACTGGTGCCCGCGGATACCACGCTGGCGGGGTTCTCGGTCCTGATGGTGTTGGTGGCGTTCTCGATGCTGAAGCGATCGACACCGGCCAGGCGGGCGAGCCCGCGGTCGCGGATAGCCGTGGCCGCGCGCAGCGGATCTGCCACCTACGACGCCGAATCCGGCACTGTCGCGGAAGAATCCGGCACTGTCGCAGGCGATTCTCCCGGTAGGCCCGCCGCGCGGGCCGCGCTCGAGGTGGTGCTCGCGGGTCTGCTCATCGGGCTGTTGACCGGATTCTTCGGTGTCGGCGGCGGTTTCGTCATCGTCCCGGTCCTGGTGATCGTGATGGGCTATCCGATGCCGGTGGCCGTGGGAACGTCGCTGCTGGTCATCGCACTGAACTCGGCGACGGCCCTGCTGGCCCGTGCCGGTCACGAGGCGATCGACTGGTCGCTGGTGCTGCCGGTCACCATTGCCGCGATCCTCGGATCCGTCGCCGGAAAACACCTGGCGCTGCGTATCTCCGAGCAAACCCTCACCCGTGGTTTCGCCACGATGCTGCTCGTCATCGCCGTCTGCGTCGGCGTCCGCAGCAGCGGGCTACTGCTCTGACGCAACGATTCCCACAGAACGGAGTTCTCGCGTGATCCTGAAGCAGTTCTACCTGTCGTGTCTGTCCCACGCCTCCTACCTGATCGCCGATGAACAGTCCCGGCGCGCGATCATCGTCGACCCGCGCCGCGATATCGACGAATACCTCGACACGGCCGCCCGGCACGGCCTGCGGATCGAGGGCGTGATCAACACCCACTTCCACGCGGATTTCCTGTCCGGCCACCTCGAACTCGTCGCCGCCACCGGAGCGTGGATCGGCTTCGGTGCGGCGGCCGAGACCGACTACCCGATCCGCCGCCTCTCCCACGGCGAACACCTTTCCCTCGGCCGGGTCGACATCGAAATCCTCGCCACGCCCGGCCACACCTGGGAGTCGATCAGCCTGCTGGTCCGCGACGGTATCTCGCAGATCCCGGCCGCCGTCTTGACCGGCGACTCCCTGTTCATCGGCGACGTGGGCCGCCCGGATCTCGCGAATCTGAGCAACGCCACCAGTACCGATCTCGCTCGGGCGATGTACAACTCGATCCACCGGGTCCTGTTGCGGCTGCCCGACGAGGTCGCGGTGATGCCCGCGCACGGCGCCGGTTCCTCGTGCGGCAAGAACCTCTCGACCGATCTGGTGTCGACCATCGGCGAACAACGCCGCACCAACCCGTCCGTACAGCCGATGACCGAGGACGAGTTCGTCGCCCTCATCACCTCCGGGCAACCGGCGATCCCCGGCTACTTCCACAGCGTCGCCGACCTCAACCGCCGAATCCACCCCGTCCTCGACAGCGCGCGGACCGTTCCCGAGCTGTGCGGCAACGACATTCGGGCTCGGATGACCGACCCCGGCACGGTCCTGATCGACACCCGATCCCCCGAGGAGTTCGCCGCCGCTCACCTGACGGGATCGGTCAATGTCGGACTCGCCGGGCGATTCGCCGAGACATGTGGAATGGTCGCGAATGCCGACGACTCGATTCTCGTCATCACCGCACCCGGCGATGAGCAGCAAGCCGTCCTGCGCCTCGGCCGTATCGGATACGACAATGTCGCCGGGTATCTCAATGCCCGGCCCGATACCGGCTCCACCTTCCCGGAGTCGCTGGCCGACCTCGTCGAACACACCGATCGAATCACCGTCACCGAACTTGCCGACCTGCTCGACCGGGATGCGGTCACCGTCCTCGACGTCCGCAACGGCGGCGAACGGGAATCGGGCTTCATCGAGGGCTCCCTGCACATCCCGCTCCCGGAACTGGCCGGACGCCACCGCGAGGTACCCGATCGCACACCGGTTGTCGTCCATTGCCAGAGCGGATGGCGCTCGAGCGTCGCCGCCAGTCTGCTACGCGCACACGAACATCGGAGCATCACCGACCTGGAGGGCGGCTATCTCGCCTGGTCCCGGCTCCATCGAAAGGCCCTGTGATGACCACCGTTTCCGACCCTGCCCGCAAACTCGTCAAGCCCACACCGCCCGAGCTGATGGAGGACGCCGGCACCGGCCTGGACTACGGAACCCGCCCGGACCGCGTCCCCGGCTATCTGACCCCGACCGATCGCTTCTTCGTCCGCAGCCACGCGGCCACTCCGCAGATAGACGCGGCCACCTGGGCGCTGTGCATCGACGGCAAAGGAGTGCGCGAACCGATCGCCTACACCTACGACGAGCTGTGGAACTGTTTTCCACTGACCTCGGTGGTCCGAACGATCGAGTGTGCGGGCAACCGCCGCACTCTGTTCGGCGCGGAGGTCGGGAAACCGTTCCGGGGCACCGGATGGGGCCGCGGCGCGATCAGCACCGCCGAATGGACCGGTGTCCGCCTGCGCGACCTTCTCGAACCGGCCGGAATCACCCCCGACGCCTGCGAAGTCATGCCCGAAGGGCTCGACGAGATCCGGGCCCGCCGCCCGATGCCGCTGGCCAAGGCATGCGCCGACGACACCCTCGTCGCCCTGACCATGAACGGCGAGGTGCTCCCACCCGACCACGGATTCCCCGCCCGCATGGTGGTATCCGGCTGGCTCGGCGCGGCCAGCATCAAATGGCTGGGCCGAATCGAAGTCTCCGACAGCGCCATTCACGTGCCCTGGAACACCGACGATTACGTGCTGATCGGCCCCGACTTCCCGAGACGCCTGCCCGCGCGCGGTGCGGTGATCACCGCCCTCACCGTGACCAGTCTCGTCGAACTACCCTGGCCCGCACACCTGAGACCCGAACCGCAGATGATCCGCGGACGAGCCTTCGCAGGCGAAAACCTGGTCACCGCAGTCCAATACCGAATCGACGACGACCCCTGGCAGGACGCACAGATCACTCCACCGATCATGACAGGCGCCTGGGTACGCTGGCAGTTCCCCTGGAACCCGCACCCCGGCCACCACACCCTCCGCGTCCGCGCCCGCGACGACCAGGGCAACACCCAGCCCGATTCCACCCCATGGAACGAACTGGGCTACCTCCACAGCTCAGTCCTCGCCCACCCCATACACGTCGCCCACCCATCGCCCACCCACAAGCCACACGATCGAACACGGGGCACGGGCACGTGATGGTTGTCCGCCAGCATGAGGACTTCTTTGGCGACGGCGTGGGTGGTGAGAGAGCTCCGCGACACGGTGAGAAAACTCACAGAGATCGAAATGGGGTGGTCGGCTCCCGGAATGATCCTGCGGGAGTGCGGCAATGGGAGATGGAAAGTTCCGGTATGTGCCCTCGGCAGGATTCGAACCTGCGGCCTTCTGCTCCGGAGGCAGACGCTCTATCCCCTGAGCTACGAGGGCGGGGATTGGACCCGTTCGGCGCCGGTTGGTACGCCGTCCGATCGGGCTGGGAAAGCGTATCGCATCGGACGGCGTGCGCCAAAAAGTGGGGTCTAGCGGGTGGTTAGCATCTGGGTCATCAGTTGTATCTCGCCCTGTTGGGTCTTGCCCATGCTGTCGGCCAGGGTGCGGACCGCGTCGGTGTCGGCGTGGGTGGTGGCGTAGTCGACCATGGGGAGGCCGCCTCGGTGGTGGCGCAGCATGAGTTGGAGGAACAGGGTGTCCTGGGCGGGGCCGGTGGCGCGGCGCAGGCGTTCCATCTCGTCCGGGGTGGCCATGCCGGGCATGGTTTGCATCGGGCCGGACACGGGATGGGACATGCCGTGGTCGTGACCGGCGGCCGGTTCGGTCATCCAGCCCATGTAGCCGTCCGGGTTCATCGTGGGCTTGCTCCACAGCTGCAGCCAGCCCTGCATCCGCCCGGCCTGGTTCTGCTGGGTGGTGAGGATGTCGTAGGCCAGCCGCTTCACCTCCGGATCGCTGCCGCCGGACAGTTCCAGCCCGGCCATCTGCACCGCCTGCGCGTGATGCACCGACATGTCCTGGCAGAAGCCGGTGTCCACCGCGTTGGGGGCGGCATCGGTCTTGTCCTGCAACGGGTTCCGTGCGATCAGGCCGAGCGCGAAGCCGGTCGCCAGCAGGCCGATCACGGCCAGGATCAGCAGGGCCGTGCGCTGCCGCCGCACCGGTGCCGGGTGCTCGTCGAGGCCGGGATCGGCGGTCTCTGTCACTGCCCGCCGCCCTGCGGCCCACCGGGCGCGCCGGGAGCATCGGGCGCGCCGGGTACGCCGGGCAGTCCGGGAATGCCGCCGGGCAGGCCGGGCATACCGCCGCCGGGCAGGCCCGGAATGCCGCCGCCGCTCATCTCCGACACATCGGGGCGCAGGCCCTTGCCGTCCATCGGCACCGCGTCCGGGCCCGGGGGAGCGGGGTCGAACGGCGGCGGGTTGGCGGTGTCGAAGGTCGGGTTCGCGCAGTCCGCGCCGACCTCCGGGTAGGTGTACTGGTTGAGCCGCAGCGCGCTGATGAACTCGTTGATGCGCTTGTCGTCGGCGCTGGCCAGCTTCAGCTGATGTCCCCACGCCTGCACCGAGATCGGGGTGTCCAGGCCCGGGTACGGCGACAGGAGCATGGCGGGCTTGCCCTGCACCTTCTGCTTCAGCGTGTCCAGCGCCGCGCCGTCGATCCGGTCCGGGTTGTAGGCGATCCAGATCGCACCGTGCTCCAGCGAATGCACCGCATTCTCGGTCCGGATGGCCTTGGCGTACACGACGCCGGTGCAGGTCGCCCAGGAGGCGTCGTGCGGTCCGCCCATCGGCGGGCTCATGTCGTAGGCCACCCGCTGCGTCGGGCCGACGTGCAGACCGGCCTGGTACTCCTTCGTGATCACGCCGGGGATCTGCGACGAGGGGTCCTTCTTCGCCGCCGTCGGGGTGAACTTCTCGACGTCGGCCTTGTCCTCGTACTTGGGCACCAGATAGGCGGCGAGCGCTCCGATCAGGACGACGATGACCACCGCCGCACCGACCGTCAGCCACGGAATCCGCCGGCCGCCGGGCATTTTCCCGCCGCCGGGAGCGTTGCGAACGGCCGTGGATTTGGAGGATTTCGCGGCGGCGCGAATGGCCTTGGCCGATCTGGCCGCCCTGTCCTGCCGGGCCGAATTCCCGTCGGCACTGGTGTTGGGCATCGATACTCCAGCTCTCTTCGACGCCGCGATGCGGCACGATGGTGTTTCCCCGTCCGGTTTGCCGGCCGTTGCCCCGAAGGTGCCCGCTGCTCGCGTACACCACGTCGGACCATAGGATAGAGACTCGTGACTCCAGCTGACCTTGCAGATCTCCTTCGTGCTACCGCGGCGAAGGTGCTTGTCGAACGTGGATCGGACCCGGCCGTCCTGCCCGACGAGGTCAAGGTGGAGCGTCCCCGCAACCCGGAACACGGTGACTATGCCACGAATGTGGCTATGCAGGTGGCCAAGAAGGCCGGAATGAATCCGCGCGAGTTGGCCGGGCTGCTGGCCGAGGCGCTGTCGGCCACCGACGCCATCGATGTCGCCGAGGTCGCCGGTCCGGGCTTTCTGAACATTCGGCTCGCCGCGGCCGCGCAGGGCGCGATCCTGGAGCAGATCCGGTCCGCTGGGCCCGCCTACGGCACCGGGTCGGCGCTCGCGGGCACCCGCATCAACCTCGAGTTCGTCTCCGCGAATCCGACCGGCCCGATCCATCTCGGCGGCACCCGCTGGGCGTCGGTCGGCGACGCGCTGGGCCGGATCCTGGCCGCCCAGGGCGCCGATGTCACGCGCGAGTACTACTTCAACGACCACGGCGCCCAGATCGACCGCTTCGCCGAGTCGCTGATCGCCGCCGCCACCGGCGCCCCCACGCCCGAGAAGGGTTATGCCGGAGCCTATATCGGCGAGATCGCCGGCACGGTGGTGGCCGCGCACCCGCAGGCGCCGACGCTGCCCGCGGCCGAGCGGCACGAGCTGTTCCGCCGCGAGGGCGTCGAGCTGATGTTCGCGCACATCAAGCAGACCCTGCACGAGTTCGGCACCGACTTCGACGTCTACTTCAACGAGAGTTCGCTGTTCGCCTCCGGCGCGGTCGAGAAGGCCGTCGAGACGCTGAAGGCGTCCGGCGATCTGTACGAGAAGGACGGCGCCTGGTGGATCGCGAGCACCGAGTACGGCGACGATCAGGACCGGGTGGTCATCAAGAGCGACGGCAAGGCCGCCTACATCGCCGGTGACATCGCCTACTTCCAGAACAAGCGCTCGCGCGGCTTCGATCTGTGCATCTACATGCTCGGCGCCGACCACCACGGCTACATCGGCCGGCTGAAGGCCGCGGCGGCCGCGTTCGGCGACGACCCGAACACCGTCGAGGTGCTCATCGGCCAGATGGTGAATCTGGTGAAAGACGGTGTGGCCGTGCGCATGAGCAAGCGCGCGGGCACCGTCGTCACGCTCGACGACCTGGTCGAGGCGATCGGCGTGGACGCCGCCCGGTACGTGCTGGTGCGCAGCTCGGTGAACTCCGGCATCGACATCGACCTGGACCTGTGGACCAAGCAGAGCAGCGAGAATCCGGTCTACTACGTGCAATACGCGCACGCCCGCACCTGCGCGGTCGGCCGCAATGCCGCCGATCTCGGATTCGCCGCCGTCGCACCGGATCTCGCGCTGCTGGTCGCCGACGAGGAGGGCGAGCTGATCCGCACTCTCGGCGAGTACCCGTCGGTGGTGGCCGGCGCCGCGGCCCTGCGCGAGCCGCACCGCGTCGCCCGCTACCTGGAGGAACTCGCCGGCGCCTACCACCGTTTCCAGACCAACAAGGCGCTGCGCATCCTGCCGCAGGGCGACGACCCGGTCGCCCCGGTCAACGCCGCGCGGCTCGAACTGGTCAACGCCACCCGTCAGGTCCTCGCCAACGGCCTCGGCCTGCTCGGCGTCAGCGCACCGGAGAGAATGTAGCGTGAACGAGCGCAGCGAGAGAACCATGAACACAGCGCCTTGTGCGGTCATGCCGGAGCCGAGCGCTAGCGAGGTGGAGGCATGAGTGCACACCCCGCAGGTCCCAGGCACGCCGAAATTCCCCACGCACCCAATCTGCCGGAGCGGCCTTCCGATCCGGCGGAGCTGATCGAGCTGCCCGCGAATGTGTGGCCGCGCAATGCCTCTCGCGACGCCGACGGTGTGGTGCGGCTCGCCGGTGTGCCGGTGACCGAGCTCGCCGAGCAGTACGGCACCCCGTTGTTCGTGATCGACGAGGACGACTTCCGTTCCCGCTGCAGGGATATGGTGCGCGCGTTCGGTGAGGGCGCGCGAGTCCACTACGCCTCCAAGGCATTCCTGTGCGGCGAGGTCGCGCGCTGGGTGCGCGACGAGGGCCTGTCGCTGGACGTGTGTTCCGGCGGCGAGCTCGCGGTGGCCCTGCACGCCGGGTTCCCCGCGCAGCGAATCGCCCTGCACGGCAACAATAAATCGGTGCCCGAGCTGGAAGCCGCGGTGCGCGCCGGGGTGGGTCACGTCGTGGTCGACTCGCTGATCGAGATCGATCGGCTGGAGGCCGTGGCCGGGCGCGCCGGTGTGGTGCAGGACGTGCTGGTGCGCGTCACCGTCGGCGTGGAAGCCCATACGCACGAATACATTTCGACCGCGCACGAGGACCAGAAGTTCGGTTTCTCCATCGCGGGCGGCGACGCCATGGAGGCGCTGGCGCGCGTGTTCGAGGCGGACAACCTGCGCCTGGTCGGCCTGCACAGCCACATCGGCTCGCAGATCTTCGACATCGACGGCTTCGAGATCTCCGCGCGCCGCATGCTGCGGCTGCTGCGCGACGCCATCGACAAGTTCGGCGTGGAGCGCACCGCGCAGATCCACACCCTGGATCTCGGTGGCGGCCTTGGTATCTCGTACCTGCCGAGCGACGACCCGCCGCCGCTGACCGAATTCGCCGCCAAGGTGCGCGATCTGGTCGCGGCCGAGGCCGCGCAGATCGGGCTGCCCGCCCCGACCCTCGCGGTGGAGCCGGGCCGCGCCATCGCCGGTCCGGGCACCGTGACCCTCTACGAGGTCGGTACCACGAAGGACGTCACGCTGGACGCGGGCGCGCGCCGCCGCTACGTGAGCGTCGACGGCGGCATGAGCGACAACATCCGGCCCGCCCTGTATCAGGCCGACTACGACTGCCGATTGGTCTCGCGCGGTAGCGAGTCGCAGGCCGTGGTCGCGCGGGTGGTCGGAAAGCACTGTGAGAGTGGGGATATCGTCATCCGTGACACCTGGATGCCCGCCGATGTGGGCCCGGGGGATCTGGTCGCGGTGGCGGCGACGGGCGCCTACTGCTACTCGATGTCCAGCCGCTACAACATGCTGACGCGTCCGGCCGTGGTGGCCGTCCGCGCAGGGCAGTCGCGTCCGATCCTCCGCCGGGAGACGGTGGCGGACCTGTTGAGCTTGGAGGTGGAAGCATGACCGAGGCCGTGTCCGTGGCCAGACCGAACGGAGCGTTCGGCTCCGATCACCCGATCGGTGTGGTGGTGCTCGGTATGGGCAACGTCGGGACCGAGGTCGTGCGGATTCTGCGCGACAACGCCGACGATCTGCGGCAGCGCGTGGGCGCGCCGCTGGCGCTGCGCGGTGTCGCGGTGCGCCGGCTCGACGTCGATCGCGGCATTCCCGCCGAACTGCTCACCACCGATGCCGAGAGCCTGGTCACCCGCCCCGACGTCGATCTGGTGATCGAGGTGATGGGCGGCATCGACCCGGCCCGCTCGCTGATCACCGCGGCGCTCAACGCCGGAAAATCGGTGGTGACCGCGAACAAGGCCCTGCTCGCCGACTACACCGGCGAACTGGCCGCCGCCGCCGAGCGCAGCCGCGCCGACCTGTACTTCGAGGCCGCCGTCGCCGGGGCGATCCCGGTGGTGCGCCCGCTGATCCAGTCGCTGTCCGGCGACCGGGTCAACCGGGTGGTCGGAATCGTCAACGGCACAACGAATTTCATCCTGTCCGCGATGGACGAGACCGGCGCCGACTACGCCGAGACGCTGGCCGAGGCCACCCGCCTGGGCTACGCCGAGGCCGACCCGACCGCCGACGTCGAGGGCTACGACGCCGCCGCCAAGGCCGCCATCCTGGCCTCGCTGGCCTTCCACACCCGGGTCACCGCCGCCGACGTCTACCGTGAGGGCATCTCCCGGATCAGCGCCGAGGATCTGGAGACCGCCGCGGCCGTGGGCTGCACCGTCAAGCTGCTCGCCATCTGCGAGCGGGTCCCCGCCGGTCCGGGCGAGCCCGGGCCGAAAGAGGGTGGCAAGGAACGGATTTCGGTGCGGGTGTATCCGGCGCTGATCCCGCGCAAGCATCCGCTGTCGTCGGTGAACGGCGCGTTCAACGCGATCGTGGTGGAGGCCGACAATGCCGGGCGGCTGATGTTCTACGGCCAGGGCGCCGGTGGCGCACCGACCGCGGCGGCCGTGATGGGCGACCTGGTGATGGCCGCGCGCAACAAGTTCTACAGTGGCCGCGCCCCGGGCGAATCGGTTTATGCTGAGCTGCCGATAGCGCCGATCGGCGACACACCGACCCGCTACCACGTCAACCTGCAGGTTGCCGACCGCATCGGGGTGCTGCAGGCGGTGGCCGGGGAGTTCGCCAAGCACGGCGTCAGCATCTCGACGGTCCGCCAGGAGGGACACGGCGCGGGCGCTCGACTGGTCGTGGTCACCCACCACGCGGAGGAGTCGGCGCTGGCCGATACCGTGGCCGCGCTCGCCGAATTGGAATCCGTCACGTCCGTGACCAGCGTCTTGAGATTGGAAGGCACCGAGGAATGAGTACGACGGGAGCGGAGGCCCCGGCCAAAAGCGCGCCGGGGACAGCTGGTGGCAGCGCGCCGGGGCAGGTACACACGGCCTGGCCGGGGCTGATCGCGGCTTATCGCGATCGGCTGGCGGTCGGAGCCGACTGGGAGCCGGTCACGTTGTTCGAGGGCGGGACGCCGCTGGTGCCCGCGCATCACCTGTCCGAGCTCACCGGCTGCGAGGTCTACCTCAAGGTCGAGGGGGCCAATCCGACCGGTTCCTTCAAGGACCGCGGCATGACCATGGCGATGACCGACGCCCGGGCCCGCGGCCAGAAGGCGGTGCTGTGCGCCTCCACCGGCAACACCTCGGCATCGGCCGCCGCCTACGCCACCCGCGCCGGCATGCACTGCGCGGTGCTGATCCCGCAGGGCAAGATCGCCATGGGCAAGCTGGCCCAGGCGGTCATGCTCGGCGCCGAGATCATCCAGGTGCAGGGCAATTTCGACGACTGCCTGGAGCTGGCCCGCAAGGTGACCGCGGAATTCCCCGAGGTCGGCCTGGTGAACTCGGTGAACCCGGCCCGCATCGAGGGCCAGAAGACCGCGGCCTTCGAGATCTGCGACGTGCTCGGCAAGGCCCCGGACGTGCACGCGCTGCCCGTCGGCAACGCGGGGAACATCACCGCGTACTGGAAGGGCTACAGCGAGTATCACGCCGACGGCATCACGACCGGTCGCCCGCGCATGCTCGGCGTGCAGGCCGCCGGCGCGGCGCCGCTGGTCAACGGCGCGCCGGTGAAGAATCCGGAAACGATCGCCACCGCCATCCGCATCGGCGCGCCCGCGTCGTGGAACGGCGCGGTCGCCGCCAGGGACGAGTCCGGTGGCGCGTTCCGGGCCGCCACCGACGAGGAGATCCTCGCCGCCTACCGCCTGATCGCGGGCACCGAGGGCGTCTTCGTCGAGCCCGCCTCCGCCGCGAGCGTGGCGGGCCTGCTGGCCGCCCGCGCGGAGGGTTGGCTGGACGCCGGGCTGACCGTGGTCTGCACGGTGACCGGCAACGGCCTCAAGGATCCCGATACCGCGCTCGCGGGAATGCCCGAGGTGCAGGCGATTCCGGTCGACCCGATCGCCGTGGCCCGCAAACTAGAGCTGGGCTGACATGCACTCGCGTGAGGGGCAGCTGCTGACCCGGACCCTGCCCGCCGGTATCGAGGTTCTCGCGCGGGTGCCCGCGTCCAGCGCCAATCTGGGTCCGGGCTTCGACTCGCTGGGCATCGCGCTCGGCCTGTACGACGAGATCGAGGTCCGAACGACCGGGTCCGGACTGACGATCCGGGTGGAGGGCGAGGGCGCCGACGACGTGCCTTGGGGCCCTTCGCATCTCGTGGTGCGGGCGATCGAGCGCGGCCTGGAGTCGGCGGGGGTCTGGGCCGACGGCCTGGATGTGGTGTGCCGCAACGTGATTCCGCACTCGCGTGGACTGGGGTCCTCCGCGTCCGCGGTGGTGGGCGGGCTGGCCGCCGGTCGCGGGCTGGCCGCCCGCTTCGATCCGGAGCTGGCCTGCGACGATGCCGAATTGGTGCAGCTGGCTTCGGAATTCGAGGGGCATCCCGACAACGCGTCCGCCAGCGTCCTGGGCGGCATCGTGGTGTCGTGGACCGAAACCGATCGCCCCGCCGATCTGGGTGCGGGCATCGCCGACCACACGCGCTCCTACCGCGCGGTACGGCTGGATCCGCATCCCGCGATTCGCGCGACCGTCGTGGTCCCCGAGGAACGGTCGTCGACCGCGCACACGCGCGGCCTGCTGCCGGAAATGGTGCCGCACGGCGACGCCGCGTTCAATGCCAGTCGCGCCGCATTGGCGGTAGTGGCCTTGACGCAGCGCCCGGACCTGCTGCTACCCGCCACGGCGGACCGGCTGCATCAGGGGTATCGATCCGCGGCCCTGCCCTTGACAACCGCGTGGATCGCGCGATTGCGCGAGGCGGGAATTGCGGCCATGGTCTCCGGTGCGGGACCGACCGTACTGGCTCTGCACACCGGTGAATTCCCGGCCGAACTGCGCGAACTCGCGGCGGCGGACGGACTTCGAGTGATCGAACCGACAATTTCCGAGGGTGTGCGCGTGGACTGACGGCGTGCCTGCCTTGCAGGCATTCCGAGTGGGGGCTATCCTGAGCGAGTCCGTACATCGTGCGCGTCAGACGCCGGTGCTTCATCAGGGCAATCGCTCCAGCAGGCTCCTTGCTCAGATTCGAGACATGGATCGCGAATCTCGGGGGTAGCACTGGAATGATCACTCCCACCTTTATGAACCGGTGGCTGTGACCACGTGGTGATGGCCGCCGGTCCGGCGGGGCAGGCGATACGGCATCCGAGCTCGGCATGGTGATCGGGCTTCGGGACGAAACCCTCGAATAAGCACACGGCAATCGAGGGAAGGAAAGGATCTCCGTGACAGATACGGACCTGCTCGCGACACCCGGGATGGAAACGGATGCACGTTCCTCGGGCGGCCGCGAAAGTGACTCCGGACAGATTTCGAAGATGAGCGAACAAACTGACGTCGCACGATCGGGGCTGACTGGAATGTTGTTGCCGCAGTTGCGTGCACTTGCCGGAGAGCTCGGTATCCGAGGGACATCCGGTATGCGTAAGGGCGATCTGATCGCCGCCATCAAGGAAAATCAGGCCTCGCCCGGCAAGGCCACGCGCGGCCGGTCCGAGGCGAAATCCGACGAGGCGAAGCCGGCGGCACGGGCCGCCGAGGCGCCGTCGACCGGTGGGGAGTCCGCTTCGACGAAGGCCGAGACCAAGACCGCCGACGGCAAGGGCAAGGCCGAGAAGGCGTCCGCCCGGGGCGAGCAGCAGACGCTCGACGGCGTGGGCGCGGACAAGCCCGCCGAGAGCGCCCCCGCCAAGTCGGAGGGCTCGGAAAGCGCTGGGCGACCGGCCGATTCGGGTGAGGACACGGGCCGCGACGCCGGCCAGCGTGGCCGCGGCCGCCAGCGCCGGGGCCGCGAGCAGCGCGCCGCCGCCGCGACGGCCACCGCCGAGGCCCCGGCCGAGGCGAAGACCGAGGCGCCCGCCGCCGACACCAAGCCGGAGCAGGAGGGCGGCGAGCGCCGCCGCGATCGCAACCAGCAGAACGGCGGCCAGAACAACCAGGCCAACCAGAACGGCCGCGGCGGCGACCGCGACCGCGGTGGCGACGACGACGAGTCCGGCCGCGGCCGGCGCGGTCGCCGGTTCCGGGAGCGGCGTCGCGGGCGTGACCGCGAGGGCGGCGGCGGTGGTGGCGAGAGCCGCGAGGTCGAGATCCGCGAGGACGACGTCCTGCAGCCGGTCGCCGGCATCCTGGACGTGCTCGACAACTACGCGTTCGTGCGCACCTCCGGCTACCTGGCCGGACCGAACGACGTGTACGTCTCGATGAACCTGGTCCGCAAGAACGGCCTGCGCCGCGGTGACGCCATCACCGGTGCGGTGCGCGCGCCCCGCGACGGCGAGCAGGGCAACCAGCGGCAGAAGTTCGATCCGCTGGTGCGGCTGGACACCGTCAACGGCAGCGATATCGAGGCCGCCAAGCGGCGTCCGGACTTCAACAAGCTGACCCCGCTGTACCCGAACCAGCGCCTGCGGCTGGAGACCCAGCCCAACAAGCTGACCACCCGGGTCATCGACCTGATCATGCCGATCGGCAAGGGCCAGCGCGCCCTGATCGTGTCGCCGCCGAAGGCCGGTAAGACCACGATCATGCAGGACATCGCGAACGCGATCGCGATCAACAACCCCGAGGTCTACCTCATGGTGGTGCTGGTCGACGAGCGTCCGGAAGAGGTCACCGACATGCAGCGCACCGTGCGCGGCGAGGTGATCGCCTCCACCTTCGACCGCCCGCCGGGCGATCACACCTCCGTCGCCGAGCTCGCCATCGAGCGGGCCAAGCGCCTGGTCGAAATGGGCCAGGACGTCGTGGTGCTGCTGGACTCGATCACCCGTCTGGGCCGCGCGTACAACAACTCCTCGCCGGCGTCGGGCCGCATCCTCTCCGGTGGTATCGACTCGACCGCGCTGTACCCGCCCAAGCGGTTCCTCGGTGCGGCGCGCAATATCGAGAACGGCGGCTCGCTGACGATCATCGCCACCGCCATGGTGGAGACCGGTTCGACCGGTGACACGGTGATCTTCGAGGAGTTCAAGGGCACCGGCAACGCCGAGCTCAAGCTGGACCGCAAGATCGCCGAGCGCCGGGTGTTCCCGGCCGTGGACGTCAACCCGTCCGGCACGCGCCGCGACGACCTGCTGATGTCGCCCGACGAGGCCGCGGTGATCCACAAGCTGCGGCGGGTGCTGTCGGGTCTGGATTCGCATCAGGCCATCGATCTGCTGATCGACCGGTTGAAGAAGTCCAAGAACAACTTGGAATTCCTGATGCAGGTCTCCAAGACCGCACCGGGCGCACTCGACGAGTGACCGGAAGGAGGCTCCGCGACGCGGGGCCTCCTTCCATCTTGGGAGAGAAGAAGACCGATCCGATCACCGCGGCCCCGACGATCAACAGTCCCACAATCACGGCGGTGGCCGTGGTGATCGCGCCGGTCGACGCCACCGTGGCGGTGTATTCGACCCGGGACCCGTCGCCCGGCGGATCGGCGGCTATCGCGGGCCGGGGCGTGCCGGGCGCGGCCCACCAGCCGATCGCCGCCGCGAGCAACAGCACGGCCAGGACGATGCGAGCGGCGTGGAGATGCACGGCTGTCCTTTCGGGTATCACGCGGGTGTGACCTGGCAATACTCTATGAACAGCGGTGTTCGTATTCCTGAGTAGCGAACTACTCGACTCGAGGGAACAAGGCCGGTTCCGGGTGTGTTTTGAGTGCGTGTCGGCGGTTCTGGCATACTGGACCGCTGGTGCGCTTGCGATCCGCGCAGGCCATCCCGCCTAGTCGGTTCCGGTTCACGCCCTCGATTCGCGACGGCGACCCGGCGACCACATCGAAAGGACATCCATGAAGGCAGGAATCCACCCGGCATACGTGGCGACCACCGTCGTCTGCGGTTGCGGCAACACCTTCGAGACCCGCAGCACCAAGCAGTCGGGCCACATCACCGTCGAGGTTTGCTCGCAGTGCCACCCGTTCTACACGGGCAAGCAGAAGATCCTGGACACCGGCGGCCGCGTCGCCCGCTTCGAGGCCCGCTACGGCAAGCGCGCCAAGAAGGCCGACGCCAAGTAGCTGCCCCGCCGACGCCCGTCCTGCCCCGCAGGCCGGGCGTCGACGTGTTTGAGCACCCTTCCCCCTTTCCAAGGAGCATCTGCGATGGCCGACAAGACGGCCCCCTCGGCGATCGACGACATCCTGGCCGAACACGCCGGGTTGGAGACGCGGCTGTCGGATCCGGCGCTGCACAACAACCCCGGGGAGGCCCGGCGCGTCGGGAAGCGGTTCGCCGAGCTCGCTCCGATCATGTCGACCTACACCAAGCTGCAGACCGCGCGCGACGATCTGGCCGCCGCCCGTGAACTGGCCGCGGACGACTCCTCCTTCGCCGCGGAGGTTCCCGGCCTCGAGGCGCAGGTCGAGGAGTTGGAGACGGCCCTGACCGATCTGCTCGCGCCGCGCGACCCACACGACGCCGACGACGTCGTGCTCGAGGTGAAGTCCGGGGAGGGCGGGGAGGAGTCGGCGCTGTTCGCCGCGGACCTGGCCCGCATGTACATCCGCTATGCCGAGCGGCACGGCTGGAAGGTCGAGGTCCTCGACGCCACCGTCTCCGATCTGGGCGGGTACAAGGAGGCGACGCTGTCGATCAAGAGCCGCGAGCCCAGCCGCGACGGCGTGTGGTCGCGGCTGAAGTTCGAGGGCGGCGTGCACCGCGTGCAGCGGGTGCCGGTCACCGAATCGCAGGGCCGCATCCACACCTCGGCCGCGGGCGTGCTCATCTACCCCGAGCCCGACGAGGTCGAGCAGGTGCAGATCGACGAGTCCGACCTGCGCATCGATGTCTACCGGTCCTCGGGCAAGGGTGGGCAGGGCGTCAACACCACCGACTCGGCGGTCCGCATCACCCACCTACCCACCGGCATCGTCGTGACCTGCCAGAACGAACGGTCCCAGCTGCAGAACAAGATTCGCGCCATGCAGGTGCTGTCGGCGCGGCTGCAGGCGGTGGCCGAGGAGCAGGCCGAGGCCGAGGCCGCCGCGGGCCGGGCCAGCCAGATCCGCACGGTCGACCGCTCCGAACGCATCCGCACCTACAACTTCCCCGAGAACCGCATCGCCGATCACCGCATCGGCTTCAAGGCCCACAACCTGGACTCGGTCCTGGACGGCGAGATGGACGCCCTGCTCGACGCCCTCGGCGAGGCCGACCGCGCGGCTCGGCTGGCGGCGGAGTGACCGTTCCGCCGAGCGACGGGGACCGTCTTCCGTTGCGGCCCGCGCTCTCGGAGGCCGCCGCGGCCCTGGCGGCCGCCGGGGTGCACAGCCCGCGGGTGGATGCGGAGTACCTCGCGGCCCATGTGCTCGGCGTGCAGCGGCCGCGGCTGGCGCTGGTTCCGATGCTGACGCCCGAACAGCTGGGCGAATTCCGAGCATTGGTGGCGCGGCGCGCGGAACGGGTTCCGCTGCAACACCTTACCGGCGTCGCGGCCATGGGCGAGGTCGAACTCGCGGTCGGGCCGGGCGTTTTCGTGCCGCGGCCCGAGACCGAGCTGCTGTTCGCCTGGGCGCTGGCCCAACTGGAGGCGGCCGGGCACGCGCACGCACCCGTCGTGGTGGACCTGTGCACGGGATCGGGGGCGCTGGCCCTGGCCGTCGCGCACGCCCGCCCGGACGCCGAGGTGCACGCGATCGAGCTCGACCCCGCCGCGCTGGCGTGGGCCCGGCGCAATGCGGATCGGCAAGCGGCCCAGGGCGATACGCCGATCACCCTGCACGCGGGCGATGTCACCGATCCGCGGGCGCTGGCCGAACTCGACGGCCGCGTCGACGTGGTCGTCGCCAACCCGCCCTACATTCCGGTCACGGCCGAGCTGGAACCCGAAGTGCTCCACCACGATCCGCACGCGGCGCTGTTCGGCGGCCCGGACGGCCTGTCGGTGATCGAGCCCATGATCGGCACCATCGCCCGCCTGCTGCGCGCGGGCGGCGTGACTGCGGTGGAGCACGACGATTCACACGGCTCCCGGGTCTCGGGCCTGTTCGCCGCGCACGGCGGTTTCACCGATATCGCCGAGCATCCGGACCTGGCCGGTCGGCCGCGCTTCGTCGTCGCGCAGCGCGTCCGCGCCGACTGACCCTCGCCCGCAAGCGGATTCACCCGATCGCTGTGATCAAAGTCATATCTAGAAATACCTCTGAGTCAGAGCTATTCTGAAGTCGTGGAGGTAGCGCCCGAGGTCGAAGCGGTGGCCGCGCCGGATACGGAGCTGGTCGGCAGGCTGCTGGGTACCTTCGGGCGGCTGCGGCGGCAGGTGGCCCGGCTGGTCGGGCGCTCGTTCGATCGTGCCGGGGTCAGCTCCTCGCAGGCGGAATTCCTGCGGCTGGTCGGCCGGAATCCCGGCATCTCGGTGAAGGCGGCCGCCGCGGAGCTGGGCCTGGCGCCCAACAGCGTCTCCACCTTCGTCACCGCGCTGGTGCAGGCGGAACTGCTGGTGCGCGAATCGGATCCGGACGACCGCCGGGCCACGCGCCTGCGACTGCCCGCCGCCGTGCAGCGCGGTGTCGACGAAAGCCGCAGGCGCCGATACGGGCTCGTCGCCACCGCGCTCGACGAGCTCACCGCCGCCGAACGCGCGGATCTGGTGCGGGGCCTGGCCGTGGTGAACAAGCTCACCGACATCCTGCACCGCCGAGAAGAGGGGAGGCAGCGATGACGCAGGCGGATTTTCCGGCCGTCGAATGTATGGACCTGACCCACCGCTACGGCGACCACACGGTGGTCGACCACCTGAATCTGCGCATCGAGCGCGGCGAGGTGTTCGGCCTGCTGGGACCCAACGGGGCGGGCAAGACCACCACCATCCGCCTGCTCACCACGCTGATGCCGGTGCGGCAGGGGCGGGTTCGGGTGCTCGGCTTCGAGGTGGGCCGCCGCAATACCGACATCCGCTACAACCTCGGCTATGTGCCGCAACAGCTTTCGATCGAGGCCACGCTCACCGGCCGCCAGAACGTCACCTGGTTCGCGCGGCTGTTCGACGTGCCGCGCCGCGAACGGGCAAGGCGCGTCGAGGAAGTGCTCGACGCCATGAACCTGCTCGACGTCGCCGACCGGCTCGCCGCCGGGTATTCCGGCGGCATGGTCCGCCGGCTGGAACTCGCACAGGCGCTGGTCAATCGGCCCGCGCTGCTCATCCTGGACGAGCCGACCGTGGGCCTGGATCCCATTGCCCGCGACGGGGTCTGGGAGCGGGTGCGCGAGCTGCGCGAGCGCTACGGCACCACGGTGCTGCTCACCACGCACTACATGGAAGAGGCCGACACGCTGTGCGATCGGGTCGCCCTGCTGCACCGGGGAGCGCTGCGGGCGGTCGGGGCCCCGGCGGACCTGAAGGCCGAACTGGGGTCCGGCGCGACGCTGGAGGACGTCTTCCGCCGCCACGCGGGTGCGGACCTGAACGACGACACGACCCAGGGAGGGCTCCGCAATGTCCGGAACACTCGTCGAACGGCACAGCGGGCCGGTTGAGTTCCCGCCGCTGCGGCACGCCCCGCGCGGCCTGTCCCGGGCGGTCGCGCTCGGCTCCCGGATCGGCACCTTCGCGCTGGTCGAATTGCAGAAGCTGCGGCACGACCGCAGCGAGCTGTTCACCCGGGCGGTGCAGCCCGCGCTGTGGATGCTCATCTTCGGCACCACCTTCGCGCGGCTGCGCACCATCCCCACCGGCGCCATGCCCTACCTGGACTTCCTGGCGCCCGGCATCATCGCCCAGTCCGCCCTGTTCATCTCGATCTTCTACGGCATCCTGCTGATCTGGGACCGCGACGCCGGGATTCTCAACAAGCTCATGGTCACCCCCACCCCGCGCTCGGCGCTGATCACCGGCAAATGCTTTGCCGCCGGGGTGCGTTCGGTGGCGCAGGTGCTGATCATCGTGGTGCTGGCGCTGGCCATGGGCGTGCACATGACGATGAACCCGCTGAAGCTGCTCGGCGCGGCCGTGGTCGTGGTGCTCGGCTCGGCCTTCTTCGCCTGCCTGTCGATGACGATCGCGGGCCTGGTCGCCAAGCGCGACCGGCTGATGGGCATCGGCCAGGCCATCACCATGCCGCTGTTCTTCGCCTCCAACGCGCTCTACCCGGTCACCCTGATGCCGGGCTGGCTGCGCGCGATCAGCCACGTCAACCCGCTCAGCTACGAGGTCGACGCCCTGCGCGGCCTGCTGGTCGGCGGCGCGATGAACCCCTGGCTCGACTTCGGCGTGCTGGTCCTCGCCGCGATCCTCGGAATCGCCTGCGCCGCATCGCTTCTCGGCCGACTGGTGCGGTAGGTCGGCGCACCCGGCCGCCGAGACGGGTCACCGAGCACGGCGATTCGATCCACCCCACTACACTCTCCCGGGTGAGTACCGTCTACGACTGCTCCGATCCCGACTCCCGCGCCGCCGGCCTGACCGCGGCGCGTACCACCCTGAAGTCGGGGCGGCTGGCCGTCATCCCGACCGACACCCTGTACGGCCTGGCCGCGGACGCCTTCGACTCCTCGGCGGTCGCCGCCCTGCTCGCGGCCAAGCGCCGCGGCCGGGACATGCCGGTGCCGGTGCTGGTCGGTTCCTGGAACACCATCGACGGGCTGGTGTTCTCGGTGCAGCCGCAGGCGCGCGACCTGATCCGGGCGTTCTGGCCCGGTGGGCTGAGTCTGGTTGTCCAGCAGGCCCCCTCGCTGGCCTGGGATCTCGGCGACGCCCGCGGCACGGTGATGCTGCGGATGCCGCTGCATCCGGTCGCGCTGGAACTGCTGCGCGAGGTGGGCCCGCTCGCGGTATCCAGCGCCAACGTCTCCGGCCAGCCGCCCGCCACCACCGTCGCCGAGGCGCGGGCGCAGCTGGGCGAGTCGGCGAGCGTCTACCTCGACGGCGGCACCGCCGAGCAGGGCGTCGCGTCCACGATCGTGGACCTGACCGCCGACCGCCCCCGCATCCTGCGCGAGGGCGCGGTCACGGCGGCGCAGGTGGCCGAGGTGCTCGGCACCACCCCGGACGAACTGACCGCCCAGCCGACCGGATAGCACCGCGAGATACGGTGAAAAGGGTTCGGCGCGCACACTTTTCGCCGGACCGGTGCGCCGGGCGATGTCGACGCGATGGTTGGGTGGTGGGGGAACGAGTGCGAAGATGGGCGGATATGGTGGCGGATAGGTTGATCGAGCGGTCCGGCGGATGACGGGGTCGGGTACTGTCGTTCCGCTGCGCGAGCTCTCGCTGGTCCTGCTCATCTCGGCCGTCGCCACGCTGCTGGCCACCGGCGGGGTGCGGGTGCTGGCCATCAAGTTCGGCGCGGTCGCCATACCGCGCGAGCGCGACGTGCACGTCAAGCCGATCCCCCGGATGGGCGGCGTCGGAATCTATCTCGGCATCGTCGCGGCGGTGCTGTTCGCCCACCAGTTGCCCGCGCTGCGCCGCGGTTTCGACTACGGCCCCAACATCCCGCTGGCGGTCCTGGTGGCCGGCACCCTGATCGTGCTGGTCGGCATCGTCGACGATCGCTGGGGCCTGGACGCGCTGACCAAATTCGTCGGCCAGGTCACCGCCGCGGGCGTCATGGCGGTGATGGGCCTGAGCTGGTACGGCATCTACAACCCCTTCACCAACTCCACGGTCTCGCTGGACACCCTGCAGGGCAGCGTGGTCACCGTCGTCATCACGGTGACGCTGATCAACGCCATGAACTTCGTCGACGGCCTGGACGGTCTCGCCTCCGGGCTGGGCATGATCGCCGCGGCCGCGGTGTTCGTCTTCTCCGCGGGCGTCATGACCGAGCAGGGCGGCTCGGTCGACACCTATCCGCCCGCCCTGCTGGCCGCCGCGCTGGCCGGGGCCTGCCTGGGTTTCCTGCCGCACAACTTCCACCCCGCGCGCATCTTCATGGGCGACTCCGGCTCGATGCTGATCGGGCTCATGCTGGCCGCGGTCTCGACCAGCGTGTCCGGGCGCATTCCGCTGCAGAGCTACGGCCCGCGCGACATCGTGGGCCTGCTGTCGCCGCTGCTGCTCGTCGGCGCGGTGATGTTCATCCCGGTGCTGGATCTGGTGCTGGCCATCGTGCGCCGGGTGCGCGCCGGAGTGAGTTTCTCCACACCGGACAAGATGCATCTGCACCATCGGCTGCTGCAGATCGGCCATTCCCAGCGCCGGGTGGCGCTGCTGATCTACCTGTGGGTCGGGGTGCTCGCCTTCGGCGCGGTCGGCACGTCGCTGCTGGACCGGCGGCTGGTGGTGCTGCTGTTCGCGGCCGGGCTGGTCTTCGCGCTGGTGGTCACCGCGGTGCCGTCGCTGCGCGAGGCGATCGGCCTGCGCCGCCGCGGGACGCCGCGCGGGCGTGCAGCCGGCAACGAGTAAGGTGAGGGGCCGTGAGCACCGCATCCGAGTATCATCCCGACGCCCCGCTGCGCGCGGCGCTGCGCTACGGCATCGCCGGATTGATTGTGCTGGTGGTCGTTTCCGCTGTGCTGGGGTCGATCTTCGCCGGGCTGCCGGGCCTGTGGGGGTCTTTGATCGGTTCCGCAATCGGCGGGTTCTTCATCCTCGCAACGGCCGCACTGGTGCTGTTCAGTGCGAAATTGGATTCCGGCATTCAGGGCATGGTGATGTTGGCCAGTTGGGTCGGCAAACTTCTGGTTGTCCTGATCGTGGTCGCCGTGCTCAAACAGTTCGATTTCTACAGCCGCGGCACGCTGTTCCTGACCGTCGTCGCGGCGCTGCTGATCGTGTTGGGCGCCGAGACGTACGGACTACTGCGCCAACGGGTTCCCATTGTGACCACGCCGGACGAGCGTTCCGATCAAGATCGTTCAAATGTTTGACCACACCCCCTACACGTTGTCGTAGATAGCTTGGTAAACTCTTTACCGTAGGCACCCGAAGCTACGGGGGGCGACAACGTCGAACCCGGTGGTGCGGGTTATGCTTACAGCCGTGCCGGACCTTGAGGGGGTTCGGCCCTGCACCGTCGACGATGTCGCCGACGTACAGACGCCACGAGCGGGTGACACCGCACAGCTGCTGACGAACTTCGAGCCGACCTGAGTCGACCCACCAGATCGTCAATGTCCGATCGAACCGCGGGTGAAACCGTTACCCGCGGCCCGAACACGGGAGAGAACGCTGAGCGTCACCACTTTGGCGGGCGAGTTTCATGCGCCTTCGCTGTCAGACTTCTTCCCTCCGGCTGTGCTGTTCGAGGGGACGCCTTTCGAGCTCGACCGTTTGATGCTCATTCGCATCCTCATGTCGGCCGTGCTGATCGGCTTCATGCTGGTGGCTTTCCGCCGGCCGCAGCTCGTGCCGCGAGGAGTGCAGAACATCGCCGAGTACGGATTGGTGTTCGTGCGCGACCAGATCTGCGACGAGGTACTGGGCAAGGAATCGGGCAAGAAGTATTTTCCGCTCATCGCGACGATCTTCTTCTCGGTGCTGTTCCTCAACTTCTCCAGCATCATCCCGTTCCTGAACATCTCGTCGAACGCGCGAATCGGCATGCCGTTGGTGCTGGCCGTGATCGCGTACATCGCGTTCAACTACATCGGCATCAAGAAGTACGGCTTCTGGAAGTACATGCGCTCGTCCATCGTGGTGCCGAATGTGCCGCCCGTGATGCACGTCCTGCTGATTCCGATCGAGTTCATCTCGACCTTCATCCTGCGCCCCTTCACGCTGACCGTCCGGCTCATGGCGAATATGCTGGCGGGACACATCATGCTCGTGCTGTTCTTCAGCGCCACGCAGTTCTTCCTGTTCGATGGCGCCGCCTGGATGAAGGGGCTGTCTCCGTTCTCGCTGGTGGGTGGATTCGCCTTCACGCTCTTCGAGATGCTGGTGATCTTCCTGCAGGCGTACGTGTTCGCGCTGCTGACGGCCGTGTACATCGGCCTCGCCCAGCACGCCGACTCGCACTGACCTGACCCGCTCAACTGCACAAGGACTGACCCACCCCGTCGCCCGGCGGGTGGGCAACAGAAAGGGAAAAAGAAATCTCATGAGCCTCTCCCACATGGCAGTCGAACTCGCTCAGACCTCCGAGAAGGTCAAGGGCTACGGCGCTGTCGGTTACGGTCTGGCCGCCATCGGCCCGGGCATCGGCGTCGGCATCGTTGTCGGTAAGGCGATCGAGGGCATGGCCCGCCAGCCCGAGCTGATGGGCACCATCCGGACCAACATGTTCCTGGGCATCGCGTTCACCGAGGCACTGGCGCTGATCGGTCTCGTCGCCGGCTTCATCTTCTGATTGCCATGAACAGGATGTTTTTGCTCGCGGCGGAGGAGGGGTCGGACAAGAACCCCCTCCTCCCCGAGCCGTACGACATCGTCTGGTCGCTGGTCTGTGTCGCCGTCATCGCGGTGGTCTTCTACAAGTACGTCGTTCCGCGTCTGCAGAAGGTCCTCGACGAGCGGTCCGAACGGATCGAGGGCGGCATCGAGAAGGCCGAGGCCGCGCAGGCCGAGGCGCAGCAGACGCTGCAGCAGTACCAGCAGCAGCTGGCCGAGGCCCGGCTCGAGGCCGCGCGCATCCGGGAAGAGGCGCGCACCCAGGGCCAGCAGATCCTCGCGCAGCTGCGGACCGAGGCGCAGGCCGAGGCCGACCGCATCGTGGCCCAGGGCCACTCGCAGCTGGAGGCGCAGCGTCAGCAGATCGTGACCGAGCTGCGTTCCGAACTCGGCCGCACCGCGGTCGATCTGGCCGAGAAGATCATCGGCCAGTCGGTGTCGGATCAAGCCAAACAGTCGGCATCGATCGACCGGTTCCTCTCAGAATTGGATGAGAAGACCGGCATCGGGGTCGGAAGGTAGCGACACGAAAGTGGGAAGCATGTACGCAGCGAGCCGCGAGGCGAGCTCCCGTGCGCGGGAGGCTCTTTCGGCCGCTCTGGCCGCGACCAGCCATATCGCGGCCACGACGGGCTCCGAATTGTTCGCCGTTGTCGCAATACTCGACGACCAGCGTTCGCTGCGTGTAGCGCTCGCGGATAAGTCGGTGTCGAGTTCGGCGCGCGCCGAACTCGCCGAACGCGTCTTCGGCGGCAAGATCAGCGCGGCCACCCTGGCCGTGCTGACCACCGCCGTCGCCCAGGACTGGTCGCGGGCCAAGGACCTGGTCGACACGCTGGAATTGCTCGGGCGGGAGGCGCTGCTGCGCGCCGCGACCGATCGCGGCCGCATCGATGCCGTCGAGGACGAGCTGTTCCGGCTGGGCCGGATCGTCGAGGACAATCCGGACCTCGAGCAGGCGCTGGCCGACCGCGGCAAGCCGGCGCAGGCCAAGAACGCACTGCTCGAACGGTTGCTCGCCGGCAAGGTCGAGGACATCACGCTGCAGCTGGCCGAGCAGGCGGTCGGCCGCTCGCACGGTGACGCGGGCGCGATCTTCGACCGGTTGTCCGAACTGGCGGCGTCGCTGCGCAAGCAGCTCGTCGCGCACGTGCGTGCCGCGACCGAGTTGACGCAGCAGCAGCGCGAGCACCTGGCGGCCTCGCTGCAGCGCATCTACGACAAGCCCGTCACCGTGCACGTGCAGGTCGACCCGACCCTGTTGGCCGGTGTCGTCGTGCGAGTCGGCGACGACGTCATCGACGGCAGTGCGATCGGCCGGCTGCAGCGGCTGCGCCAGTCGCTCGGCTGAGCCGCACACCCCCCGACATTCCAGACCACCAGCGAGAGCAGGAAGAACCATGGCGGAGCTGACGATCTCCCCCGATGAGATCCGTAGCGCGATCGAGAGCTACACCCAGAGCTACACCCCCGAGACCTCCATCGAAGAGGTCGGTGTCGTCACCGACACCGGCGACGGTATCGCCCACATCAGCGGCCTGCCGTCGGCGATGGCCAACGAGCTGCTGGAGTTCCCGGGCGGCGTGCTGGGTGTCGCGCTGAACCTGGAGGACACCTCGATCGGTGCGGTCATCCTGGGTGAGTTCGACACCATCGAGGAGGGCCAGGAGGTCCGTCGGACCGGCGACGTGCTCTCCGTGCCCGTCGGCGACAAGTTCCTCGGCCGCGTCATCGACCCGCTGGGCGCGCCGATCGACGGCCTGGGCGACATCGAGGCCGACGACCGTCGCGTGCTCGAGCTGCAGGCCGCGACCGTGCTGCAGCGGCAGCCGGTCGGCGAGCCGATGGCCACCGGCATCACCGCCATCGACGCCCTGACCGCCATCGGCCGCGGCCAGCGTCAGCTGATCATCGGCGACCGCAAGACCGGCAAGACCGCGGTCTGCATCGACGCCATCATCAACCAGAAGGCGAACTGGGAGTCGGGCGACCCCAGCAAGCAGATGCGCTGCATCTACGTCGCCATCGGCCAGAAGGGCTCGACCATCGCGGGCGTGAAGTCCGCGCTCGAGGCGCACGGCGCGATGGAGTACACCACCATCGTCGCGGCCCCGGCCTCCGACTCCGCCGGCTTCAAATGGCTTGCGCCCTACACCGGTTCGGCGCTCGGCCAGCACTGGATGTACCAGGGCAAGCACGTGCTGATCGTGTTCGACGACCTGTCCAAGCAGGCCGAGGCGTACCGCTCGATCTCGCTGCTGCTGCGCCGCCCGCCGGGCCGCGAGGCGTACCCGGGCGACGTGTTCTACCTGCACTCGCGCCTGCTGGAGCGGTGCGCGAAGCTGTCCGACGACATGGGCGCGGGCTCGATGACCGGTCTGCCGATCATCGAGACCAAGGCCGGCGACATCTCGGCGTTCATCCCGACCAACGTCATCTCCATCACCGACGGCCAGGTCTTCCTCGAGTCCGACCTGTTCAACAAGGGTGTGCGCCCGGCGATCAACGTCGGTACCTCCGTCTCCCGTGTCGGTGGCGCCGCCCAGACCAAGGGCATGAAGAAGGTGTCGGGCTCGCTGCGTCTGGAGATGGCCCAGTACCGCGAGCTGGAGGCGTTCTCCGCCTTCGCCTCCGACCTGGACGCCGCCTCGCTGGCACAGCTCGAGCGCGGCGCCCGCTGGGTCGAGCTGCTCAAGCAGGACCAGTACTCCCCGGTCTCGGTCGAGGACCAGATCGTGTCGCTGTACCTGGTCGACGGCGGCTACTACGACTCGGTGCCGGTGTCGGACATCCGCCGCTTCAACGTGGAGCTGCTGGAGGACCTGCACCGCAGCGCCGCCGACGCGTTCGCCTCGATCGCGGGTGGCAAGGTGCTGGAGGGCGAGGCCGCCGAGCAGATCAAGGCCGCGACCGACAAGTTCAAGCACGGCTTCCTGGCCTCCGACGGCAGCCGCGTCGTGAACGAGCCCGCCGCCGGCGAGCTGGACCACGAAGAGGTCGAGTCGCTGTCGGTCACCCGCAAGCACGTCGAGAAGTAGCGGGTCCCCGAATGCGACGACTGACCGTTCAACGAATGAAGGGAGTGTGAGCAGCCGATGGCAAGCGTGCGCGAATTGCGCTCCCGCATTCGTAGTGTGAGTTCGATCAAGAAGATCACCAAGGCGCAGGAGCTGATCGCCACCTCGCGAATCAGCAAGGCGCAGGCCCGGGTTGCCGCCGCCAAGCCGTACGCGGAGGAGATCACCAAGGTGCTGAGCGAACTGGCCGGCGCCTCGTCGAATCTCGACCATCCGCTGCTGACCGAGCGGGCCAACGCGCGCCGGGCCGCGATCCTGGTGATCACCAGCGACCGCGGCATGTGCGGCGGCTACAACGCGAACGTGCTGCGGCGCGCCGAGGAACTCATGACGACGCTGCGCTCCGAGGGCAAGGAGTCGGTGCTCTACGTCATGGGATCGAAGGGCCTGACGTACTACACGTTCCGCAATCGCCAGGTGACCGGGTCGTGGACCGGGTTCTCGCAGCAGCCGCACTACACCGACGCGTCGGCCGCGTGCCACCACCTGGTGGACGCCTTCATGGCCGGCTCCGACGGTGAGGTGCCCGCGACCGACGGCACCGGCACGATCGCGGGCGTGGACGAGATCCATGTCGTCTACACCCGTTTCGTGTCGATGCTGTCGCAGGTGCCGGAGGTGCGCCGGCTGGCGCCGATCCAGGTGAGCTACGTCGACGAGAACTACGAACTCGGCGAGGATTTCGTGACCGACTCCCCGGACGCGGACATCCACCCCCTGTACGAGTTCGAGCCCGACGCGGACACGCTGCTCGGCGCGCTGCTGCCGAAGTACGTGAACACCCGGATCTACTCCTCGCTGCTCGAGGCCGCGGCCTCGGAGTCGGCCGCACGCCGCACCGCGATGAAGGCCGCCACCGACAACGCCACCGATCTCGTGAACACCCTGACCCGTCAGGCGAATTCGATCCGGCAGGCGAACATTACACAGGAGATCAGTGAAATCGTCGGCGGCGCGAACGCGCTGGCAGCCAGTTCTAGCGACTAAGCCCACCCAGGAAGAAGACAAATGACCGCAGCAGCTACTGCAGAAAACACGAGCCGGGCGGGCGCTGGCACAGGCCGCGTCGCCCGGGTCATCGGCCCCGTCGTCGACGTCGAGTTCCCGCGCGGTGCCATCCCCGAGCTGTACAACGCCTTGCACGCCAAGGTCGAGCTCCCGTCGGTGGCCAAGACCCTGACCCTCGAGGTCGCGCAGCACCTGGGCGACGGCCTGGTCCGCACCATCTCGATGCAGCCGACCGACGGCCTGGTCCGCGGCGTGCCGGTCACCGACACCGGCAAGCCGATCTCGGTGCCGGTCGGCGATGTCACCAAGGGCCACGTCTTCAACGCCCTCGGCGACTGCCTCGACACCCCCGGCCTCGGCCGCGACGGCGAGCAGTGGGGCATCCACCGCGAGCCGCCGCCGTTCGATCAGCTCGAGGGCAAGACCGAGATCCTCGAGACCGGCATCAAGGTCATCGACCTGCTCACCCCGTACGTGAAGGGCGGCAAGATCGGCCTGTTCGGTGGCGCCGGTGTCGGCAAGACCGTGCTGATCCAGGAGATGATCACCCGTATCGCGCGGGAGTTCTCCGGCACCTCGGTGTTCGCGGGCGTCGGTGAGCGCACCCGTGAGGGCACCGACCTGCACCTGGAAATGGAAGAGATGGGCGTGCTGCAGGACACCGCCCTCGTCTTCGGCCAGATGGACGAGCCGCCGGGCACGCGTATGCGCGTCGCCCTCTCGGCCCTGACCATGGCCGAGTACTTCCGGGACGTGCAGAACCAGGACGTGTTGTTGTTCATCGACAACATCTTCCGGTTCACCCAGGCCGGTTCCGAGGTCTCCACCCTGCTGGGTCGCATGCCCTCGGCCGTCGGTTACCAGCCGACCCTGGCGGACGAGATGGGGCAGCTGCAGGAGCGGATCACCTCGACCCGCGGCCGTTCGATCACCTCGATGCAGGCGATCTACGTGCCCGCCGACGACTACACCGACCCGGCCCCGGCGACCACCTTCGCCCACCTGGACGCGACCACCGAGCTCTCCCGCCCGATTTCGCAGAAGGGCATCTACCCGGCCGTCGACCCGCTGACCTCGACCTCTCGCATCCTGGAGGCGTCGATCCTGGGCGAGCGGCACTTCGCGGTGGCCAACGAGGTGAAGCGAATCCTGCAGAAGTACAAGGAACTGCAGGACATCATCGCCATCCTCGGCATGGACGAGCTCTCCGAGGAGGACAAGGTCCTCGTCGGCCGCGCCCGTCGCCTGGAGAAGTTCCTGGGTCAGAACTTCATCGTCGCCGAGAAGTTCACCGGCCAGCAGGGTTCGGTCGTGCCGCTGGAGCAGACCATCGACGACTTCGAGCGGGTCTGCAAGGGCGAGTTCGACCACTTCCCGGAGCAGGCGTTCAACTCCTGCGGTGGCCTGGATGACGTCGAGAAGGCTGCGAAGAAGCTGGCCGGGAAGTAGTCCACCATGGCGGAAATGTCAGTTGATCTGGTCGCCATCGAGCGACGGCTGTGGTCCGGACAGGCGAATTTCGTCAGCGCCCAGACCACGGAGGGTCAGATCGGTATTCTGCCCGGCCACGAGCCGCTGCTCGGCCAGCTGGCCGAGGACAGCGCGGTGACCATCGTGGACTCCGACGGCGAGCGCATCGTCGCCGCGGTGCACGGCGGTTTCTTCTCGGTGACCGCGACGACCGTCCGGATTCTCGCCGAATCGGCGGAATTCGCCGGCGATGTGGATATCGAGGCCGCGCGGGCGGTGCTCGCCGATCCGAACGCCTCCGAGCAGGAGCAGAACGCGGCCCGCGCCCGGGTCCGGGCGGTCGAGGCCGCCGCCTCCTGACGCCGTAGCGCGACAACAGAATTCACGGCCCGTGTGGCGGTTCCGGATTACCGGGACCGCCACACGGCTTGTCACCGTGTGCCTCGCCGGATTGTCCTGTGTCCGTAAATGTTCCGGCGAGCGCGTCCACACGATCCGGAATGCCGATAGGCTCGGATCGGACAGGGGTGTACCGGTCGCTTCCGTACGGGGGGTGGTTTGTAGACTCGCCCCCACCGGCGTTGTTCGGGATGACACGGCGCTCGACGGCACAGGGGCAAAGCGAAGGGACGGACCTGGATTGCGGACCGGGATGGTGCTTCTGATCATTCTGGTGCTGCTGCTCGTCGGCTTGGCGCTGGCGTCGCTCTACCGGCTCGTCATGCTGCGGCGCGGCGGGACGGCGGCGATCCTCCGGGTGCTTCCCGCCAAGGGCGGCCAGGGTTGGCGGCACGGCCTGATCCGCTACGACGAGGATCGGCTGGTCTTCTACAAGCTGACCAGCCTCAAGCTGGGCCCCGACTCCACGATCCGCCGCCTGGGCATCGAGGTGGTCGATCGGCGCGGACCGGTCGGCGACGAGTACGACATCATGACCGACGACATCATCGTGATCGCGGTCTCCGACGGTGACGGCAGCTATGAGCTGGCACTGGACCGCGGTGCACTGGCGGCGTTCCTGTCCTGGGTCGAATCCCGGCCCTCGGACCGCATTCGCCGCCGACCCGGCTACTAGACACAGGAATACGGTGGGTTCCATGAGCGTGCATCTGACGCGGATCTATACCCGGACCGGCGATGACGGCACCACCGGTCTGAACGATTTCTCCCGGGTCTCCAAGAACGATCCCCGCCTGGTCGCCTACGCCGACTGCGACGAGACCAACGCCGCACTGGGTGTGGCGATCGCCCTCGGCAACCCGACGCCCGAACTGCTGCGGGTGCTGCGCACGGTGCAGAACGACCTGTTCGATGTCGGCGCCGACCTGTCCACCCCGGTGGTCGCCGAACCGAAGTATCCGCCGCTGCGCATCACCCAGTCCTACATCGATCGGCTGGAACGGTGGTGCGACGAGTTCAATGCCGAACTGCCGCCGTTGAATTCGTTCATTCTGCCGGGCGGCACCCCGCTGGCCGCGCTGCTGCACACCGCCCGCACGGTGACCCGCCGCGCCGAGCGCTCGGCCTGGGCGGCGGTCGAGGCCCACCCGGACGACACGAGCGCGCTGCCCGCGAAATACCTGAATCGCCTGTCGGATCTGCTGTTCATCCTCGGCCGGGTGGCCAACCCGGAGGGCGACGTGCTGTGGCGCCCGGGCGGGGGCGGCGAGTCGGCGGGAACGGCCGACGCCGATGCGAGCGCCGCGTCACACACCGGAGGAGAGGCCGCGATCGATGGACCGGACCACTAGGCTGACCCCCGTGAGTGAACGGTTTCTGGTGACCGGGGGCAGTCGGCTCGTCGGCGAGGTGGCGGTGGGGGGAGCCAAGAACAGCGTGCTCAAGCTAATGGCCGCCGCACTGCTGGCCGAGGGCACGACGACCATCACGAACTGCCCGGACATCCTCGACGTGCCGTTGATGGCCGAGGTCCTGCGGGGCCTCGGCTGCGACGTCGTGGTCGCCGGGTCGACGGTCACCATCACCGCACCGGCCGAGCCGAAGTATCACGCGGACTTCCCGGCCGTCACCCAGTTCCGGGCATCGGTGTGTGTGCTCGGTCCGCTCATGGCGCGGTGCAAGCGGGCCGTGGTCGCGCTGCCGGGCGGCGACGCCATCGGGTCGCGCCCGCTCGACATGCATCAGGCGGGTCTGCGATTGCTCGGCGCGACCAGCGAGATCGAGCACGGCTGCCTGGTCGCCCGCGCCGACGAACTACAGGGTGCCCGCATCCGGCTGGACTTCCCGTCGGTCGGCGCGACCGAGAACATCCTGATGGCCGCGGTGCTCGCCGAGGGCGAGACGGTCATCGACAATGCCGCCCGCGAACCCGAGATCGTCGACCTGTGCACGATGCTCACCCGGATGGGCGCGCGGATCGGCGGCGCCGGTACCTCGGTGCTCACCATCGAGGGCGTGCGCAAGCTGTCACCGACCGACCATCAGGTGATCGGTGATCGAATCGTGGCCGCCACCTGGGGAATTGCCGCCGCGATGACCATGGGCGACGTGCACGTCACCGGCATCAACCCGAAGCATCTGTCGCTGGTGCTGGACAAGCTGCGTTCCGCCGGCGCGCGAATCTCCTTCGAGCCGGACGGTTTCCGGGTCGTGCAGCCCGAGCGCCCGCGCGCGGTGAACTTCTCCACCCTCCCGTTTCCGGGATTCCCGACCGACCTGCAACCGATGGCCATCGGGCTCGCGGCGATCGCCGACGGCACCTCCATGATCACCGAGAACATCTTCGAGGCGCGCTTCCGCTTCGTGGAGGAGATGATCCGCCTGGGTGCCGACGCCCGCACCGACGGGCATCACGCTGTGGTGCGCGGGATTCCGCGGTTGTCGAGCGCGCCGGTGTGGTCCTCCGACATCCGGGCGGGCGCGGGCCTGGTGCTCGCGGGTCTGGTCGCCGACGGCGTCACCGAGGTGCACGACGTCTTCCACATCGACCGCGGCTACCCGGATTTCGTCGAAAACCTGCGCTCCCTCGGGGCCGAGGTCGAACGAGTCCGCTGACCCGTATGTCCGAAAAGCCTTCCTGACCAGGCGATTTGACATCGATTCGGACGACACGTAACTTATTCCAGGTCAGAGCGACACGGACACCGACCCGGGGCCGAGAGGCCGGGGTGAACGAGGTTGGACGGGGAGCGCCTGGCGATCACACTGGTTCGGCTGTGAGCTCCGGATTTGGTTCGGGGTGGATGGTTGGGCTAAGCTGGTTCAAGTTGCCTCACGATCGAGCGGGTGAATAGCCCGGGGTGATGGTGTGTGCGTGTGTTCTTTGAGAACTCAATAGTGTGTCGATGAATGTCAGTGCCAAATATTTTATTTGGTTCCGGTGCTTACACCCCCGTGTGGGTGCCGGGACATTTTAGTCAGCAAATACTTTTGCTGGCGTTTGATTTTTGCCATGGTTTTCGGACTCTGGTTAATTCTTCCGATTACGTCTTCGGACGCAATTGAGAGTCTTCAACGGAGAGTTTGATCCTGGCTCAGGACGAACGCTGGCGGCGTGCTTAACACATGCAAGTCGAGCGGTAAGGCCCTTCGGGGTACACGAGCGGCGAACGGGTGAGTAACACGTGGGTGATCTGCCTCGTACTCTGGGATAAGCCTGGGAAACTGGGTCTAATACCGGATATGACCACGCATTGCATGGTGTGTGGTGGAAAGATTTATCGGTGCGAGATGGGCCCGCGGCCTATCAGCTTGTTGGTGGGGTAACGGCCTACCAAGGCGACGACGGGTAGCCGACCTGAGAGGGTGACCGGCCACACTGGGACTGAGACACGGCCCAGACTCCTACGGGAGGCAGCAGTGGGGAATATTGCACAATGGGCGGAAGCCTGATGCAGCGACGCCGCGTGCGGGATGACGGCCTTCGGGTTGTAAACCGCTTTCGACTCCGACGAAGCGCAAGTGACGGTAGGAGTAGAAGAAGCACCGGCCAACTACGTGCCAGCAGCCGCGGTAATACGTAGGGTGCGAGCGTTGTCCGGAATTACTGGGCGTAAAGAGCTTGTAGGCGGTTCGTCGCGTCGATTGTGAAATCTCACGGCTCAACCGTGCGCTTGCAGTCGATACGGGCGGACTAGAGTACTGCAGGGGAGACTGGAATTCCTGGTGTAGCGGTGAAATGCGCAGATATCAGGAGGAACACCGGTGGCGAAGGCGGGTCTCTGGGCAGTAACTGACGCTGAGAAGCGAAAGCGTGGGTAGCGAACAGGATTAGATACCCTGGTAGTCCACGCCGTAAACGGTGGGTACTAGGTGTGGGTTTCCTTCCACGGGATCCGTGCCGTAGCTAACGCATTAAGTACCCCGCCTGGGGAGTACGGCCGCAAGGCTAAAACTCAAAGGAATTGACGGGGGCCCGCACAAGCGGCGGAGCATGTGGATTAATTCGATGCAACGCGAAGAACCTTACCTGGGTTTGACATACACCAGAAAGCTGCAGAGATGTAGCCTCCCTTGTGGCTGGTGTACAGGTGGTGCATGGCTGTCGTCAGCTCGTGTCGTGAGATGTTGGGTTAAGTCCCGCAACGAGCGCAACCCTTATCTTATGTTGCCAGCGCGTGATGGCGGGGACTCGTGAGAGACTGCCGGGGTCAACTCGGAGGAAGGTGGGGACGACGTCAAGTCATCATGCCCCTTATGTCCAGGGCTTCACACATGCTACAATGGCCGGTACAGAGGGTTGCGATACCGTGAGGTGGAGCGAATCCCTTAAAGCCGGTCTCAGTTCGGATCGGGGTCTGCAACTCGACCCCGTGAAGTTGGAGTCGCTAGTAATCGCAGATCAGCAACGCTGCGGTGAATACGTTCCCGGGCCTTGTACACACCGCCCGTCACGTCATGAAAGTCGGTAACACCCGAAGCCGGTGGCCTAACCCCTCGTGGGAGGGAGCCGTCGAAGGTGGGATTGGCGATTGGGACGAAGTCGTAACAAGGTAGCCGTACCGGAAGGTGCGGCTGGATCACCTCCTTTCTAAGGAGCACATCTCCACGACGCCTCGAAGAGTCGAGAGTGGTTGTGGCAGAGACCGTTCGAGTCCCCGCATGTGGGACCGCGGAAGCTCATGGGTGGAACGCTGACAGGCTTCATCGCTTGTGGTCGGAGCCGAGTCTCCGGTCGCGGTGGATATATCGACACACTGTTGGGTCCTGAAAGAACAGACGTTCTTTCCAGGCAAGAAACGATCCGCTCGGGCCTCTTGTGAAACCGCTGGTGTTGCCAGTCAGGTCCTTGATTCAGTCCGGTGCGGGTGTGTTGTTTGAGAACTGCACAGTGGACGCGAGCATCTTTGTTTGTAAGTGTGTAAGAGCGTACGGTGGATGCCTTGGCACCGAGAGCCGATGAAGGACGTAGGAGGCTGCGATAAGCCTCGGGGAGCTGTCAACCGAGCTGAGATCCGAGGATGTCCGAATGGGGAAACCCGGCACGAGTGATGTCGTGTCACCCGCATCTGAATATATAGGGTGTGTGGAGGGAACGTGGGGAAGTGAAACATCTCAGTACCCACAGGAAGAGAAAACAATAGTGATTCCGTGAGTAGTGGCGAGCGAAAGCGGAAGAGGCTAAACCGTGTACGTGTGATAGACGGCAGTCGTTGCGTATGCGGGGTTGTGGGGCTCATTTTCTTTCCACTGCCGTGGGGAGCGAGAGTCAGAAAAGTGCGTGTTAGCTGAATTGGTCTGGGATGGCCGACCGTAGACGGTGAGAGTCCGGTAGGCGAAAACATGTGCTCTCTCGTAGTGAGTGCCCGAGTAGCAGCGGACTCGTGAAATCTGCTGTGAATCTGCCGGGACCACCCGGTAAGCCTGAATACTACTTGGTGACCGATAGCGGACTAGTACCGTGAGGGAAAGGTGAAAAGTACCCCGGGAGGGGAGTGAAATAGTACCTGAAACCGTGCGCTTACAATCCGTCAGAGCCCTCCTATGGTGGGGTGATGGCGTGCCTTTTGAAGAATGAGCCTGCGAGTCATCGGTGTGTGGCGAGGTTAACCCGTGTGGGGGAGCCGTAGCGAAAGCGAGTCCGAATAGGGCGCCCGAGTCGCACATCATGGACCCGAAGCGGGGTGATCTACCCATGGCCAGGGTGAAGCGACGGTAAGACGTCGTGGAGGCCCGAACCCACTTAGGTTGAAAACTGAGGGGATGAGCTGTGGGTAGGGGTGAAAGGCCAATCAAACTCCGTGATAGCTGGTTCTCCCCGAAATGCATTTAGGTGCAGCGTCGCGTGTTTCACACTGGAGGTAGAGCACTGGATGGCCTAGGGGGCCTACAAGCTTACCGAAGTCAGCCAAACTCCGAATGCCGGTGTGTGAGAGCGCGGCAGTGAGACTGCGGGGGATAAGCTTCGTAGTCGAGAGGGAAACAGCCCAGATCGCCGGCTAAGGCCCCTAAGCGTGTACTAAGTGGAAAAGGATGTGGGGTCGCTTAGACAACCAGGAGGTTGGCTTAGAAGCAGCCACCCTTGAAAGAGTGCGTAATAGCTCACTGGTCAAGTGATCCTGCGCCGATAATGTAGCGGGGCTCAAGTACACCGCCGAAGCCGCGGCATTTCAGCATTATCCTGCTTTCGAGCCAGGAGCTGGGATGGGTAGGGGAGCGTCCTGCACCCAGGGAAGTAGTCGGGTGACCGAACTGTGGAGGGTGTGGGAGTGAGAATGCAGGCATGAGTAGCGAAAGACGAGTGAGAAACTCGTCCGCCGGATGACCAAGGGTTCCTGGGCCAGGTTAATCCGCCCAGGGTGAGTCGGGACCTAAGGCGAGGCCGACAGGCGTAGTCGATGGACAACGGGTTGATATTCCCGTACCCGTGTATCCGCGCCCAATGGCGAATCAGTTGTGCTAACCGTCCAAAAGCGGACCTATCACCTTCGGGTGAAGAGAAGTGGCTGCACGGGACCCTGATTGTAGTAGTCAAGCGATGGGGTGACGCAGGAAGGTAGCTGGGCCAGGTGATGGATTACCTGGTGTAAGCCTGTAGGGCGTTGTGTAGGCAAATCCGCACAGCATCAAGCCTGAGAGGTGATGCGTAGCCGGTTGAGGCGAATTCAGTGATCCTATGCTGCCGAGAAAAGCCTCTAGTGAGTTGGTACACGGCCCGTACCCCAAACCGACACAGGTGGTCAGGTAGAGAATACTAAGGCGATCGAGAGAACTGTGGTGAAGGAACTCGGCAAAATGCCTCCGTAACTTCGGGAGAAGGAGGGCCCGGTCTGGTGAACATCCTTGCGGTGGGAGCTGGGTTGGGTCGCAGAGACCAGAGAGAAGCGACTGTTTACTAAAAACACAGGTCCGTGCGAAGTCGTAAGACGATGTATACGGACTGACGCCTGCCCGGTGCCGGAAGGTTAAGAGGACCGGTTAGTCCCTTTCGGGGGGCGAAGCTGAGAATTTAAGCCCCGGTAAACGGCGGTGGTAACTATAACCATCCTAAGGTAGCGAAATTCCTTGTCGGGTAAGTTCCGACCTGCACGAATGGCGTAACGACTTCTCTGCTGTCTCCACCACAGACTCGGCGAAATTGCAGTACGAGTAAAGATGCTCGTTACGCGCGGCAGGACGAAAAGACCCCGGGACCTTTACTATAGCTTGGTATTGGTGTTCGGTACGGTTTGTGTAGGATAGGTGGGAGACTGTGAAGCTTGGACGCTAGTTCGGGTGGAGTCGTCGTTGAAATACCACTCTGATCGTATTGGACTTCTAACCTCGGACCATGATCTGGTTCAGGGACAGTGCCTGGTGGGTAGTTTAACTGGGGCGGTTGCCTCCTAAAGTGTAACGGAGGCGCCCAAAGGTTCCCTCAGCCTGGTTGGCAATCAGGTGGTGAGTGTAAGTGCACAAGGGAGCTTGACTGTGAGACCGACAGGTCGAGCAGGGACGAAAGTCGGGACTAGTGATCCGGCACCGGCATGTGGAAGCGGTGTCGCTCAACGGATAAAAGGTACCCCGGGGATAACAGGCTGATCTTCCCCAAGAGTCCATATCGACGGGATGGTTTGGCACCTCGATGTCGGCTCGTCGCATCCTGGGGCTGGAGTAGGTCCCAAGGGTTGGGCTGTTCGCCCATTAAAGCGGCACGCGAGCTGGGTTTAGAACGTCGTGAGACAGTTCGGTCTCTATCCGCCGCGCGCGTCAGAAACTTGAGGAAGGCTGTCCCTAGTACGAGAGGACCGGGACGGACGAACCTCTGGTGTGCCAGTTGTCCCGCCAGGGGCATGGCTGGTTGGCTACGTTCGGAAGGGATAACCGCTGAAAGCATCTAAGCGGGAAGCCTGTTCCAAGATGAGGTTTCTCACCACTTCGAGTGGGTAAGGTCCCCAACAGACCATTGGGTTGATAGGCCGGAACTGGAAGCCAGGTAACTGGTGCAGGTGACCGGTACTAATAGGCCGAGGACTTACCAACAAAGCTGCTACGCGTCCACTGTGCGGTATCTGAAACAACACACAGATCCCCGCGAAAAGCATGCGGGGAACAAGGGTCTGATCCCGCGCATGCGAGGGATCAGACGATCTGATCCCGGCACGCTTTTCGCCGGGATCGGTGTGGATAGTTTCATAGTGTTACGGCGGTTATAGCGGTGGGGAAACGCCCGGTCCCATTCCGAACCCGGAAGCTAAGGCCACCTGCGCCGATGGTACTGCACTCGCCAGGGTGTGGGAGAGTAGGACACCGCCGGACAATATTTGAAGGAAGGCCCCCGACATTGTCGGGGGCCTTTCGCATATCTGGACTCGTGCACCGCCTTGACCTGGGAGTTTCAGGTTCACAGCATTCTCTCGAGGAACAGGGAGCCCGCGCGCAGCGCCGATCTGGATCATGAAGGGGTAGGTCCGGCAGATCCGGTGCCGGATGCGAGGAAGGGATGCGCATGGTGGTGTTGTCCGCATCGCCCGCCGAGGCGTCGGAGTCCGCGGTGACGACGGCTACGACCACGCCGCCCACGCGTGTGCGCCGACTTCGCCGGTTCTTCCTGCCTGTCACCTACGGTTATGCGGCGCTGTTGATCGCCGTGACGGCTCTGGTGGCCGCGTTGAGCAACTCCGCGCAGACCAAGGTCGTCCTGCATGCCAGCACCAACCTGCACAATCTGCTGCGCGGCCACTTCGGCACCCTGTTCTCCAGCGCCTTCGTCATCGGCGACAGCGATGCGGCGCTGATGATCATTCCGCTGCTGATCTGCGCGCTGGCCCTCGCCGAGATGCGGTTCGGCTCCTGGCATCTCGTCCGGATCTTCCTGGCCGGTCATATCGGCGCGACGCTGCTGGTCGCGGTCGGGCTGTGGGTGGCCGTCGAGGCCGAGTGGCTGCCGATGGACATCACCCGCGCCGAGGACGTCGGCATCAGCTACGGCGCCATGGCCCTGGTCGGGGCCTTCGTCGTGCTGCTGCCGTCGCGCTGGCGGCCCACCTGGGCCATCACCTGGCTCGCGGTCGCCGTGGCCGGGGTGATCATGGGTCGCACCTTCACCAATGTCGGTCATCTCCTGTCGGTCGTGATCGGACTGCTGGCCGGGTACTGGGCCCTGCGGACGGGACGCCGCACCACCCTGCCCAGGCTGACATGGTCGGAGATCGGCATGCTCGCCACCGCGTCCGTGCTGGGCTACATGATGCTCGTGGGCTGAATAACGCTCCGGGCGGGCTCTGGCCTAGAGTGCCACGGGTGCGCCTCGTGATTGCTCGCTGTCAGGTCGACTACGTGGGTCGACTCACCGCTCACCTGCCCATGGCCCGCCGCCTGCTCATGATGAAGGCGGACGGCTCCGTGCTGGTGCACTCCGACGGTGGTTCCTACAAGCCGCTGAACTGGATGAGCCCGCCGTGTTGGCTGGAGGAGCGCGCGAGCGAGTCGGATGCGGCGAAGCTGTGGGTGGTCACCAACAAGGCCGGTGAGGAACTGCGGATCACCGTCGAGGACATCGAACACGACTCCTCGCACGATCTCGGCGTCGATCCCGGTCTGGTCAAGGACGGTGTCGAGGCCCACCTGCAGGAGCTGCTGGCCGAGCACATCGAGACCCTGGGGGCAGGATTCTCGCTGATCCGACGCGAATACATGACCGCGATCGGCCCGGTCGACATTTTGTGCCGCGACTCCACCGGCGCCACCGTGGCGGTGGAAATCAAGCGCCGCGGCGAGATCGACGGTGTGGAACAGCTGACCCGCTACCTGGAACTGCTGAACCGCGACCCGCTGCTGGCCCCGGTCGCCGGGGTGTTCGCGGCCCAGCAGATCAAGCCGCAGGCCCGCACGCTCGCCACCGACCGCGGGATTCGTTGTCTGACACTCGATTACGATGCCCTCCGCGGCACGGAGAGTGACGAATTCCGGCTGTTCTAAGCTCGGATCATGTCCCGCCGGAATCCTCGCCCGAAACGGTCGTCGGCGCGGCTCTCGCAGGAGCCGCGTCCGCTCGGCGACGTCTTCGGGCGCACCGAGGAGGGACCCGGCGGAGAAACCTATATCGTGCGGACGGTTCCCGGTGCCCGCGCGGTGAAAACCTATCGCTGTCCCGGCTGCGATCACGAAATTCCACCCGGCGTCGCGCATATCGTCGCCTGGGCCGCCGAGGGCGGCGAGGACGATCGTCGGCACTGGCACACCGGATGCTGGAAGGGCCGTCACACCCGAACGATTACCCGCCGCTGGTCATAGGCGGAATCGGAACAGATACTTCAGCCTGGAACATGAAAAAGCCGCCTCCCGGTGGGAGGCGGCTTTCGGATGGATGGGGGTGTCGCCCGGTGAGAGTTCGTCGTCAGCTCGAGATTTCGGCGTTCTCGCGCTCGTCGTCGACGATCTCCTCCTGGTCGTTCTTCATCTCGGGGATGGCCTTCTGCCGGGTGTTGCCGGACTGCTTGCTCGACAGCGAGCGCGGCTCGGGTGTGCCGTCGAGCAGTTCGCTCTCGCGGTTGACGGCGGCGAGCATGGCCGGCACCGAATCGAGCTGGCCGCGAATTCCCAAGAGCTGGGCCAGGACTCGACCGCGCAGCACGCGCATCTCCTCGGCCAGTTCCTTGGCGTGGGCGATCTTGCGGTCGGCGCTCTGACTCGCGGAGGTGACCAGGCGGTTGGCCTCGTCGGTGGCATCCTTGATGCGCTGCGCGGCCTCGGCGCGGCTGGTGGCCTCGAGCTCCTCCATGGCGCGGGTGAGCTTGGTGCGCCGCTCCGCCATCGTGACCTCGAAGTCCTGCTGGGCGGCCTTGCGCTTGGCGTCGGCTTCCTTGGTGACCCGGTCGGCCTCGGCGTTGGCCGCGTCGACGATCTTGGTGGCCTCGGTGCGGGCGTTGGCGAGGGTCTGCTCGAACTCGATCTCGAGGGCCTCGCGCTTTTCCTTGGTCTCGCCGAGCAGCGACTCGTACTTGCCACGCATCTCGGTGGCCTGCTGCTCCGCGATGGAGATCATTTCGGCCGCCTCGGCCTGCGCCTGCGCCCGCACCTCGGACGCCTCGTCGGAGGCCAGGCGCAGCATGCGCGAAATGCGATCGCTCATGCCCTCGGCCGTGGTCGGCGGCACCGACAGACGATCGACTTCCTTACGGAGCTCATCGATTTCGTCGCGGGCGTCTTCGAGCTGCGCGGCCAGGTTTCGCGCCTGGGCGGCGGCGGCGTCGCGATCCGTTGCGGTCACCCGCAGTTCGGCATCGAATCGGTCGAAGTAATTGCGAACTTCGTCGCGGTCGTAACCTTTGCGGACTACCGTAAAGGGCAACGCAACGAAGCGATTGCGATCGGGCTCAGTGGACGACATGCCCCACAAACTACCGCCTGGCGCCGCGGCATGGTGACCCGACCGCGAATGTCGTTACGACAAGTTTCCGCGGCCGGATTCCGGTACTAGTGAGTAGGATTCGCGGCCGGCTCTACCAGCTCGATGAGCACACCACCAGCATCCTTCGGGTGTACGAAGTTGACCCGGGAACCGGCGGTTCCGTTACCGGGCTTGTCGAACAGCAGGCGCAGGCCACGGTCGCGCAAATAGGCCGAGACCGCTTCCACATCGGTGACGCGATAGGCCAGCTGCTGCATTCCGGGGCCGTTGCGGTCGAGGAACTTGGCAATGGTCGACGCCGCATTGAGCGGCGCCAGCAACTGCAGAGCAGTCGAGTCGTCGCCGGCGGCCGGCAAGGCCAGCATGGCCTCGTGGACGCCCTGGTCCTCGTTCACCTCGCGATGGGTCTCGACCATCCCGAGATGTTCGGCGTACCAGGTGACGGCCGCATCCAGATCGGGGACCGCGATGCCGACGTGATCGACGGCGATCACATAGTCGGCCGGAATGAACGAGGACGTATCGAAAGTGCTCACCCCTCGAACGGTAGCGCGCGTACCTCCATAGTGCTGCCCCGACGACACCGGTTACCGTGGAGTTCCAGGCGGTTCCCCAGACTGTCGACCAGGTACCGAATTCATGAAGCGAGGCACATCGTGACCACCACTTCCGTCATCGTCTCCGGCGCACGCACCCCGGTCGGCCGGCTGCTGGGTGGGCTGAAGGACTTCCGTGGCTCGGACCTGGGCGGGTTCGCCATCAAGGCGGCGCTGGAGAAGGGTGGGGTCGCGCCCGAGCAGGTGGACTACGTGATCATGGGCCAGGTGCTGACCGCCGGAGCCGGTCAGATTCCGGCGCGCCAGGCCGCGGCGGCCGCGGGCATTCCGATGGACGTGCCGGCGCTGACGGTGAACAAGGTGTGCCTGTCCGGTATCAACGCTATCGCGCTGGCGGATCAGCTGATTCGCGCCGGTGAGTACGAGATCGTGGTGGCCGGTGGCCAGGAGTCGATGACGCAGGCCCCGCATCTGCTGGAGAAGAGCCGCGAGGGCTTCAAGTACGGCGATGTGACGCTGCGCGATCACATGGCCTTCGACGGTCTGCACGACATCTTCACCGACCAGGCGATGGGCGCGCTCACCGAGACCCGCAACGACGCCGACCACATCGGCCGCGAGGACCAGGACGCGTTCGCCGCCGCCTCGCATCAGAAGGCCGCGGCCGCATGGAAGAACGGCCTGTTCGACGACGAGGTGGTGCCGGTGTCGGTGCCGCAGCGCAAGGGCGACCCGATCGTGGTCGCCCAGGACGAGGGCATTCGCGCCGACACCACGGTGGAGTCGCTGGGCAAGCTGCGCCCGGCGTTCCGCAAGGACGGCACCATTACCGCCGGGTCGGCCTCGCAGATCTCCGACGGCGCCGCGGCGGTGGTCGTGATGAGCAAGGCCAAGGCGCAGCAGCTGGGCCTGAGCTGGATCGCCGAGATCGGCGCCGCGGGCGTGGTGGCCGGTCCGGACTCCACGCTGCAGGAGCAGCCCGCCAATGCCATTGCGAAAGCCTGTGCGCGCGAAGGTATCTCGCCCGCCGACCTGGATGTCGTGGAGATCAACGAGGCGTTCGCGGCGGTCGGCATCGCCTCCACCCGCAAGCTCGGCATCGACCCGGCCAAGGTCAACGTCAACGGCGGCGCCATCGCCATCGGCCACCCGCTCGGTATGTCCGGCGCCCGCATCGTCCTGCACCTCGCGCTGGAGCTGAAGCGCCGCGGCGGCGGTATCGGCGCGGCCGCGCTGTGCGGCGGCGGCGGACAGGGCGACGCGCTGATCCTGAAGGTGTAGAGGTCCCGGCGCACGGCGCCCATGATCCCGGCGTGCTTTTGGCCGGGATCTCACGTGAGGTCCCGGCCAAAAGCACGCCGGGACCAATGGGGATGCACGCCGGGACCAATGGGGATGCACGCCGGGACCAATGGGGATGCACGCCGGGACCAATGGGGATGCACGCCGGGACCAATGGGGATGCACGCCGGGACCAATGGGGATGCACGCCGGGACCAATGGGGATGCACGCCGGGACCAATGGGGATGCACGCCGGGACCAATGGGGATGCACGCCGGGACCAATGGGGATGCACGCCGGGACCAATGGGGATGCACGCCGGGACCAATGGGGATGCACGCCGGGACCAATGGGGATGCACGCCGGGACCAATGGGGATGCACGCCGGGACCAATGGGGAAGCACGCCCGGGCCATGGGAAAGCATGCTGGGACCGGTGGGTTCGGCTGTGCCTCGGGTGTGGGGTGGGGCACATTGATGTAGACCGACTACAGGCTGTCGTAGGGGTTGGGCACAATGGGCGCATGGGCGAATTCTTTGACCTGAGCACCGTGGCGAAGCGGGTGCGCCTGTTCGGTCTGCTGGAGGCTCCGTCGTGGGCGCTGCTGCTGACCGGGTCGGTGCTCAAGCGGCTGCCGGATCCGATCACCTGGCCGGTGATGGTGTTCGGCATGCTGCACGGCATCATCTTCCTGCTGTTCGCGGTGAACGTGCTGCTGGCGTTCCGCGAGTACGAGTGGCCGGGCAAGACGCTGGCGCTCGGGCTGCTGTCGGCGGTCGTCCCGTTCACGTCGCTGTGGTTCGAGCGCTGGGCCATTCGCAGCGGGCAGTTGGGCGAGCTGAGCACGGCCGCGGCACCGGCCGCCGCCCAGTCGTGACAAACTGGAAGTCGTGACTCGACCTGCAGCACGTCGTCCTTCGCCCGCCGTCGCCGCCGCCATGTCCGGCGCGGTGGATCTGTCCAGCCTGAAGCAGCCGGCCGCCACGGACGTCCCGGGTGACCATGCGGTCACCGAGGCCGATTTCGAAGCCAAGGTCCTGCGGCGCTCGCTGCAGGTCCCGGTGGTGGTCGTCCTGTATTCGCAGCGCAGCCCGGGTAGCGTCGATCTGGTCAAACTGTTCGAGCGCCTGGCCGCCGAGAACGGCGGCAGCTGGGACCTGGCCACCGTCGAGGCCGAGCCGAATATGCGCATCGCGCAGGCGTTCGGCGTACAGGGCATTCCGACGGTGATCGCGGTGGCCGCGGGCCAGCCGCTGGCCGATTTCCAGGGCGCGCAGCCGGAACCGCAGGTCAAGCAGTGGCTGGCCGCGGTCGTCGACGCGGTGCGCGGCCGCCTGCCGGGCGGCGAGGGCGGCGACGACGAACAGGGTGCCGAGATCCCGGAAGACCCGCGCTTCACCGCCGCCGAGGAGGCGCTCGAGCGCGGCGACATCGCCGGCGCCGAGGCCGCGTACGAGGCCATCCTGGCCGCCGAGCCCGCCAACGACGAGGCCAAGGCGGCGCTGCGCCAGATCCGTTTCTACGCGCGCACGCAGGGCCTTCCGGCCGACGCCATCGCGCGGGCCGACGCCGACCCGGCCGATATCGACGCCGCCTTCGCCGCCGCCGACATGGAACTGTTCAACCAGGAGCCCGAATCCGCCTTCAACCGCCTGATCGCGCTGATCAAGCGGACCGCGGGCGACGACCGCAACCGCGTGCGTTCGCGGCTGGTGGAGCTGTTCGATCTATTCGAGACCGCCGATCCGGTGGTCGTCGCGGCGCGCCGCAAGCTCGCCACCGCGCTGTACTGACAACGCGCGCACCCACGCGAGTGTCCATGATCCCGGCGTGCTTTTGGCCGGGATCATCTCACCGAGGATTCCGGAGTCAGCCACACGGCGCTGTTGGGAGCCAACGTGACCAAGGCCGAGGCCGGGCGCCCGTGCCATGGCTCCGCGGTCGCGTCCACGCCGCCGAGGTTGCCGATTCCGCTGCCGCCGTAGGCGATCGAGTCGGTGTTGAGCACCTCGCGCCAGCGCCCGGGCGTGGGCAGGCCGATGCGGTGGTCGCGGTGTTCGGCGCCGGACAGGTTGTAGACGCAGGCCAGCACCGATCCGTCGCTGCCGTGCCGGAGGAAGGCCAGCATGTTGTGGGCGCGGTCGTCGGCGTCGATCCAGGAGTAGCCGCCGGGGGAGGTGTCCTGCGTCCATAGCGCCGGATGGGCGCGGTAGGCGGCGTTGAGGTCGCGGACCAGGCTCCGAATGCCCTGGTGCAGTGGATTGTCCAGCTCCTGCCAGTCCAGGCCGCGGTCGTGCGACCACTCCCGGTACTGGCCGAAGTCCTGGCCCATGAACAGCAGCTGCTTGCCCGGATGCGCCCACATGTAGGCCAGCAGCGCCCGCACGCCACAGGCTTTCGCCCAGTCGTCGCCGGGCATCCGGGTCCACAGCGTGCCCTTGCCGTGCACCACCTCGTCGTGACTGATGGGCAGCACGTAGTTCTCGCTCCAGGCGTACACGGTGGAGAAGGTGATCTCGTTGTGATGCCAGCTGCGATGCACCTGATCGCGGCCGAAATAGCCGAGCGTGTCGTGCATCCAGCCCATGTTCCACTTCATGGTGAAGCCCAGCCCGCCGACATCGGTGGAGCGGGTGACGCCCGGCCAGGTGGTCGACTCCTCGGCGATGGTGACCACGCCCGGATGCAGCCGGTGCACCGTCGCGTTCATCTCCTGCAGGAATGCGACGGCCTCCAGATTCTCCCGGCCGCCGTGCACGTTCGGTTCCCAGCCGCCGGGCGGCCGCGAGTAGTCCAGGTAGAGCATCGAGGCGACCGCGTCCACCCGCAGCCCGTCGATGTGGAATTCCTCGATCCAGTACAGCGCGTTGGCGACCAGGAAGTTCCGCACCTCGTACCGGCCGAAGTCGAAAACGTAGGTGCCCCAGTCCAATTGCTCGCCCCGGCGGGGGTCGGGGTGCTCGTAGAGGGCGGTGCCGTCGAAGCGGGCCAGCGCCCAGTCGTCGCGCGGGAAATGCGCGGGCACCCAGTCGAGGAGGACGCCGATTCCGGCGCGGTGCAGGCGATCGACGAAGGCGCGGAAGTCGTCGGGGGTGCCGAAGCGGGCGGTGGGCGCGTAATAGGAGGTGACCTGGTAGCCCCACGAGCCGCCGAACGGATGCTCGGCGATGGGCAGCAGCTCGATGTGCGTATAGCCTTGGCCGCGAACGTATTCGGCGAGCCGGTCGGCGGCCTCGCGGTAGTCGAGGCCGGGCTGCCAGGACCCGAGGTGCACCTCGTAGACGCTCATCGGCGAGCGTAGCGGATCGGTCCGCTCGCGCCGGGCCACCCACTCGGCGTCGTGCCACACGTAGCTGCTCTCGGTGATCACCGAGGCCGACGCGGGCGGCGTCTCGGTGGCGAAGGCGAGCGGGTCGGCGTGGTCGGCGGTGCGGCCGTCGGCGCCGTGCACCCGGAACTTGTAGGTGGCCCCGGGGCCGAGTCCGGGCACGAACAGCTCCCATATCCCGGAGCCGCCGAGTTTCCGCATGGGTGCGGTGTTTCCGGTCCAGCCGTCGAAATCGCCGATCACGCTGACGCCGCGGGCATTGGGCGCCCAGACCGCGAACGCGGTGCCCGCCACCTCGCCGTCGAGCGTGGTGTATCGGCGCGGATGCGCACCCAGCACCTCCCACAGCCGCTCGTGTCGCCCCTCGCCGATCAGGTGCAGATCGAATTCGCCGACCGACGGCAGGAATCGGTAGCCGTCGGCGTCGAGCACGGTCCGGCCGCCCGGATACGACACCAGCAGCCGATAGTCCCAGAGGTCCGGATAGGGCACCACGCCCTCGAACACGCCGTGCTCGAGCGGGTCGAGCGGAAAGTCCTTGTCGCCCACCCGCGCCGACACCGAGTCCGCGAACGGGCGCAGGGCGCGGATCACCGTGCCGCCCGGATGCGGGTGCGCGCCGAGCACCGTGTGCGGGTCGGTGTGGGTGCCCGCGGCGAGCAACATGAGGTCGCGGCGGTTCACCCGAACGTCCTGCGGTAGGCCAGTTCCGTGCGGGCCTCGGCCGATACCGGCGGCAGGGCCAGGATGTGCGCCACCGCCCGCACCGGGTCCAGCCGCACGTAATTGGTTTGGGCCCAGTGGTATTCCTCGCCGCTGACCTCGTCGACGACCACCGGGTGGTCGTGCCATTCGCGGCCGATCGCGGGCAGGTCGAGCGAGAGCATGCCGTCCTCGGCGCCGTACGGGTCGAGGTTCACCACTACCAGCACGGCGTCGCCGGTGGTCGGGTCGACCTTGGAGTAGGCCAGCAGCGCGTCGTTGTCGACGTGGTGGAAGGCGATGCAGCGCAGCTGCTGCAGCGCGGGGTGCGCGCGGCGGATGTCGTTGAGCCGGGTCAGCCACGGCTCCAACGATTCTCCGCGCGCGGCGGCCGCGGCGAAGTGGCGCGGGCGCAGCTCGTACTTCTCCGAGTCCAGATATTCCTCGCTGCCCTGGCGCACCGCCTGATGCTCGAACAGCTCGAAGCCGGAGTACACGCCCCAGGTCGGCGCCAGCGTCGCCGCCAGCACGGCCCGGATCGCGAACATGCCGGGCCCGCCGTGCTGCAGGCTCTCGTGCAGGATGTCGGGGGTGTTGACGAACAGGTTGGGCCGCGCCTCGTCGGCCTTGGCGGCCAGTTCCCGGCCGAACTGTTCGAGCTCGTGTTTGCCGGTGCGCCAGGTGAAATAGGTGTAGGACTGGCTGAAGCCGCGCCGGGCCAGCCCGTACAGCCGGGCCGGGCGGGTGAACGCCTCGGACAGGAACAGCACGTCCGGATCGGTGCGGCGCACCTGCGCGATCAGCCACTCCCAGAAGTCGACCGGTTTGGTGTGCGGGTTGTCGACGCGGAAGATGGTGACGCCCAACGCGATCCAGTGCCGCACCACCCGCAGCACCTCCGCGTACAACCCGTCCGGGTCGTTGTCGAAGTCGAGCGGGTAGATGTCCTGGTACTTCTTGGGCGGATTCTCGGCGAAGGCGATGGTGCCGTCGGGCAGGGTGGTGAACCACTCCGGGTGCTCGCCCACCCACGGATGGTCCGGTGCGCACTGCAGCGCCAGATCGATCGCCACTTCCATGCCGAGTTGCCGTGCGGCGTCGACGAATTCGGTGAAGTCGGCCTCGGTGCCCAGCTGGGGATGGATGGCGTCGTGCCCGCCGTCCGCGGAGCCGATCGCCCACGGCGATCCGACATCGGTGGGCTCGGCGGTCAGTGCGTTGTTGCGGCCCTTGCGATTCACGGTGCCGATCGGATGGATGGGCGGCAGATACACCACGTCGAAGCCCATGGCGGCGATGCGCGGCAGCTCCTTGGCCGCGGTGCCGAAGGTGCCGTGCACCGGCCTGCCGTCGGCGTCCCAGCCGCCGGTGGAGCGGGGGAAGAATTCGTACCAGGAGCCGTAGAGCGCGCGCGGCCGGTCCACCAGCACCGTGTGCTGCGGGCCGCGGGTGATCAGTTCGCGCAGCGGGGTTTCGCGCAGGATCTCGGCCACCTCGGCGCTGAACGCGGGCGCCACCCGGGCCGGGAGCTGGGCGTCGCTGCGCAGCGCCGCGGCGGCGGCGCGCAGGCGCTCCCACTGCTTCCTCGGCACCGCCTGCGCGGCCCGGTCGAACAGCCGCGCACCGAGTTCGAGATCGTTGGCCAGGTCCGCGGCGCTCTGGCCGACGGCCAGTTTCGCCTCCACCGCCGCGCGCCAGGTCGCGACCGGGTCGCTCCAGCCCTCGATGCGATAGGTCCACAGCCCCGGCCGATTCGGCGTGAAGACCGCGTTGAACACGTCGGGCTCGATGTCGGGTGCCATCCGGATCCGCTGCAGGCGTGTGCTTGCGGGACCGCGCACCGCGAGCGTCGCGGCCACGGCGTCGTGCCCCTCCCGCCAGACCACCGTCCGGACCGGGAACACCTCGCCGACCACAGCTTTCGCCGGGTAGCGTCCGAGCCCGACGGTCGGGGCGGTGTCATCGATGGCGATGCGGCCGGTCACGCACCAACCGTACCGGTATTCGGGTCCGATCGGGCTTCGGCCAAGATCGATGGTGTTGTGCCGCTCCAGGAAGGATCATCATGACCGCTGTACACGGCGAGTCTGTGGATGTCACGACGCCCGACGGCGCCGCCGATGCCTACCTCGCTCATCCCGACGACAACGCTCCGCATCCGGGTGTCGTTGTCTACATGGACGCCTTCGGCCTACGCCCCTCGCTGCGGAAGTTGGCCGATGACATCGCCGCCCACGGATACACCGTGGTGGTGCCGAATGTGTTCTACCGCCACGGTCGCGCGCCCGTGGTGGAGTTGCCCGACTTCATCGATCCGAGCCATCGCCCGGAACTGTTCGGGCAGATCATGCCCATGATCCAGGACCTGACCCCGGACCGGATCGAGCGCGACGCGGGCGCGTATCTGGCCTGGCTGGCGGGCTCGCCGGTGGTCGCCGACGGCCCGGTCGGCACCGTCGGCTACTGCTTCGGCACCCGGCTGGCGCTGCGCACCGCCGCCGCGTACCCGGACCGGGTGGCCGCGGTCGGCGGATTCCACGGCGGCACCCTCGCCGTCGACGATCCGAACAGCCCGCACCTGCTGGCCGGATCCATCCGCGCCGAACTGTATTTCGGTCACGCCGACAACGATGCGTCGCTGCCCCCGGAGCAGATCGAGCGCTTCGAGAAGGCCCTGACCGAGGCCGGGGTGACCCACCGCACCGAGGTCTACGAGGGCGCCTCGCACGGCTACACCCAGGCCGACACCGCCATGTACAACGCCGAGGCCGACCAACGGCACCGCCGCGAACTGCTGGCCCTGTTCGACCGCACGCTGCGCCCGTCCGTGGCCTGATCCGCCGCCTCCGGGACCGGTATCGCCGCCGGTCCCGGGGCCCGGCGGCCGTGTAGGGTCTACCCGGTGAAGGCATTGCGTCGATTCACCGTCCGTGCCCATCTGCCCGCCGCATTGGGCGCGCTCACCGAGTTGGCGACCAATCTGCGCTGGTCGTGGCATTCGCCGACGCAGGATCTGTTCGCCGAGCTGGATCCGCGGCTGTGGGTGGAGGTCGGGCGTGATCCGGTGCGGATGCTCGGCGAGGTGCCCGCCGCGCGGCTGGACGAGGCGGCCGCCGACGCGGCGTATGTGCGGGCCGTCGAGGCGGGCGCGGCGGATCTGGCGGATTATCTGTCCCGGCCGCGGTGGTTCCAGCGGCAGACCGACGGTGCCGCGGGTCGGCCGGGGCGGCACCCGAACGCGATCGCCTACTTCTCCATGGAGTTCGGTGTCACCGAGGTGCTGCCCAATTACTCTGGGGGGCTGGGCATTCTGGCGGGCGACCATCTGAAGGCGGCCTCGGATCTGGGGTTGCCGCTGATCGGCGTCGGATTGCTGTACCGCTCCGGGTATTTCCGGCAGTCGCTCACCGCCGACGGGTGGCAGACCGAGCACTACCCCGACCTGGATCCGCAGGGGCTGCCGCTGCGGCTGCTCACCGAGGAGGGCGCGCCGGTGCTGATCCACGTGCCGATGCCGGAGGGGCGGGTGCTGCGGGCGCGGGTGTGGATCGCGCAGGTCGGCCGGATTCCGTTGCTGCTGTTGGATTCCGACATCGCCGACAACGATCCGGAGCTGCGCTCGGTGACCGATCGGCTCTACGGCGGCGATCAGGACCATCGCATCAAGCAGGAGATTCTCGCCGGTATCGGCGGGGTGCGGGCGGTGCGCGCCTACACCCACGCCCACGGCCTGCCCGATCCCGATGTCTTCCACATGAACGAGGGGCACGCGGGCTTCCTCGGCATCGAGCGGATCCGCGAATTCATGGCCGCCGGAATGGATTTCGATGCCGCCCTGACCGCGGTGCGGGCGGGCACGGTGTTCACCACGCACACCCCGGTGCCCGCCGGTATCGACCGTTTCGCCGCCGCGCTGGTGCGCCGCTACTTCGGCGGCTCGCACGGGGAGCGGGAATCGCCGCTGCTGCCGGGTGTTTCGGTGGATCGGATCCTGGGGCTGGGCCGCGAGTCTGATCCGTCGGTGTTCAACATGGCCCACCTCGGGCTGCGGCTGGCCCAGCGCGCCAACGGCGTATCGAAACTGCACGGCGAGGTCAGCCGGGCCATGTTCGCCCCGCTGTGGCCGGGTTTCGACGCCGCCGAGGTGCCGATCGGATCGGTCACCAACGGCGTGCACGCCCCCACCTGGGCCGCGCGCGAATGGATCGACAAGGCACGCGAATTCGTCGGGCCCGAACTGGTCGAGGAGGCGCGCGGCTGGGAGCGGCTGCGCGACGTCGATCTGCGCGAGCTGTGGTCGACGCGGAATACGGTGCGCGGCATCCTCGTCGACGAGGTGCGCCGCCGGTTGCGGGCGTCGTGGCTGGAGCGCGGCGCGGCCCCGGCCGAATTGGCCTGGGTGGACGAGGTTTTCGATCCGGGTGTGCTGACCGTCGGCTTCGCCCGCCGGGTGCCGACCTACAAGCGGCTGACCCTGATGCTGCGCGATCCCGAGCGGCTGCGGTCGCTGCTGCTGGATCCGCAGCGGCCGCTGCAACTGGTGGTGGCCGGTAAGAGTCATCCGGCCGACGACGGCGGCAAGGGCCTGATCCAGCAGGTGGTGCGGTTCGCCGACGATCCCGCGGTGCGGCATCGCATCGTGTTCCTGCCCGACTACGACATGTCGATGGCGCGCTACCTGTACTGGGGATGCGATGTGTGGCTGAACAATCCGCTGCGCCCGCTGGAGGCGTGCGGCACCTCGGGCATGAAGGCCGCGCTCAACGGCTCGCTGAATCTGTCGATCCGCGACGGCTGGTGGGACGAGATGTACGACGGCGAGAACGGCTGGGCCATCCCGACCGCCGACGGCGTGCGCGACGACCACCGCCGCGACGATCTGGAGGCCGCGGCGCTGTACGAGACGCTGGAACGGTCGGTGCTGCCGCGCTTCTACGAGCGCGACCACGACGGGATGCCGGTGCGCTGGATGGAGATGGTGCGCCACACCCTGCAGACCCTCGGCCCGCAGGTGCTGGCCTCGCGCATGGTCCGCGACTACGCGGTGGACTACTACGCGCCGGCCGCCGCCTCGTATTCCGCTGTCGCGCAGGACGAGTACGCCGGTGCGCGCGAGCTGGCCGAGTACCGGCGGCGCGTCGAGTCCGCGTGGCCGCACGTGAAAGTGACCCAGGTCGACAGCTCCGGCCTGCCCGACACCCCGGTGATCGGCGCGACCCTGTCGCTGCGCGCCCGCATCGACCTCGGCGGCCTGGCGCCCGCCGACGTGGTGGTGCAGGCGGTGCTCGGCCGGGTCACCCAGGACGACGACCTGTCCGACGTCACCACGGTCGAAATGTCGCATACCGGAAGCGATTCCGGTTTCGAGATCTTCGCCGTACAGACCGAGGTCCCGCTGTCGGGCGCGGTCGGCTACACGGTCCGCGTCCTCCCACACCACCGCCTGCTGTCGAGCGACGCCGAGCTCGGCCTGGTCGCCTCGCCCAGCCCATAGCCCTGTCGCCGTCCAGCCCTGATCCCGGCGTGCTTTTGGCCGGGATCTCACGCTAGATCCCGGCCAAAAGCACGCCGGGATCAAGAGAAAGCATGCCCCCGGGATCAAGACGACTGAATCAGCATGCGCTTCATTATCTTCCCCGTAGCATTGCGCGGCAGCGCATCCAGGAAGGTCACATCCCGCGGAACCGCGAACCGGCCCAGCCGGTGGCGGATGTAGTTGCGGATCATGTCCGGGTCCAGGCCGAAGCCGTCGCGCTTGACCACGAAGGCGGCCAGGCGCTGGCCGAATTCGCGGTCCGGCACGCCGATCACCGCCACCTCGCTCACCTGCGGCAGATGCGACAGCGCCTCCTCGACCGGGCGCGGGAAGACGTTCTCGCCGCCGGAGATGATCATCTCGTCGTCGCGACCGGCGACGAACAGGCGGCCGGTGGCGTCGAGATAGCCGACGTCGCCGGTGTCGAGCATGCCGTCGGCCTCGCCGGGCGGCGCGGCGTCGGTGTAGCCGTCGAACAGCATGTGGTTGCCGACGAAGATGCGCCCGGTCGCCCCGACCGGCACCGGCCGCGAATCCTGGTCCAGCACCGCCACTTTCGTGCCCAGCGGCGGGCGCCCCGCGGTGGTGGGGGAGACCCGCAGATCGTGCGGGTCGGCGATGGTCGCCCACGACACCTCGGTGGAGCCGTACACGTTGTAGAGGATGTCGCCGTAGGTGTCCATGAACCGCAGCACCGCGGCCCCGGCCAGCGGCGCCCCGCAGCTGGCCACCACCCGCAGGCTGGAGGTGTCGTAGCGGTCGCGAATCGCGGTGGGCAGGTCCAGGATTCGGTTCACCATGATCGGCACCACGATCAGTGTGGTGATCCGCTGCTCGGCGATCAGGCGCAGGCAGTCCTCGGCGTCGAAGCGTTCCGGCAGCACCACCGTGGCCCGGATCGGGGTGCTGATCTGCAGCGCCGCCAGCCCCCAGGTGTGGAACAGCGGCGCCGGGATCAGCATGGTCTCGTTCATCTGTAACGGGATTCGCGACAGCAGCGCCGCGACCGTGCCGAAGCCCTTCGGATGCGGGCGGCGCGCACCCTTGGGGGTGCCGCTGGTTCCGGAGGTCAGCACGATCAGACGGCCGGGGCGGGCAGACTTGACGAATCCGGTTGTCTCCGTATCGATCAGGTCGTCCACGGTGGCGCGTCCGGGGTGCGGCGCGGGACCGTAGGTGGTGAACCGCGGCAGCTCCGGCGGCAGATACCGGATCAGCTCCTCCAGGTCGGAATCCGCGAAAATAGCGGTGAGGCGGTGCTTTTCGGCGATCTCCTCGATCCGGGTGGCCGACAGCCCGGTATTGAGCAGCACCACGTCGGCGCCGAGTTTGCCTGCGGCGACCATGATTTCCACCATTTCGACATGGTTGCGCGACAGCAGCCCGATGGCGTCCCCGGTCGCCATGCCCAGCGCCGCCAGCGCCCCGGCCAGCGCGTGGGTGCGCCGGTGCAGTTCGGCGAAGGTGCGCACCCCGCGATCGTCGACGACGGCGGCGCGGTGCGGGGAGTGCGCGGCGGCCGCGGCGTACCCGCCGGCCAGGGTGAACCCCCACTTGGCCAGGCGGCCGAGCTGTTTGATGCCCCGGTCCGGCCGGTAGGTGCGCACCACGCCGGTCGACACCATCTGCCGGGCGACCTCGGCCTGCCGCCGCATCGGCGAATCCTCGCCGTTGACGACCACCGACGTGGGCGCGCCCGCGATGAGATCGGCCACCCGGTGCAATCCGGCCAGGATCCACTCGGACACCGCCGCGTTCGACAGCGCCGCGACCGCCGGATGCACCCGGCCCGGCGCGAAGAAGGTGACCACGACCCGGGTCCGCTCCTCGTGGTCGCGCAGCCGGATCGCGGCGAAGCTGCCCAGCGCCGGGCACTGCAGCTCCAGCTGCGCGGCCTCGCGGCCCGCGATCAGCAGCACGTCCAGGGTGCGGATCTCGGCCGGGCCGGAGCCGATGCGCAGGCGCAGCACCGGCGGGCCGCCGTCGGTGTCGAGTCGTTCGCAGGCGCCGATGCCGGGGAACAGTCGGGCGTAGGTCTCGGGATCGTTCAACAGATCCCACAGGGCTTGACGCGCGATCGCCAGATCCGTGACCGCGTCGACGACATCGGTAACCAATGGCTTGCACTTCCGACATGGCCGGTTCGGAACCACGATCCGGCGGGTAACGTAGTTGTAATGGTCGTCACAACCCAGGTCAAGAACCTGCGGATTCTAGGCGAATTCTCCGTTAAATTGCCACAGGTTTGCGCGTAACTCGAAGTTACATATAACCACCGCCGGTGGCGATTGCCTCCGGTTCGCCGATGCCGAATGGCGGCATGCGCTTTGCGGCATATACGGTGCTCAGGGCATTCGTAGTTCGGTCGGCCGAGGTGGAGACAGCAGATGAGTACCGACGTTCAGTCGCGTCTGAGGGGTCGTATCGACTCCTATTTCGGAATCAGCAGGCTCGGTTCGACCTACAAGCGCGAGATCATGGCCGGGACGGTCACCTTCCTCGCGATGTCGTATGTGCTCGCGGTGAATCCGGCCGTACTCGGCGACCACGGTCAGCTCGGCGCGCGCGGCATTCCGACGCAGGCGGTCTTCACCGCGACGGCCGTCGCCGCGGTGGTCGGCACGCTGGTCATGGGAGTGTGGGCGCGCTACCCGGTCGCGCTGGCCCCCGGCATGGGCCTGAACGCCTTCTTCGCGTATTCGGTCGTGCTCGGCATGGGCATTCCGTGGCAGGAGGCGCTGTCGGGCACCCTGCTCTCGGGCGTGATCTTCTTCCTGCTGGCCGTCACCAAGGTGCGCGAGAAGATCATCGACGCCATTCCGCTGCAGATGAAACTGGCCGTCGGCGCGGGCATCGGCATGTTCGTGGCCTTCCTCGGCCTGAAGAACGCGGGTGTCGTCGTCTCCAACCCGGCGACGTTTGTTCACCTGGGTGATTTCACCAAGGGAACAACCCTGCTCGCGCTGTTCGGACTGCTGGTGACGGTGATCTTCCTGGTGTTCGGCTGGCACGGCGCGGTGCTGTACGGCATCCTCGCGACCACCGTGGTCGGCATCGTCAGCGGGCTCGTGCAGCTGCCGCGGCACGTGGTGGCCATGCCGCACGGGCTCGAGCACACCTTCGGCCAGGCCATCGTGAACCTGCCGCACGCGTTCACCGGGCAGATGGCGATCGTGGTGCTCACCATGCTGTTCGTCGACTTCTTCGATGCCTCCGGCACCCTGATCGGCATCGCCAACCAGGCCGGGCTGCTGGGTTCGGACGGCAAGCTGCCGCGCGCCGCGCAGGCCCTGGCCGCGGACTCGATCGGGACCACCGCGGGTGCCATCATCGGAACCTCCACCACCACCGCCTATGTCGAGTCCACCGCGGGTGTCAGCGCGGGTGGGCGGACCGGCATGACCGCGGTGTCGACGGCCGGGTGGTTCCTGATCGCGATGTTCTTCTTCCCGCTGTTCTCGGTGGTCGCCGACGCACCCTCGGTGACCGCGCCCGCGCTCATCGTGGTCGGCGTGCTGATGGCCCGGTCGCTGGGCGACATCGAGTGGCAGAAGCTGGAATACGCGGTCCCGGCGTTCATCACCGTGGTCATGATGCCGCTCACGTACTCGATCGCGAACGGCATCGCCATGGGCCTGCTGTTCTATCCGGTGGTGATGGTGGCCCGCAGGCGCGCCCGCGAGGTGCATCCCATCATGTGGGCGCTGATGGCGGTATTCCTCGCATACTTCTTCTTCCTCGCGGAGTAGACCGACCTCGCGGAATAGACGATGAACCGTCTATGGTTGTGTCCCGTGTTTCAATCGGACCATGGTCCGTTTTGCTTTCCCCAACTAAGCAGATGAGGACACAGCCATGACTGCCAACAGTAATACCGCGTTACGCACCACCCCGGGCGGCTCCGGCGAAGCGCTCGGTTCCGTGTCCGGGCCCGCGATCGGCCTTCTTCTCCTGCGGGTCGTCTTCGGCGGCCTGCTGTTCAGCCACGGCAGCCAGAAGCTGTTCGGCTGGTTCCACGGGGCCGGATGGGAGAAGACCACCGCCGGGTTCGAGCAGATGGGTTACCATCCCGGCAAGTTCTTCGGCACGCTCGCGGGCCTGTGCGAATTCACCGGCGGCGCACTGCTGTTCCTGGGCCTGGCGACGCCGCTGGCGGCCGCGATCGTGGTCGGCACCATGCTCAACGCGATCCACGTGGAATGGTCGCACGGCCTGTACAGCGGGTACGAGACGGCGCTGCTGTACCTCGTGGCCGCCGCCGCGGTGGGCTTCACCGGTCCGGGACGCTACTCGCTCGACTACGGCCGCCCGTGGTACCGGCACGGCGTGGTGTGGGGCGGGGGCGCGATCGTGCTCGCGGTCGTCGCGGCGGTACTGACGCTGGCGCTCAAGTGATTTCGGTCGGCTGACATAGGTGTCCCCGCGCCGCGTGCAGGGCTTGGCGCGGGGACATCGGTTACGTCGATGTGGGAATTGGGGGTCATCGGCGTACCGTTCAACAATTTACTTCCGCCCAGAAGTGAACTCTAGAGCTGTGAGAGGTATCACAGCCGGGCGGATTTGTCTCGGGTTTACCTCATTTCGCCGCGGGTGCGGCGGTGAGGCGCTGAAGCGCCTTGGTCACGACCTCGGGGTCGGAGGTCTCCCAGTACGGCGGCAGCGAGGCCCGCAGGTACGCGCCATAGCGCGCGGTGACCAGGCGCGGATCCAGGATCGCCACCACGCCGCGGTCGTGCACGCTGCGCAGCAGCCGACCCGTGCCCTGGGCCAGCAGCAGCGCGGCGTGATTGGCAGCGATGGTCATGAAGCCGTTGCCCCCACGGGATTCCACCGCGCGCTGGCGCGCCACCAGCAGCGGATCGTCCGGGCGCGGGAACGGAATGCGGTCCAGGATGACCAGGCTCAGCGACGGACCCGGCACGTCGACGCCCTGCCACAGCGACAGCGTGCCGAACAGCGAGGTGGCGTCGTCCTCGGCGAACCGGCGGACCAGCGCGCCGGTGGCGTCGTCGCCCTGGCACAGCACCGGGGTGTCCAGGCGCTCGCGCAGAATCTCGGTGGCCGCCTTGGCCGCTCGCATCGAGGAGAACAGTCCGAGGGTGCGGCCGCCGGCGGCGCGGATCAGCCGCTCGATCTCGTCGAGGTAGGCCGGGGCCAGCCCGTCGCGCCCCGGCGCGGGCAGATGCTTTGCGACATAGAGGATTCCGGACTTGGCGTGATCGAACGGCGAGCCCACGTCGAGCGAATTCCACCGTATCGCACCGGAATCCGAGGGCGCCTCGCCGCCGTTGGCCAGCGCCGGATCCACCGTGTTCGGCGACTGCGCGGGCAGCCCCCAGGTGCCGGCCAACCCGTCGAAGGAGCCACCCACCTGTAGCGTCGCGGACGTCAAAACCACTGTGGCAGCGGCGAACAGGCGGCTGCGCAGCAGTCCGCCCACCGACAGCGGGGCCATGTGCACGGTGCGGCGGGCGACGCCGCGCACGTCCTCGACGGCCAGCCAGACGACGTCGCGCCGGGCCGCCGGATCGGACTCCTCGAAGGTGGTCAGCACCCGCACCGCCGCGTCGTGCACCTCCTCGACGGCGGACAGGGCCAGGTTGCGCGTCGCGGCGGCATCCGGATCGCCTTGCGGCGCAGTCGATCCCTGCGGGGCGAGCGCGGTGCGGCAGTTCCAGGCGGCGTCGCGGACCAGGGCCAGCACCGGGGCCGCGCCCTCGGGCAGCCGATCCCAGCGGCCGGGCGGGAGCTCGTCGAGCAGGCCGTGCCACGCCTCGGCCGCGCCCTCGAGCCGGTCGACCTCCTTCTCGTCGACCAGCTTCGCGCAGCGCTTGGCGGCCGCGCTGATGGCGGCGGTGGACAGCTCGGAGGTGGCCACGCCGGTGACCCGGTCGACCAGCTCGTGCGCCTCGTCGATGACCACCACGTCGTGTTCGGGCAGCACCTGGATGCCGCTGATGGCGTCGATGGCCAGCAGGGCGTGATTGGTGACGACCACGTCGGCCTGCCCGGACTCGCCGCGGGCGCGCTCGGCGAAGCAGTCGGTGCCGAACGGGCAGCGCGACTTGCCCAGGCACTCCCGCGAGGAGACGCTGACCTGCCGCCACGCCCGGTCGGTGACGCCGGGGGTGAGCTCGTCGCGGTCGCCGGTCTGGGTGTCGGAGGCCCACTCGTTGAGGCGCTGCACCTCGCGGCCCAGCCGGGAGATGGCGAACGCGTCGAACAGCTCGGCGTCGGGCGCCTCGTCCGGGATCGCGCTATTGATCTTGTTGAGGCACAGATAGTTGTTGCGCCCCTTGAGGATCGCGAACTTCGCGCGGCGGCCCAGCGGCTTCTCCAGCGCCTCGGCCAGGCGCGGCAGGTCGCGGTCGACCAGCTGCCGCTGCAGCGCGATGGTCGCGGTGGACACCACCACCGTGCGCCCGGTCTGCACCGCGTGCCGCAGGCTCGGGATCAGATAGGCCAGCGACTTGCCGGTGCCGGTGCCCGCCTGCACCGCCAGGTGCTCCTTGGTGTCGATCGAGTGCGCCACCGCCGCGGCCATGGTCTGCTGGCCCTTGCGCGCCGTGCCGCCGAGCGCTTCGACGGCGGAGGCCAACAGGGTCGGGACGGGCGGCAGTTCGGGCACCGCAGCAGACTACTGCGCCGGACCGACAGCCACGACCAGCGCCCGAGAATCGTCAGTTCTCCAGATGCCCGGCCAGTTCCACGCCCGCGCCGCGCATCCGGTCCAGAGCCTTGGCGACGGTGTCGGGAGAGACCCCGGCGGTGAGGCCGAGCAGGACCCGGGTGGTGAACCCGGCGGTGCGGGCGTCCAGGGCGGTGGCGCGGACGCAGTGATCGGTGGCGATGCCGCAGACGTCGACGGCGTCGATTCCCTTGGCGCGCAACCAGTCCGCGAGACCGGTGCCGTCGGCGGTGGTGCCCTCGAAGCCGGAGTAGGCGGCGGTGTGGGCGCCCTTGGAGAAGACCGCCTCGATCGGGTCGGTGTTCAGATTCGGGTGGAAGTCGGCCCCGGGGGTGCCGACCCGGCAGTGCGGCGGCCAGCTGTCGACGAAGTCGGGCGTCGCGGAGAAGTGCGCCCCCGGGTCGATGTGGTAGTCGCGGGTGGCGGCGATCGCGTCGTAGTCGGAGACGCCCAGGTACTCGCTGATCCGGTCGGCCACCGCGGCGCCGCCCGCGACGGCCAGCGAGCCGCCCTCGCAGAAGTCGTTCTGCACGTCCACGACGATGAGTGCTCTGCCCATGGTGTGCCCCTCGATTCGGCCGGGTCGGTCGCGGCCCGCCCTCATTGTAGGAACGTGGTGGGGATCGCGGGCTCTCCGGCGGACAGTTTCAGGCCCTCCCACGGCAGGCTCACCAGCCCGCTCGCCACCAGCTCCCGGCTCTGCGCCAGGGTGGGCGCCGCGTCGGTGACCTTGCCGTCGCGGACCAGCGGCACCAGCAGCTCGCGCGCCTGGAAACCGTTGGGCCGCGGGTGTTCTCCGGCGGCCGGGTACACGATCTCCTCCACGATGGTGCCGGTCGGCCGGGCCAGCCGCACCGCGCGCTTGGTGCCGCCGCGGGACTCCTTGTGGCTGCTGCGCTTGGCCACCGGCACCCCGTCGACCTCGACCAGCTTGTAGACCATCCCGGCGGTCGGCGCGCCCGAGCCGGTCACCAGCGAGGTGCCGACCCCGTACGCGTCCACCGGTTCGGCGCGCAGCGCGGCGATCGAGTACTCGTCCAGATCCCCCGACACCACGATGCGGGTCCGGGTCGCGCCGAGCGCGTCCAGCTGGTCGCGCACCTGCCGGGCCAGCACGCCCAGATCGCCCGAGTCGATGCGCACCCCGCCGAGTTCGGGACCGGCCACCTCGATGGCGGTCGCCACGCCCTGGGCGATGTCGAAGGTGTCGACCAGCAGCGTGGTGCCGATGCCCAGCGCCTCGATCTGGCTGCGGAACGCGGCCGCCTCGTGCTGGCCGTCCGGTCCGCTGTGCAGCAGGGTGAACGCGTGCGCGCTGGTGCCCGCGCCGGGAATTCCATAGCGACGCACCGCCTCCAGATTGGAGGTGGCGTCGAATCCGGCCAGGTAGGCGGCCCGCGCGCTGGCCGGGGCGGCGAGCTCGTGGGTGCGCCGCGACCCCATCTCGATCATGCGCCGCCCGCCCGCGGCATTGACCATGCGCGCCGCCGCCGACGCGATGGCGGTGTCGTGATTGAGAATCGACAGGATCAGCGTTTCCAGCACCACGCATTCGGCGAAGGTGCCCCGCACGGACAGAATCGGCGAGCCCGGGAAATACAGTTCGCCCTCGCGATAGCCGTCGATATCTCCGCCGAACCGGTAGTCGCGCAGCCACTCCAGGGTGCGGTCGTCGAGGAATTCCGCGGCAACCGCGAGTTCGGGCTCGCCGAAGCGGAATTCGGCCAGCGCGTCGAGCAATCGTCTGGTGCCCCCGACCACCCCGTATCGACGGCCATTGGGCAACCGTCGAGCAAATGCTTCGAAGGTGCAGCGCCGCCGCGCCGAGCCGTCCGTGAGGGCGGCCGCGAGCATGGTGAGTTCGTACTGATCCGTCAGCAGCGCGGTGCTGGGCACGGAGTCCGCGGTATCCACGCCGTCACTGTAGCCGCCGGGTGTCGTCCGCCCCGGTCACGGCGTCACGCGGAACTCACCGCGCGGTCGGCATGTCGGCATCGTCCGGGTGTTGTGTATTCGGAGTCGCGTCGTACCCTGAAGGTTATGGGTCTGTGCATGAAGGACGCTGTCCGGGTTGCCGCCGGTCCGGTCGGCGCAATCGTGGAACTGTCGGCCGCGCAGGCGACCCCGGAGACGATCGAGGTCACCGAGATCCTCGAGGCCGAGGACCGGCCGTGGGTCACGGTGGTCTGGGACGATCCCGTCAACCTGATGCACTACGTGACGTACATCTTTCAGAAGCTGTTCGGCTATAGCAAAGCCAAGGCAACCGAGCTGATGTTCAAGGTGCACAACGAGGGTAAGGCGGTGGTGTCCTCCGGCTCGCGCGACCGGATGGAGCACGACGTCCAGCGACTGCATGCGGCCGGCCTCTGGGCCACCATGCAGCGCGACGAATGACCGGCCGACTACCGTAAGTCCGTGCGTAAGTGGAGCAGGAAGAACTCGCTGAGCGGGCTCAAGCTGCGGTCGGAGATGGACGCGCGGGAAGCCGAGGTGCTGCGCTCCCTGGTGGGCGCGGTAACCGGACTGCTCGCCGACCGGGCGCAGTCGACGCCCGAGGACGATCTGGCCGCGCTGACCGGGCTACGCATCGGCAACACCATCCCGCCCGACGACCCGCGGCTGGCGCGGCTGCTGCCGGACTTCCACCGCCCCGAACCGGGCTCGCCCGACGCCGATAGGGCCGATATCAACAGCGCGCTGCGCAGCCTGCACGAGCCGGAGATCATCGAATCGAAGGTGGCGGCCGGGACGGTCGTGCTCGACACCCTGCCCGCCTCGGGCGGCAAGATCGTGCTCACCCCCGAGCAGGCCGACGCCTGGCTGGTCGCGCTGAACGATGTGCGGCTGGCGCTGGGCACCGCGCTCGGGGTCGACGCCACCACCCCCGATCATCTCGACCCGAACGATCCGCGCGCCCCGCATCTGGACGTCTATCACTGGCTCACCTGGATGCAGGATTCGCTGTTGCAGGCGCTCGCCCCCTGATTGCCGTGCCGCGCAACGAAATATGAATCGTGGTGCGCGAAACCCTTGACAGCGTCGCTGATCGGCGCATTTTCCGGGCGAATGCGGGAAATGCCGGTCCGGGGCCCGGATCGCCGGGAATAGCTGCATATCCTGGGCCGTTGACGACAGCGTTTTCGGCTCGCGATCGAGGACGCCGGGCGCGGACGGAAGGATTCGACAGTGTTGGTGATCAGGGCCGACCTCGTGGAGGCGATGGTGGCGCACGCGCGTGCCGACCATCCGGATGAGGCGTGCGGGATCATCGCCGGGGCCGAGGGGTCCGATCGTCCCGAACGCTTCGTGGCCATGGTCAACGCCGAGCGCTCCCCCACCTTCTACCGCTTCGACTCCGGTGAGCAGCTGCGGGTGTGGCGGGAGATGGACGATCGCGACGAGGAGGCGGTGGTGGTCTACCACTCCCACACCGCGACCGAGGCGTACCCGAGCCGCACCGACATCTCCTACGCGTCCGAGCCGAACGCCCACTACGTGCTGATCTCCACCCGCGATCCGCGCGAGCACGAGCTGCGCAGCTATCGGATCGTCGATGGCGAGGTCACCGAGGAACCGGTGCGGGTCGTCGCGTCGTACCTCGTCGAGGGCTGACACCGTCCACAACCAGCGCAACCAAGGAGCACCCCATGGCGGTAACCGTGTCCATCCCGACCATCATGCGACCCCTCACCGGCGGTGAGAAGCGGGTCCAGGCAAGCGGTTCCACGCTCGCCGCGGTGATCGACGATCTCGACGCCACCTACACCGGCCTGAAACAGCGGCTGCTGTCGGACGGCAAGCTCAACCGCTACGTCAATATCTATGTCGACGACGAGGACGTGCGCTTCACCGGCGGGCTGGCGGCCGAGGTGCCCGAGAACGGCACGGTGACCATCCTCCCGGCCGTCGCCGGTGGTTCGCGCTGATCCCGTGGCACGCTTCGAATCGCTGATCGAGACCCTCGGCAATACGCCGCTGGTGGGTCTGCGCACGCTGTCGCCGCGCTGGGACGGCGACGACCACGTGCGGCTGTGGGCCAAACTCGAGGACCGCAACCCGACCGGGTCCATCAAGGACCGCCCCGCGCTGCGGATGATCGAGCAGGCCGAGGCCGACGGCACGCTGCGGCCCGGCTGCACGATTCTCGAACCGACCAGCGGCAACACCGGGATCTCGCTGGCCATGGCGGCCAAGCTCAAGGGCTACCGGCTGGTCTGCGTGATGCCGGAGAACACCTCGGTCGAGCGGCGGCAGCTGCTGACCATGTTCGGTGCCGAGATCATCGATTCACCGGCCGCGGGCGGCTCCAATCAGGCCGTGGCGCAGGCCAAGAAGATCGCGGCCGAGAATCCGGACTGGGTCATGCTGTACCAGTACGGGAACGCGGCCAACGCCCTGGCCCACTACGAGGGCACCGGACCGGAGATCCTCGCGGACCTGCCGGAGATCACGCACTTCGTGGCGGGGCTGGGCACCACCGGCACGCTCATGGGCACCGGGCGCTATCTGCGCGAGCACGTCGCGGACATCGACATCGTGGCGGCCGAGCCCCGCTACGGCGAACTGGTCTACGGATTGCGCAATCTCGACGAGGGTTTCGTGCCCGAGCTGTACGACGAATCGGTGCTGACCTCCCGGTTCTCGGTCGGTCCCTACGACGCGGTGCGGCGCACCCGGGAGCTGATCGCGCAGGAGGGCATCTTCGCGGGCATCTCCACCGGGGCCATCCTGCACGCCGCGCTCGGCGTGGGGAACAAGGCGCGCCAGGCCGGGCGGCGCGCCGATATCGCGTTCGTCGTCGCGGACGGCGGGTGGAAGTACCTGTCCACCGGGGCGTACGACGGAACCCTCGACGAGGCCGAGGAGCGGTTGGAGGGTCAGCTCTGGGCCTGAGCGATCGGTACGCTCGAAGGAGCGAGGTCCGGTTCGAGCGTCCGGCCGTGTCGTGCGGCGCCCGGGTCCCGTGAGGAGGTTCATGCGATGACCGACGGCATCGGTTCGTCGTTCGATCCCGATCGGATCGCGGCCCTGCGCGGGGTGTCTCGCCCGTCGGGGCTCACGCCGCGTGGCACCTCGTCGGCCGCGCTGAAACTGCTGTGGCAGCGGGCGATCGTGCTGACGCTCGGATTCACCGCGCTGCTCTACGGTGTCCTGGGCATCGACGCGCTCGACCATCACGATCTCGATCAGATCGGCGGTGTCCGACCCCGGACGGGGGAGGGGCTCACCGGCATCGTCTTTGCGCCGCTGTTGCACTCCGGTTTGCCGCATCTGCTCGGCAATACCCTGCCCGTGATCGTGCTCGGCATGCTGACGCTGCTGACCGGAATCGCCCGCGGCCTGACCGCCACCGCCATCGTCTGGGTGATCGCGGGATTCGGCACCTGGGTCATCGGCCAATCGGGGACGACCAATATCGGGGCCTCGGTGCTGGTGTTCGGGTGGTTGACCTATCTGATCTCGCGGGGATTCTTCGCGCGCAATGTGTGGCAGATCCTGATCGGTGTTGTCGTGGGGTTGCTGTACGGGTCGATTCTGTGGGGAATTCTGCCCGGACAGGTCGGAATATCTTGGCAAGGGCATCTTTTCGGGGCCGTGGGTGGAGTGGTTGCCGGCTGGGTACTCTCTGGGGATGAACGTCGTCATCGTCGTGGAGGTCGCGCCGGCCGCCTCCCGTCTGCGGGGTGACAGCACAACCCGGCCGGTGAGAGCGGGGATTCCCTCTTGACCGACAATGCAGCATGGCAGCATGGGGGAATGCGCCTCACCGTCCTCGGATGTTCGGGCAGTGTGTCCGGCCCGGATTCCCCGGCGTCGGGTTATCTGCTGACCGGTCCGGATATGACGCCGACGGTGATCGATTTCGGCCCCGGCATCCTGGGGGCGCTACAGCGGCATCTGGATCCGGGTGAGGTCGACATCTTCCTCACCCATTTGCACGCCGATCACTGCCTGGATCTTCCGGGTTTGCTGGTGTGGCGCCGATATCATCCCAATCCGCCGAGCGGGTGCGCCGTCGTGCGGGGGCCGTCGGATACCGCGCTGCGGATCGGCAACGCCTCCGCCGAGATCGGCGGCGAATGCGACGACTGGTCCGATGTGATCGATATGCGGGTGTGGTCGGAGGGTGTGCCGGTGTCCTTCGGGCCGGGCCATACCGTGACCGCCCGCCGGATGTTCCACCCGCCGGAGTCCTACGGCCTGCGCATCACCACCGCGGCGGGCCGCACCCTCGTCTACACCGGCGACACCGCGCTGTGCCCGGCGGTCTTCGAGCTCGCCGCGGGCGCCGACGTCCTGCTGTCGGAGGCGTCGTGGACCCACGACCCGGCCAATCGCCCTCCGGGTATTCATCTTTCGGGCACCGAGGCGGGCATGGTGGCCGCTGGAGCCGGTGTCGGCGAACTGCTGCTCACCCACATCCCCCCGTGGACCTCGCGGGAGGATGTGATCGCGGAGGCGAAGGCCGAGTTCAGCGGGCCGGTGCATGCGGTGTCGCCGGGCGAGGTCATTGATATCTGAGGGCCGCCGGAGGCGGCGCCAAAAGCACAGCGGTTAGGCTGTGGCCGTGTCTAGACGAGCCGATGGCAGGGCGGACGACGAACTCCGCGAGGTCCGGATCACCCGGGGATTCACCACGCATCCGGCGGGTTCGGTGCTGGTGGAGTTCGGGCAGACGCGGGTGATGTGCACCGCGAGCGTCACCGACGGGGTGCCGTCGTGGCGCCGCGATTCCGGATTGGGCTGGCTCACGGCCGAATACGCGATGCTCCCCGCAGCCACCCACACCCGCAGCAGCCGGGAGTCGGTGAAGGGCAAGGTCGGTGGGCGCACCCAGGAGATCAGCCGGTTGGTCGGCCGCTCGCTGCGCGCGTGCATCGACCTGGCGGCCATCGGCGAGAACACCATCGCCATCGACTGCGATGTGCTGCAGGCCGACGGCGGCACCCGCACCGCCGCCATCACCGGCGCGTACGTCGCCCTGGCCGACGCGGTCACCTATCTGGGCGCGGCCGGGCAGCTCGCCGATCCGCAGCCGCTGTCGTGCATGATCGCCGCGGTCAGCGTCGGCGTGGTCGACGGCCGGGTGCGCCTGGATCTGCCCTACGAGGAGGATTCGCGCGCCGAGGTCGATATGAACGTGGTCGCCACCGACACCGGCACCCTGGTCGAGGTGCAGGGCACCGGCGAGGGCGCGACGTTCCCGCGCTCGACACTGGACAAGCTGCTGGACTCCGCGCTGACCGGCTGCGAGCAGCTGTTCGCGATCCAGAAGGAGGCGCTGGCGCTGCCGTACCCGGGTGTGCTGCCCGAGCCGGAGAAGAAGAAGTAGTGACGCGCACGATCCTGGTCGCCAGCCGCAACGCCAAGAAGCTCGACGAGCTGCGGCGCATCCTCACCGAGGCGGGCATCGAGGGCCTACGGATCGTCGGCCTGGACGAGGTGCCGCCCTACGAGGAGGCCCCCGAAACCGGCGCCACCTTCGAGGAGAACGCCCTGGCCAAGGCCCGCGACGGCGCGGCCGCCACCGGATTGGCCTGCGTCGCAGACGATTCCGGCCTCGCCGTGGACGCGCTCAACGGCATGCCCGGCGTCCTGTCCGCCCGCTGGTCCGGCCGCCACGGCGACGACGCCGCCAACAACGCCCTCCTGCTGGCCCAACTGCACGACGTCCCCGACCACCGCCGCGGCGCCCGCTTCATCTCCGCCTGCGCCCTCGTAGCCGACGGCCGCGAAACCGTCGTCGTAGGCGAATGGCCCGGCACCCTCACCCGCCACCCCATAGGCACCGAAGGCTTCGGCTACGACCCCCTCTTCACCCCCACCAACGAAACCCGCACCTCCGCCCAACTAACCCCCGCCGAAAAAAACGCCACCTCCCACCGAGCCCGAGCCCTCCGAGCCCTCCTCCCCACCCTCGCATCCCTGGCCGAGCGTTAGATCTGGTCTCAGCTCTTTTGAATTGGGCCGGGCCCTTTTGTTCCCTGTTGCACGGCCCCCTGGGGCCGTGCAACAGGGAACTAGCGGTCTACAGGCTGTAGTCGGCGCGGACCTGGCGGGTGCGGTAGTGCTCGCAGATGAAGGAGAGGAAGGGGATGGTGCCCGCTAGGGCCGTGATGATTGTGGTGGCGGGCTTCCAGCGGGTCTTGATGGCCAGGTCGATGGTGAAGACCAGGTAGAGCATGTAGAAGATGCCGTGGATTTGGCCTACGTAGAACAGCCAGTGGGGGGCCTTGCTGCTGTCGTCGAGCAGGAGGTATTTGTAGATCATTTCGGCGCAGAGCAGGAGGAGCCAGACGCCGGTGATGTAGGCCAGTGCGCGGTAGCGGGTCAGCGCCGAGCGGATGCGGGCGGTGTCGCGGGTGGTGGGGCCGGGCGCCTGGGGGGCGGTGGCCGGGGCGGTGGGGTTGTCGGCGGCGCTCAACCGGCGCTCCTCTCGGATTCGTGCGGGATGCCGACCTGCTCGCGGGCGTCGCGCTCGTACAGTTCGGCCAGATACCTGTTGTATTCGGCGAGTACCGGATCGTCGGCGCGCGGCGCGGTCGGCCGGTCCGGCAGGATGCCGGGCGGAATCTCGCGGGGCGCAACGGTTTTCACCTTTTTCCGCGGTCGCTCGGGCGCGGCGGCGGGCTCCGGCTCGTCCGGTTCCCGCGTTTCACGCTCCAGGCGCACGAACCGGATGTAGGCGAACACCACGAACCCCGCGAACAGCGGCCACTGCAGCGCATAACCCAGGTTCTGCGCCGTGCCGCTCGCCGATTCGAACCGACCCCACTGCCACCAGCCCAGCGCCAGGCAGGACAGCGAGGCCACGATCACCAGAATGATCAGAGCCGGGCGGCGGTGTGGAGCGGACACGGCTACCACGGTACTCGTCTACTACACGGTACGTAGTGAGAGGTCCCGGCCAAAAGCATGCCGGGAACAAGAAGCGGGATCAGCATGCGCCGGGAACAAGAAGCGGGATCAGCATTCGCCGGGAACAAGAAGTGGGATCAGCGTGCGCCGGGAACAAGAAGTGGGGATACGCCGGGAACAAGGGGGCGAAGAAATGCGGCCCGGCGCATCAGAACTTGTAGGTGATGCCGGTCAGGCGTTCGGATTCCTCCCAGAGGCGGCGCCACAGGTCTCGGTTTTTGGAGAGTTTGGTGGAGGGGGCGGGGCGGACCGGGCCGTTGACGCCGAACAGGCGGGTGGGGCCCCAGTAGGTGTCGGGGTCGGCGTCGGGGGTGGTGGCGGCGAAGAGGCTGGATTCGGCGGCGTGGGTGGGGGAGTGGCCGATGACGGCGATGACCGGCTTGGCGATGCGGTCGGTGAAGGTTTCGGTGCGGGTGAACAGGTCCGTGGCGGCCATGCCGGGGTGCACCGCGTAGGAGCGCTTGCGCGAGCCGGATTCGGCCAGGCGCCGCTGCAACTCGCGGGCGAACATCAGATTCGACAGCTTGGCCTGCGAGTAGGCGAGGTTGCGCTGGTACCGCCGGTGCTCGTAGTTCAGGTCGTCGATCCACAGCTTGGGCGTCATGGCGTGCGCGACGCTCGACAGCGTCACGATCCGGTCGCCGATCCGGTCCAGCAGCAGCCCGGTCAGCGCGAAATGGCCCAGATGGTTGACGCCCCACTGGGTCTCGAAACCATCCTTGGTGCGCGAGAACGGGATGTTCATCAGCCCGGCATTGTTGATCAGCACATCGAATTCGCCGGTGCGTTCGGCGAACTCGCGCACCGAGGCCAGATCGGCCAGGTCCAGCGCCGCCACCCGCACGTCGCCGTCGATGCCATCGGCCACCTGCTGTGCGGTGGTGGTGTTGCGGCAGGCCATGACGACGGTGGCGCCCTTGCCTGCCAGCACTCGGGTAGTGTGCTTGCCGAGGCCACCGTTGGCCCCGGTGATCACGAAGGTGCGCCCGGTCTGGTCCGGGATTTCGCTGGGATTCCACGCCATGGTCGAGACCTCACTGCCTTACCGTGTACGACGACGCGCCGGTGCGCTCCTGCCTAGACCTTACTTCAGAGTAAGTTTATCCGGTAGGGGAGCCCTACGACGCCGTGTCGTCCTGCCGAACCGGGCAGGTCGGCACATACTGAGCTAATGACCGGTGCCCACGCAGTCGCCGAAGCCGCCGCGCCCGCACCCGTGAGTCGTGGCCGGGCCAATGTCGTATTCGTCGCCGTCGTGCTCGGCATGCTGATGGCCGCGCTCGACTCCACCATCGTCTCCACCGCGCTGCCGACCATCGTCGCCGACCTCGGCGGCGCCGGGCACATGGCGTGGGTGATGACGTCGTATCTGCTGGCCGAGGCGGTGGCGACCGCGCTCGCGGGCAAGTTCGGCGATCTGTTCGGGCGCAAGGGCGTATTCCAGATCAGCGGGCTGATCTTCATCATCGGGTCGATGATCGCCGGTCTGGCACACGGGATGACGCTGCTGGTGATCGCGCGCGCCGTGCAGGGCGTCGGCGCGGGTGGGTTGATGGTCACCGCGATGGCCCTGATCGCCGACGTGATTCCGCTGCGGGAACGCGGCAAATATCAGGGTGCGCTGGGCGCGGTGTTCGGCGTCACCACCGTGATCGGCCCGACGCTGGGCGGATTGTTCACCGACCACGCCAGCTGGCGCTGGTGCTTCTACGTGAACGTGCCGGTCGCGATCGTGATGATAGCCGTTGCGGCACGGGCGATTCCGTCGATCCGCGTGGCGGCCCGGCCGGTGATCGACTACCTCGGCATCGCCCTGGTCGCGATCGGCGTGAGCTGCCTGGTGCTGGCGCTGGAGTGGGGCGGGCAGGAGTACGCGTGGGGTTCGGCGACGATCATCGGGCTGTTCGCCGCGTCGGCAATTCTGTTGGTGGCCTTCGTCTTCGCGGAGCTGCGTGCCCGGGAGCCGATGCTGCCGATGCATCTGTTCCGCAGCAATGTCTTCACCGTCTGCTCGATCCTGAGCTTCATCGTCGGGTTCGCCATGCTGGGCGCGATGACCTACCTGCCCTCGTATCTGCAGTACGTGGACGGAGTGTCGGCGACGGCGTCGGGCCTGCGGACGCTGCCGATGGTGATCGGCCTGTTCACCACCTCCATCATGTCCGGCCAGGTGGTCGGAAAGACGGGGCACTACAAGTACTTTCCGATCGTCGGCAGCGCGGTGATGGCGGTGGGCCTGTACCTGATGTCGACCATGGGACGCGGCACCGGGTTCTGGCTGGAATCGCTGTACATGCTGATCCTCGGCCTCGGGCTGGGTCTGACCATGCAGGTGCTCACCATCGTGGTGCAGAACACCGTCCCGTACTCCGATCTCGGCACCGCCACCTCGGGCGTGACGTTCTTCCGCACCATCGGCAGCACGTTCGGCACCGCGATCTTCGGCACCCTCTACAGCAACAGGCTGCAGCCGAACCTGCGCGACGCCCTGCTGCACACCCCCGGCGTGCCACCCGCGGTGGCGGCCAATCCGCAACTGCTGCACAAACTTCCGTACGAGAAGGCGATCCCGGTCATCGACGCCTACGCGCACACCATCCAGTACGTGTTCCGCTGGGTGGTGCCGGTGGCGGTGCTCGGCTTCCTGGTGGCCTGGTTCCTGCGGCAGGTGCCGCTGCGCGACAGCGCCCGAGCCGAGGCCACCGATGTGGGCCAAGGATTTTCGATGCCGGAGTCGGCGGATCGGGTGCAGCGGCTGGAACAGTCGCTGGCCACCATGATGCGCAAGCTGCGCGACGACGAGCTGCCCGCCCCGCATATTCTGGCGGCCGCGGACAGCCCGCTGACCCGCGATCAGTGGTGGGCGATCGGCCAGGTGCAGATGCTGAACCGGGTCCGCGGCGCGGCCACCATGGACGCCATCGCCCGCGCCCACTGGATGCCGCCCGAGGTGCTGAAACCGGTGTACGACAAGGCCGTCGGCAACGGCTACGTCGAATTCGACGGTGAGCGTATGGATCTCACCGACAGCGGGCGCGCCGAGCTGGATCGGGTGCTCGCGGAATGGCGCCGGTGGCTGTGCGGCTACCTGGACGACTGGGATTGCGCCGACGCGGAGGATCGGCGGCTGCTGGATCAGGCGGTGGACAATATCGCCGCCAGGCTGCTCGACGAGGCCGAGCGACCGGACGTATTGCCCGCTCGCTCGGCCTGATTCGGCGTCGGCTCAGATCCTGGCCAGCTCCGCGGTGACGTCGACCCGGGCGTCCCAGTCGATGGTGTAGCCCTGCTCGCGCCGCATCACCTCGTCCATCTTGCCGAGCTTGGCGAAGATCGGCATCATGACCGGCAGCAGCCGCCGCATCACCGGCCCGAGGGTCTTGGTGTGGTTGACCTTCGCCCCGCGCGCCGCGATGCGTTCCACCCGGGGTCGGCGGATGCGCTCGTAGGTCGCGAAAGCCGTTGCCGGGTCCGGGAAGTCGCGCAGGCAGCGGGCCAGCTGGATGCCGCTCTCCACCGACAGCGACGCGCCCTGGCCGGTGCTGTTGGAGGGTGCGTGCACGGCGTCGCCGACCAGCGCCAGGCGGCCGCGATGCCAGTGCGGTACGGGCGGCATGATGTGCAGGCCGCCGACGGTGATCAGATTCTCGGGGCGGGTGTCGCGGACGAACATGCCGCCCGGGACGTCGTCGCGGTAGGTCTCGCGCAGGATCCCGAGCCAGTGCTCGGCCGGGGTGGCGCGCGCCTCCGACATCGAAATGTACTGCTTCTGCGGCAGATTCGCGCCCCAGCACACCCGGCCGTCGGGCATGGACCAGTACAGGTAGTAGGCGTTCTTCCCGAAGTGGAAGAACATCGTGTCCGGCTCCAGCTCGACCGGGGAGTCGAGGAAGGCGCCGAAGCCGAGGAGGCCCGTGTAGTCCGCGGCCGGTGCGTTCGGGTCGATCAGGGTGCGCACCAGCGATTTGATGCCGTCGGCGCCGATCAGGATGTCGGCGTCGGCGGTGGTGCCGTCGGCGAAGCGGGCGGTCACGCCGTCGCGATGTTCGTCGACGCCGACGAGGCGCTTGTCGTACTCGAACCTCACCCCGGACGCCACCGCGTGATCGTGCAGCACCGTGTGCAGGTCGCTGCGGTCGACCGCGTGCAGCGGCTCCATACCCGTGGGCGCGGGCAGCCGAATGGTGTTGGTACCCATCATCATAACGGTGTTGTGCATGGGCAGCGCGACCTTGCGGACCGCGTCACCGGCCCCGATGATATCCAGCGCGGCCAGCCCGTTCGGGGCGAGGCCGAGCGCCGCGCCGATGTTGTAGGCCGGGCCCGGATACGCCTCGTAGACGCGGGCCTCGATACCGGCCTGGTGCAGGGCCGTGGCGGTCACCGGACCGGCGATGCCGCCGCCGATGATCAAAGCGGAACGAATGGACATGACGGATCTCCCTGGTTGGTTCGGTGGTGCTCGAACAGCGCCCCAGGGAGCCCGGTTATCCTGTAGCTGCCACACTCGGTCCGGGTTCGCCTGCAAACGGATGCGGTTCGAGACGGTGATTCGATCGGGCTCGGCGTCGGTGTTGCCGCACCGCGCCGGGCCCGATTGCTTTGAGCGAGCGAAGGATTCACGAATCCTTCGGCGCCCGGAAGTCCCCCCTTTCGACCATCGCCACGATGTCTGCCGGTGGCGTGCCGTCGGCATGCCATTGCCGCCAGAGATCGATGTGCGGGAACGCACCGGAGGCCAGCTGGTCGCGCAGGGTGCGCGCCCACTCGGCCTCGGCCTCGAGCATCGCGACCGAGAACTCGGCCTCGACGAGGAACAGGCGCGGCAATCCGGCCGCGGTCATGGTGGTGAGCTCGGCGCGCGCCGTGGCCGTCACCTCGTCCAGCTTGGTGACCCGCTCGCCCAGCAGGGCTATCACCCGGTCGGGGCTCAGCAGGCCCATGATGGACAGGCCGGAGACGAAGCGGTGGTGTTCGGGCTCGGGCGTGGACAGCAGCTCGGCCGTCCAGTCCTCCATTTCGGTGCGACCCGCGGCGGTGAGGCGGTAGATGGTGCGCTCGGGCCGCGCGCCGTCGCGCTCGCTGCCCGCCACCTCCAGGAACCCGTGCTTCTCCAGGTTCTGCACCACCGTGTAGAGCGAGCCCCACTTGATGTCCATATCGCGTTCCTTGCCGCGACTGCGCAACACCGCGGCGATCTCGTAGCGATGCATCGGCCGCTCGACCAGCACCGACAGGACCGCCAGGCCCAGCAGGTTCTCGACCTTCCGTTTCTTCGCCATCGCGCCTCCTTACTCGCCTACGAATATACGTCTACGAGTATTCGTCCGCAAGTAGACTCGGCGAGATGAATGGCACGGGGAGCGAGGGCGGTCTCGACCTGGTCCAGCTGCGGACGTTCCTGGCGGTGTATCGGGCGGGGTCGGTGACGGCGGCGGCGCGCCAGGTCGGGCTGTCGCAGCCGACCGTGACCACGCAGCTGCAGATGCTGGAAAAGCGGTGGGGGAGCCAGCTTTTCGAGCGGCTGCCGCGCGGGGTGACGCCGACCGCGGCCGCCGACGAGCTGGCCGCGCGGCTGGCCGGGCCGATGGACGCGCTGGAGGCGATCGCGGGCGGGGGAGTGCGGGCCCCGGTCGCGCAGCCGCCGGTGCGGTTGGCCGGTCCGGCGGAAATGCTTGCCGCGCTGGCACTGCCCGCGCTCGCGCCGCTGATCGCGCAGGGGGTGCGGCTGACGGTGACCGACGGGGCGAACGAGGACCTGCTCGCCGGGCTGCGCACCGGTCGGTACGACCTGGTGCTGTCGGAGATCCGGCCGCGCGGGCGGACCGTGCGGGCCGAGGCGCTGGTGGACGAGGAATTCGTGCTCGTCGCCGCGCCCTCGGTGGCGGCCGGGATCGACGCCCGGCGGCTGCGCACGCACGGGCCCGCCGAGCTGGCCGGGCTACCGCTGATCGGTGACGCCACCGACCTCCCGATGGTGCGGCACTACTGGCGGCACGTCTTCGGCCTCCGGCTCGATGCCGAACCGGCGGTGGTCGTCGCGGATCTGCGCGCGGTCGCGGCGGTGGTCGCCGCCGGTGGCGGGGTGAGCGTGCTGCCACGGTATCTCATTGCCGCACAGCTGGATTCGGGTGCGCTGGCGCCCCTGCTGGAGCCGGGGGACCCGCCCGTCAACACCGGCTTCCTGGCCCGCCGCATCGGCGCCCCCGCCCTCCCGCACGTGGATCTGGTGTACGACGCCCTGCTGGCGGCCGGGCGCGGCCGGTAGTCGTCGTCCCGGCTCGGTGCGCCGGAGTCGTGCGCGGTGCACGGCCCGCGACCTAGAGTGAGGTTGTGGTGTTCGATCCGCGGGCGGGGGTGCTGATCTCGGACGGGGGGCTGGCGACCGAGTTGGAGGCGCGCGGGCACGATCTGGCGGATGCGCTGTGGTCGGCGCGGCTGCTGGTGGATGCGCCGGAGGCGATCCGGGCCGTGCACGCGGCGTTCTTCCGCGCCGGGGCGGTGATCGCGACGACCGCCAGCTATCAGGCGTCCTTCGACGGGTTCGCCGCCGCCGGTCTCGATCGCGCCGAGACGATCCGATTGCTGAGGCGCAGTGTGGAATCGGCCCGCCAGGCCCGCGACGAGGCGTCCGGCGACGGCCGCCCGCGCTGGGTGGCCGCGTCCGTCGGCCCGTACGGGGCGGCCCTGGCCGACGGCTCCGAATACCGTGGGCGCTACGGCCTTTCCGCGGCGCGACTGCGCGACTGGCACGCCCCCCGGCTGGCGGCCCTGGCCGAGGCCGAGCCGGATGTGCTTGCCCTGGAAACGATCCCGGACGCCGACGAGGCCGAGGTGCTGGTGGATCTGGTGGCCGACCTCGGCCTGCCCGCGTGGCTCAGCTACACCGTCGCGGGCGAGGCCACCCGCGCGGGACAGCCCCTTCCCGATGCCTTCGCCGTCGCCGCCGACGCCCCGAACATCGTCGCCGTCGGCGTGAACTGTTGCAGTCCAGCCGATGTCGCCCCCGCCATCGCCGCCGCCCGGGCCGCCACCGGCAGACCCGCGGTCGTCTATCCCAACAGCGGCGAGGGCTGGGACCCCGTCGGCCATACCTGGACCGGACCCGCGCTCTTCTCGGAAACCCAAGCCCACGAATGGGTTTCCCTCGGCGCGACCATTATCGGCGGCTGCTGCCGAGTGCGGCCCGCGGATATCGCCCGCCTCGCGGCGGCGCTCACGTGAGGCAGAGCCAGAGCTCGGTCGCGGCGGCGGTGGTGACCAGTGCCGGGCCGGTGACGGCGATGCCGATGCCGGTCAGCAGGCCCGCGCGGGTGCGGTAGTGCGGGCCGGGGTCGGGAGCGGCCAGGCGCCGGGCGCGGGCCAGGATGTCGGTTCCGCTGGCGCCCAGGGCATTCGAGGGGACCGTGCCCGACATGGCGAGCAGGCCCGACAGCAGCGGGACCCGGCCGTGGGTGCGGACGGCGGCATCGTCGGCGGACATCTCCAGCAGGCGCGCGATCTCGCGGGCGCCGACGGTACACAGCCGCAGCCGGGGGAAGGTGGCGGCCAGGCCGCGGGTCACCGCCAGCAGCAGGGGATGATGGCGGGCGAGATGGGCGTGTTCGTGGGCGAGCACCGCGGCCAGTTCGCGATCCTCGAGCGCGGCGAGGGCGGCGCTGGTGACCACCACCACATTCGGTTCTCCCGCAACGCAATACGCGGCCCGCTCGGGGGTATCGACGACCACCACCTCGCCGACATCGTGGCGCTGCACGCGGCGGCCGGTCAGGCGCAGCGCCTCGGCGTGATCGCGCGAGCGCAGCCGCATCCGCCGCAGCAGCCGGGCCAGCCGCACCCCGAGCATCGCGATCCCCGCGACCAGTGCGGCCGTCACCGCCACCAGGGCGAGTTCGGCGGCGAGACCGGCATGCCCGGTCGCGATCACCTCGGCCTCGTGCAGCCCCTCGGCCATCAGTCGCTCCGGCCGCAGCCAGGAGTGCGTGGCATCGGCGAGCGCGAGACCGGCGGCGACGGCCCAGCAGCCGAGCGCGCTGACGATCAGGGTCGACCACGCCGCCACACCCAGTCGCGGGGCGACACCGTGGCGGGTCAGCCGCGGGAGCACCCGCGGGGCGCAGACCGCCACCACGGTCGCGAAGACGAACAGTCCGAGGGCCGCGCTCACTCCTCGGCCAACTGTCTCAGTGCCGCGCGCAGTCGCTCGGACTCCTCGGGACCGATCTGCTCCACGAAATGCGCGAGCACCAGATCCGACCGGCCGCCGTCGTGCAGTGCCTCCTGCATCAGTCGCGCGCTGTGCTGCTCCCGGCTCAGCTTCGGCCAGTAGCGGTATGCCTTGCCCTCCCGGCGGCGCTCCAGCCAGCCCTTGCGATGCAGGTTGTCCATGGTGGACATGACCGTGGTGTAAGCGATCTCACGCTCGCGCGCGAGCTCGTCGAACACCTCCCGCACCGTCGTCTGTTCGCCCTCACGGTTCCAGAGCCGGTCCATGACCACGGCTTCCAGGTCCCCGAATCCGCGTGTAGGCAACTGCACCTCCCTCGTCGTGCCGCCCCGAAAGGCGGGTCGGCTCGGGACATACTATCTACGTAACCCGCCCGTAGTCGGGTGAGCGAGCGAACGCGGTTTGCTAATCAGACAAAATTCACCTACTGTCTACGTACGTAGGTGATAACGAATCGCCTGGCACACACTTCGGCGGACCTCCCTCAACAGTCCGCCGGAAGGTCGCGACGCGACCGATCGATCCGCGTGCGGTACCCGGGCTTCCCTCATCAGCCCCGGCTGCCGCGACCGCGCCGGGGGACACGGCGCGACCGCGGACCGGTCGTGACGCTCGTGACCGCGCCACCCCCGGATCCGGCGCCGGCACGCCGGTTCCCGGGGGTGGTTTCTCGTCTGTCGCGCCGCGATTCCCCGCGGGGAATGGCGCACCGCCGCCGCACTGTCGATCATGGGCATCATGACGACCGCACTGGCAGATCCCGGCCCGTTCGCCCGGGAGTTGCGGCGTTGGCGCGGGCTGCGGCGCTGGAGCCAGCTCGATCTCGCGATCCGCGCCGACACCACGCAGCGCCACCTGAGCTTTCTCGAGCAGGGCCGCTCGCACCCGGGCCGGGCGCTGGTGCTGCGGCTGGCCGAATCGCTGGAACTGTCGCTGCGCGACCGCAATACGCTGCTGGCGGCGGCGGGCTATGCCCCGGCCTACCGCGAATCCGGCGTGGACGCACCGGAATTGGCGCCCGTGCGCGGGGCATTGCGCGGCATCCTCGACGGGCACATGCCGTATCCGGCGCTGATCGCGGACCGGCGCGGCACCCTGCTCGAATCCAATGCCGCCTTCGGCCTGTTCACCGAGGGCTGCGCGCCCGAACTGCTGCGGCCGCCGGTGAATACCCGTCGCCTCGCGCTGCATCCCGACGGCATGGCCCGGCGGGTGCTGAATCTGCCCGAGTGGGGACGGCACGTGACCGAGGCACTGCGCCAACGGATTCGGATCAGCCCGGACCCCGAGCTGGAGGCATTGGTCGCCGAATTGGAGGGCTACCTCCCGCCCGCCGACCCCGGCCCCGGCTACCTCGGCTTCGCCGTCCCGCTCCGAATGCGCTGTGACACCGGCGAATTGCGCTTCATCACCACCCTCACCTCCTTCGCCACCGCCACCGACGTCTCGCTGTCCGAACTCCACCTGGAGGCCCTGCTCCCGGCCGACGAGACCACCGCCCGCTATCTGCGCCAGCGCGCCGAATCGCGGTGATCCGTCGGCGGTGCCGCGCATGCGATAGCGTCGGCGCATGGTGAACCGTCGTGATCTGCAGCATCGAGTCATCACGAGCTTTCAGCGGAATATCGGTAATCCGATCCTGCGCCGACTGGGCGGGCAGACCCTGCTGGAGACGACCGGGCGGGTCAGCGGGCAGCCGCGGATCACCCCGATCGGCGGCCGCCGCACCGGAAACTCGTTCTGGTTCGTCTCCGAATTCGGGGACCGCTCGCAGTACGTCCGCAATATCCGCGTCGACAATCGGGTGCGGCTGCGGCTGCGCGGTCAGTGGCACACCGGCACCGCGCACCTGCTGCCCGACGACGACGCGGTGGCCCGGCTGAAGGAACTGCCCCGTTACAACAGCACGGTCGTGCGGGCATTCGGCACGGATCTGCTCACGGTGCGCGTCGATCTCGACCCAATACCGTGATCTTCGGTAACGTGCCTGATGGATGGGCTTTTCGGAGCATCGGTGCAACTGGTGGACGAAAGGTTGTCGACAATGGCGTCACCGGAGAACGGGCAGCAGACTCCGCCGTCCGGCGGCGGAAAAACCACCACCCCGCGCAATATCGCCATTGCCGCGGTGATCGTGGCGATCATTGCGGTGGCCGCGCTGGTGGGGGTGCTGGTCGACCGATCGGACAAGGGATCGGGCAGCACGACGACCAGCACGACCACCCCGGCGCCCACCACCTTGAGCACCGCCCGCCCGACGTCGTCGGCCCCGGTTCCGCAGCCGCCCGGCCCCGCCCGGCCCACCGCCGCCCCGAAACCTCCTGCCCCACCGGCACCCTCGCCGCGACCCGCCGCCCACAAGGTCGGTGACGACTGCTCCCACGACGGCATCGTGGCGCAGTGGGGTCTGGCCCCCGATGGCAGCTGGGCCTGTATCCCGCAGGGCCAGGGCGGCGACGAACACCAGGTCGGTGACGACTGTTCGCACGACGGCATAGTCGCCCAGTGGGGCCTGGGCCCCGACGGCGCCTGGATCTGCATTCCCCAGGGCCAGGGCGGCGAGCAGGGTGGCGGCATCCTCACGCCCCCGCCTCCGCCGGTCACGCCGACCGTCCCGGGCGTACCCGAGATTCCGACTCCGCCGGGGCCGGGGGCGAGATAGCCGGGTTGTCGGTGGGGTCGCCTAGGGTGCAGGAGTGCCTCGTGACCTTGCCGATCTGCCCTATGCCCGCTATCTGACGGCGTTCGATGCCGAGCTGGAATCGGATTACGATTACGAGTCCGTTCATCTCGACAATGCCGTGTTCGACGACCTCGATGTGCATGGTGTGCGATTCACCGAGTCCGCGTTCACCGGGGTGGCCTTCGCCGGGGGCATCATGCAGCACGGGCGATTCGACGATGTCTGGCTGCGGGGCGTGCGTTTCGTCGGGGTCAATCTCGGTCAATCCACCTGGCTGAACAGTGAATTCGTGGACAGCGCGCTGTCGGGCGTGGAGCTGGTCGGTGCGACGGTGCGCCGAATCCGGTTCGAGGGCTGCAAATTCGAGTCGGTGAACTTTCGCACGGCGCAGCTGCGGGACGTCAGTTTCGTCGACTGTGTGCTGCGCGACACCGATTTCAGCGAGGCCGGGCTGACCCGGGTGACGTTCCCGGGCTCGCGTCTGGACGGGGTCACCCTGCACCGCTCCACCTTGGACGCGGTCGACCTGCGCGGCGCGGCGACCCTGGACCTCACCGCCGGTATCGACTCGCTGCGCGGTGCCATCGTCGGCACCGCGCAGCTGCTCGACCTGGCGCCCGCCTTCGCGCGGGCCGCCGGAATCATCGTGCGCGACAACTGAACTCGGGCGTCAGATGCCGATCCGCAGCCGGGGTCCGGGCGGCAGGCCGCGCAGCATCGCGCTGATCCAGGTCTCCGCGGCCGGGAGCACCGACAGGTCGGCGGCCACATGCTCGGGGATCGGCGTGGTGACGTAGCGCAGATCGACGCCGCTGTTCCAGTACGCGTCGACCGTCGATTTGATCGAATCCGGGAACGGCAGCAGCTCGTCCCAGATCCCGTGCCACATGAGGACCGGCATATCGGGCAGATTCTGCGGCTGCCCGAGGCTCTGCTCCACCAGAACATTGTGAATGGCCGGATCGTCGAGGCTCTTGCCCGGCCGCAGATACGCGCTCACCGGGCGATAGGCCCCGGTGAGGGCGCTGGTCCACACGCACCGTCCCCGAACGTTTTTCAGCAGCTCCTGTCCCTCCGGCGTCAGGTACTCGGCCGGATCGAACACCTCGGGATAGCTGCGCGACAGATTGGCCAGCGCCAGCCACATGGTGAAATTCGCCGGACCGCTGAAGTTGGCCAGGCCCTCGTCGTGGGAGATGTTGTGCCGGGCGATCTGCACCATGTCGCCGGGCACCCCGCCCTCGGCCGCACCGAGGATCCGCAGCTCCGGGGCGTAGGCGCGATGCCGCTCGGCGGCGCGGGCGGTCCCGCTCCCGCCGCCGGAGTAGCCGTACAGCGCGGCGGCTGAATCCGCCAGTCCCAGCGTGGGATCGTTCTTCGCCGCGCGAATGCCGTCGAGCACCAGATTGCCCTCGCCGAAGGTCAGGAACTCGGTGCCGTCGAGGCCGTCGAAATCGGTGACCGCCACCGCGAATCCCTGTGCCAGGAAACCGGCCAGCAGGGTGATCTCCTTGAAGATCCCCGCCCGCAACGTGAACGACGGATTGCACAGCGCCGCACTGCCATCGATGGCCTCCTGATACGACAGGATCGGGCGCGGGCTGCCGATCCACGGCACCGGCGGAATCAGCACGGTGGTCGCGGTGACCGCGGCCCGGCCGCGAACATCGGTGGTGCGGAACAGGATCTGGCGGGTGGTCAGCGGCATCGGAATGCCCGTCACATACGTGCCCACGTCGCGGGTGCGCACGATCTGCCCGTTCGCCATCGAATCCAGCCCCGGCGGCGGCGCGTACCAGGGATCGGTCGCCGGATCCGGCGCCGGCAGATGGCGATACAGGTCGGGCTCCTTCGGCAGATCCGGGAGCTGATTCTGATCGGGGGGCATCGGCGGGAGCGGATCGGCGAGCGCGGTGGCGGCCCCGGCCACACTCGACATCAGCAGTACCACCGCGGACACGGCCACGGCCACAACGGGTTTACGGAGGGAGAACATGCTCGTCCTTTGCGATCGGCGATGATCGGCACGCCCTACACAGATACCGAATGCTCGCTAACGCTAGCGGAGCCGTTCCGGAATGGGAATGTTTCCGAGAAACCTTCTGCCCGAGGTGTTTACGCTGGTCGGTCGGCATTGTGAAGACGCACAGAACGGGGCCGCCATACTGGGCATCATGCCCGAAAAGTCGGAACGCGCCGAGCGTCGTACCCAACAGCAGCGCCGGGAAGCGACGATCGCGAAATTGGTCGACGCGGCCATCGACACCATCATCGAGGACGGCTATTACCGGACCACGATCGCCGCCATCTGCGGCCGTGCCGGAGTGTCGGCCGGGGCGCTGTTCCGTCACTTCGAATCCCGGCTGGCCCTCATCGCGGTCGTGGCCGAGGAGATCAGCCGCCGCATCCTGGCCGAGGCGGACGGGGTGCTCGCCGTGCCGCGCGACGAGCGCGCACCGCAGGTGGAGAGCGCGCTGCGGCTGCTGGCCGGGCTGGCGGGGTCGCCGCTGGTCGACGCCTGGCACGAGATGATGGTGGCCGCCCGCACCGATCGGGAGCTGCGCGAGCGGATCGCCCCGGCGCTGCCGCGGTTCTACGACGGAATCCTGGTGCGCGCCAAGGCACTCGGCGCACTCGACGGGCTCCCGGAGTCGGTGCACGAGCTGGCGGCCTTCTCGCTCACCCATTTGTTCTCGGGGGCGGCCCTCACCGGCAGCGTCTACCCGCGCCCGGACCTGGATGCGCGCCGAATTCCCTTGGCGGTGGCCTGGATTCGGTCCACGCCGGAACTGTAGGGGTCAGGCCGGTACCGGTTGCGGGGCCGGGGTGGTGTGAAAGCCCGGGAGCCAGCGATCCACGAACGGGATCAGCGCATGGATGAGCGGGCCGATGCCGAAGGCGTAGACCAGGGTGCCGATGCCGACGCTGCCGCCCAGTAACCAGCCGGTGACCAGCACGGTCGCCTCGATGCCGGTCCGCACCAGCCACACCGGGCGGCCGGTGCGGCGAACCAGGCCGGTCATCAGGCCGTCGCGCGGGCCCGGGCCCATGCCCGCGCCGATGTAGAGCACGGTGGCGACCGCATTGAGCAGGACCGCCGCCACCATCGCGCCGATGCGCACCGGGAGCGGGTGGGCCTGCGGCAGCAGCCACAGCCCCGCGTCGACCGCCAGCGCGATCACCACGACATTGCTCACCGTGCCCAGTCCCGGCCGCTGCCGCAGCGGAATCCACGCCAGCAGCACCGCGATACCGGTGGCCGCGGTGACGGTGCCGAAGCTGACCGGCACGTGCCGCGCCACGCCCTGATGGAACGCGTCCCACGGGTCCAGGCCGAGGCCCGCGCGGATCATCACCGCCATGGACGTCCCGTACAGCCAGAGTCCGAGGTAGAGCGCGAATAACCGGCGAAGCAACATTCGGCAAGCATGCAGGCAACTGGCCTTCGAAAACAGAGCCAGTCGGTCACGGGTGGACTGGTTTTCGGGCGGCGAAAAAGCTCTGGCCGGAGCCACGGGGGTGCTGTTAGTCTCGCGAGGTGCGGACCCTCGTTCATCTCGTGTGGTGGCGGCCCTGACGGGTGGCCACCACTTATCCGCATGCTCTGTAACAACGGCCGCCCGAATCGGGCGGCCGTTGTTCGTGTGATGCCCGATTCGGCTCGCCCCGAAAGGAATCCATCACATGCCACGACGACTCACCGGCTTCACCCCCTCGGGCGATCTGCACCTGGGGAACTACTTCGGAGCCATCGAACCCGCGCTCCGCGAGCAGGTCTCGGGTGACACCGGCATCTTCATCTCGGACCTGCACGCCCTGACGCTGCCGCACGATCCGGCCGAGGTGCGCAGGCGCACGCTGGAATTCGCGACCCTGCTGCTGGCCGCGGGCGTCGATCCCGGTCTCGGCCCGTTCTTCGTGCAGTCGCAGGTGCCCGAACACACCGAGCTGCACTATCTGCTCGAATGCGCCACCGGCTACGGGGAGGCGCGGCGGATGATCCAGTTCAAGGAGAAATCCCGGCGCGGACAACAGGTTCGGCTGTCGCTGCTGACCTATCCCGTCCTGATGGCCGCCGACATCCTGCTCTACGACGCCGAGGAGATCCCGGTCGGCGAGGACCAGCGCCAGCACGTCGAACTCGCCCGCGATGTCGCCACCCGCTTCAACGCCGCCTACGGTCCGGTGTTCACCCTGCCGCGGGCGGTGAATCCACCGGTGGCCGCGCGCATCATGGATGTCGCCGATCCCACGGTGAAGATGAGCAAGTCGCTGTCCGCTGCGGGCTCGCTGCGGCTGCTCGACCCACCGGATGTGTTGCGCCGCACCGTGATGCGCGCTGTGACCGACGGCGGCGCGGAGGTCGCCTACGACCCCGGCCACCGGCCCGGCGTCGCCAACCTGCTGACCATCCTGTCGGCCTGCACCGGAACCCCACCGGCCCGCCTGGCCGAGAACTTCAGCGGCTACGGCACCTTGAAACACGCGGTCGCCGACGCCGTTGTGGCCCTGCTGGAACCGATCCAGCGCCGCTACGCAGAGCTGTCGGCCGATCCGGAGTATGTCCGAAAGGTACTGCGGCAGAGCGCGATAGAAGTCCGGGAAAGAGCCGCGGTCAAGGTGGCGCAGACCAAGGAAGCGATCGGCCTGCTACCTGTGTGAAGATCCCGGCCAAAAGCACGCCGGGATCACAGGATTCGGATGCGCGCTGGAGTGGGGGATTTGGATGCGCGCCGGGGTAGCGGATTCGGATGCGCCATGAGATCCCGGCATGCTTTTGGCCGGGATCTATTGTCGCGCGCCCCCGCCCGTCACGCCCCCGCGGTCCCCGCCAACTGCCCGATCCCATAGGTGATCGCCATGGCCAGTGCGCCGCCGATTACGACGCGCAGCACCGCTCGGCCTCGGCTGCTGCCGCCGAGGCGGGCGCTTACCGAGCCGGTCAGGGCGAGGGCTGCCAGGACGGCGGCGAAGGTTATCGGGATACGCCAGGATGCCGGGAGCAGGAGGATGGCGGCCAGCGGTAGCAGGGCACCCAGGGTGAAGGAGATGGCCGAGGACATCGCGGCCTGCCAGGGGTTGGTGAGATCCTCGGGGTCCAAACCCAATTCGGCCTCCGCGTGGGCGGCGAACGCGTCGTGGGTGGTGAGCTCCTGGGCCACCTGCCGGGCCGTCTCCGGGGACAGGCCCTTGGCCCGGTAGATCTGCGCCAGTTCGCGCAGCTCGTATTCCGGCTCCTCGGCGAGCTCGCGCCGTTCCTTCGACAGCAGCGCCCGCTCGGAATCGCGCTGGGTGCTGACCGAGACGTATTCGCCGACCGCCATGGACATGGCGCCGGCCACCAGCCCGGCCAGGCCCGCGGTGAGAATGGGCCCGCGGCTCGTGGTGGCGGCCGCGACGCCGACCACCAGGCCGGCGGTGGACACGATGCCGTCGTTGGCGCCCAGCACCCCGGCCCGCAACCAGTTCAGCTTCGCGCCCAACCCCTCGGTGTGCGGCTCGTGCGGATGCGGATTCTCGGCTGTTTCGTCCACGACGAGCAGACTATGCCCGCCCGGCCCCGATTCCATGGACCCGGAACGGTCAGGGTCGCCGAGGATCGGGGAGGGCGGTCGGGCCCACGACCTTGCGCAGGGCCGCGGCCACCGAATCGAGCTCCGCGGTGCTGAGGTCGGCGAAGCGGCGCTGAATGCCGGACAGGTAGTGCGGCGCCGCCTCGCGCAACCGTTCGCGGCCGGTGTCGGTGATGGAGACGAAGGCGGAGCGGGCGTCGTCGGGGTTGGTGTCGCGACGGACCAGGCCGTGCGATTCGAGCTCGGTGACCAGGCGACTCACCCGGGTCCGGCTCAGGACCACCCGCTCGCCGAGGTCGCTCATCCGCAATTGGTGCGGCGCATCGAGTTCGAGCAGGACGTCGTACCAGCTCAAGGGGAGCCCGGTCGCGCGGCGCAGCTCGGCATCGAGCTCGGGCACCAGCTTGGCGTGCACCTGCAGCAGGGCGGCCCAGGCCCCCACGGCCGGATGGGATCGTTTCGGAGAGTTCGCCACGACCCCAGTCTAACCAGTTGCGTGCGCCCGCACATATTTAGTAGCGTGTGCACGCACGCAACTACGTGCACGCAGTTGTTCCCGGCATGCTTTCGGCCGGGATCCCCCCGCAGAAAGGCACTCCCATGACCGCACTGATCACTCGCGACGAACTCGCCAAGGAGATCGAGGCCGGTTCGGTGATCGTGATCGACGCGCTCGGCGCCGAGTACTACGCCAAGGCGCACCTTCCCGGCGCCCTGAACCTCGTCGAGGAGGACGTGGAAAGCGAAGCGCCGCGCCTGATTCCGAACAAGGACGCGGCGATCGTCACCTACTGCTCGAACGCGGCCTGCGGCAACAGCCAGCAGGTCGCCACCAGGCTGGAGAACCTCGGATACACGAATGTGCGCAAGTACCGCGAGGGCATTCAGGACTGGTCGGAAGCGGGCCTGCCGCTCGTGAGCTGACGAGTGTGGCGGGCGCGATCGCGCCCGCCATCCGGACCGATAGGGTGGCCGAGGATACCGAAGGAGTGTGCATGGTGGATCGGCTCGGCTACGACGAGATCAAGACCGCGGCGGACCGGATTGCCGGGCTGGTGCGTCCCATCGCGGTGAGTCCGGTCGAGGCCGGGGCCATCGCGGGCGCCGACTCGGGGCGGGTGTGGCTGGCGCATGAATATCTTCAGCACACCGGCACCTTCAAGGCCCGGGGCGCGCTCAATTTCATTGCGGCGCACAAGGAAACGGGCACCCTGCCGGATGCCGGGGTGACCATTGCCAGTGGCGGCAACGCCGCGCTGGCCTGCGCCTGGGCCGCCCGGCGCGAGGGTGTGCGGGCCACGGTCTTCGTTCCCGAGAACGCCCCCCGGGTCAAGGTCGACAGGTTGCGCCGCCTCGGCGCCGAGGTGCGTCAGGTCGGCACCCAGTACGCCGAGGCCGCGGCCGCCTGCGCCGAATTCGCCGCTCGCACCGGCGCTCTGGCCTCGCACGCCTACGACAATCCGCTGATCGCCGCCGGCGCGGGCACCCTGCTCGACGAGATCCGCGACCGGCTCCCGGATCTCGACACCGTCGTCGTCGCGGTCGGCGGGGGCGGACTGTTCGCCGGGGTCGCGACCGCCGCGGGGCAGCACGGCATGCGGACCGTGGCCGTCGAACCCCGCACCTGCCGCGCCCTCAACGCCGCCGTCGAGGCCGGACACCCGGTCGATGTGCCGGTCGACTCGATCGCCGCCGACTCGCTGGGCGCGCGCCGGGTCACCCCGCTGGCCCTCACCGCCGCAACAGTTTTCGACACCCGCTCGGTGCTCGTCGACGACGCCGATATAGTCGCCGCCCGACAGACCCTGTGGGACGACCGCCGCATCGCCGTCGAAGCCGGCGGCGCGGCAGCACTGGCCGCCCTCCTCCGCAACCCGCAGGCGTACGTCCCCGCGCCGGGCGAGCACATCTGCATCGTGCTGTGCGGAGCCAATACCGATCCATCGGATCTCGCGAACGGCTGACTGTGGCGGCGGGCACGCCCGCCGCACCCGGGCTGTGCGCGCTACGGTCCGTGGGATCTCTCATCCAGAACCAAAACCTGGACCACTACCTCTGCGAGGTGGGAGGAACACGCGCGAAGACGATCGCGAACGGGTGTGCGGAACTGGGATTCGGCGTCCGTACTCGTCAACTGGTACCGGTACCCCGACGGCCCGTGTCCGGTACCGGGAACCATTCCGAAGTTCGCGACCCCTGCATGCCGGGTGTGGACGCGGCTCGACCCACCGGTGCAACCCTTGCCCAGCTTGCCGAGCAGGCGTTATGTGTAGGACGATCGGACGCCAGTCTGGATGCTCTGAGCTGTTGATTCGCAACTAGGGGGATCGGTGACGTTGAAGGTCGATCCGGACGCGCTACGCGGCTGGGCGAAGTGGTTGGACGGATTGGCCGGTGAGATCAAAGATCTCGGTAACGGCGTCACCGCACCTACCGACGCCAGCGACCCGTTCCCCGGCACTGACCTGGCAGGCAGCGTGAGTGCTGCGCGTGACCAGGTGGAATCGGCGCTGACATTCTTCTCGTCTCGACCGCAGGAGATGTCGGAGATCGCCAAGGGTGCAGGTGCCGACTCTGCTGCTGCGCGAGTGAATGCGGAGAAGATGGCCGGTAGTCACCTCATGGACAAGGTCGGCAACCTCAGGACGGTCTCGACCACTCACCAGGGCGAGCTGGCCCATGCGAAGCAGTTCGTCATCGACAAGCGAAACCTCATCCAGGGCATGGGATTCGAGGTCGCCGACGACGGCACGGTAACCAGTGTGGCGAAACAGCAAGCACTGAAGGCAGCGGCAGGCCGCAACCCGACGTCCGATCCCGGCTACCTCACCAAGGCCCTGATCGACGTCGAATACGAAGCAGCCCAACAACAACTCGCAATGGTCAGCGCCTTACAGAACGCCGACAACACCGCCACTGCCGCGAAGGCAGCCATCGACGTCGCCAAGGCCGAGCTGGCACATGTGGCGTTCTTCGAGATGCCACCGCAGGGTATTCGGGCCTTGTTTCCGGGCCTGCTACATCCGGATACGGCCAAGCCGGAAGAACTACCGCCGATCCTCGGCGACGCGATGAAGCTGGAGCAGGGCATTCCGCTCACGGTCACCAACTCGGACGGGTCGACGAAGACGGTCACCCCGAACCCGGACGGCACCCTTACAGTGGCGACCTCGGTGCAGCAGCCCGACGGATCGACCATCACCACCGAGACCACGGGGCACAACCCACCCGTCACCACTGTGACGAAGCCTCGACCCGACGGTTCCGGCATCGTCGATATGACGATCACTGGGCCGGACGGCAAACAGCAACAGCTTCAGAAGATTCCGGACGGCAACGGAAAGACGAGCACGTACGCGATGAACGTGGACGGTTCGCGTGGTGCCAAGGTGTCCGAGTCGTATCCGCAGAACGGCGGCACCGTCACCGACAAGTACGGCCCGAACGGTGTTATCGACCGGCAATGGCAAAGATCGGACGGATTCCGGGCCTTCGAGCAATACGCGCAGGGAGCAGACGGGCAGTCGCATCTGGTAGGAACCGCGAACTCGGCTGGTCTGCAGTCACAGATGCAGCAGGACGGTACTGTCAAGACCACGTATCCGGACGGTCGCACGGCACAGACCGCGCAACTCGCCGACGGTCGCATTGTGACGAAGTTCCAGGATGGTTCGGTGCTTCAGTACGACCCGAGCCAGGCACCGCCGAACACTCCCAAGCAGACGATCTGGGACGACGTGAAGTCGTTCACGGGCTCCGAATGGAACAGCCTCTACGGCTCCACCAAGGACACCGTCGGGACACATCCGCTCGCAACCGAGTTCTCGGCTGCCGCAGCTGGGGGTGCGGAATGGGTGAAAGCGGGTGGAGAGTCGATGGCTAGCCAGGCCGGGGCTGCGATGGCCGACTCCCATATCAATCAGATGCGGGCTCTCCAGATGCTCGATTCCGGGACTCCGGGAGCAGGGCATGCCTTCGCTGGCGCAATGGATTCCGCCACCGATGCCGCATCCAAGGCACAGCTCGGTCAGCTGCTGAAAATGGACAGCAAGGCTCTCGGCGGATTGCCCCTGGGTGCCGCGGTCAACGCATACGTCAACTGGGACGACTGGGCACACCACAACAAGCCGGGAGATGAAGCGATAGCCAACGCAGCAGGCGGTACGGTCGGTGGCTGGGCAGGAGCGCTGCTCGGAGCCGAACTAGGAGGCGCGGCATGCGCGGCAGGCGGGCCGATCGGATCGGCATTCTGCGCCGGAGTCGGAGCTGCACTTCTAGGCTTCGGTGGCGGTGCAGGTGGTGCATGGGCTGCTGAGCAGCCGTTCAAGTAGATGTGCGCGAGCCCAGGAGGATTCGGATTGCCCGTGAACAACGAGAACCGTGAGGCCCCGCTACTTGAATGGCCGAGAGAATGGGGGCCGCAACGGCTACCAACGGTACTTATAGTCGCACTCGTATTCGTAGTGGTAATGGCTCTGATCTTTATCCCCTACACGTTGGATTACGCCAGGCGAGGGGAGCCTCTGAAGGCAGCCTTCGGCGCAGTAGCGGGGTTGATGTGCGTCAGCTTCTTCGCCGTCTTCATCCCGCGCCTCAAGGTGCGAAAGAGTAGTTTGCCGCGAACTCTGATGGTCCGCTCCATCAACGACGACGGGGTTGGTCTTCGTATTGATGTCCATTCTTCACTGCGACCCTTACTTGTCGCCTGGCTCTTGATCGGTGCCGCATTTCTGGTTTTGCGTGGAATCCTTTTCGTGTCCAACATGTCAGGAAGTGGCTCGACCAGGACAGGAATAGACCTGGGTGGGTTGATGATCGTTGTGATCGCCCTCGCAATGCTCGCATTCCTCGTCATTTACCTGTTCGTCGGCCGTGGGCGGCAGTACTTCTTCGCGATGACCGGGCAAGGGGTATCCCAGGGCCTCGGTCGTACGACAAGGTCTCTCGCATGGGACGAAATTGCCCTGATACGGCCGATCATGCTCAATAACACTCACACCGTGCAGATCGTCCCCAGGCCCGGCAGCAGAGTGCACGTCAACACCGGACGCAGCCTGATCGACCGCTTGCAGCGTGGCCTGCTGGAGAAGTCCATCGACCTGCCCACATCGACGCTCAGCATTGATCCGTCACTACTACTGCATTCGGTTTATTTCTATTGGCAGCACCCCGAGCTGCGGAACGAACTAGAGTCTGACGCAGTGATCGACAGAATTCGGCGCGGCGAGCTGACAGGCTGAACATGAGACCAGATCAGTGGGATACCTACGAGATCGTGATGGATCTCGGGTGGCCGACGTTCGCGCCCGGCGCTTGGTGGAAATTCGCGCTATCCGCTGCACTGCTCGTCGTTGCCCTATTTTCGGTACTTCGCATCGCATTGCTGGCCCGCAAGGCCGACAAGGGCCGATATTCTCAGCTTGCCTATGCGGCAGTCATCGGAATTTCTCTTGCATCAATGGTCCCGCTCCTCATGACCGTCCACCAAACGACATCTGAACATCGACGGGAAGTTCAAATGAAAGCAATCACCGAGAGGACGGGATACCGGTTCTCTTTCGGAGCTGAATCTTTCCCTTCGGGTGAGTTGTTCCAGAACGAGTCCGTCATCGTACAGCGCGATAGAATATCGCAGATCTGCTCTCTTTCGACATGGCGTAAGCATCGGTGGACCGGCGAATGGCTCCCCCGGCCGACGCACTGGTGGGACGAGACGAACACAGCGAAGATTCTGCTGATATGTCCTAAATCTTGAGCCACATCAGGTAGTCAGAAGGCGCTCGATCTCGGTGACGCGGCGGTCCAGACGTGACGAGCTGACAGCACGTGCTCGGCCGCCTTGTCGTTGTCCAGTTTCGAGCAAGCCCAGCAGAGACTTACTGAAATGGGTACGCGCGGCCAGCGCGGCCAAGCTGACACCGGCAGCCTCACGGGCGGCGCGCAATCGGGCACCGAATGCGGCCGAGTCCCGTTGGCCGGTCTCCATCTCATCATCGTAGGCGGGGTGTAGACGCTAATCGGTATCGGTTGCCGCGCAACGGGAGTGAGGCTGTAGGCAGGCCCAGATGCCGGGTGAGTGTCAGCGTGACAGGAGATCGTGAGCCGAACGGCGCCGACAAGTGCAGGTGGAAGACGCTCGCGCGGTGGACGCGGGTCTGTGGCCGAACAGCGGCCGTGCTTGTTGAGCCATTCCTCTCCGCCGCCGCTTCGCCTACCTGCTTGGACAGTTGTGCGCTCCTGGCCGGGAGCGCAGCAGGGCGACAAGCATGAAACATAAGCAATCACCGCAGGTTCGGAACGACGGCCCGTGGATCGGAGCGGAGCGCTGGGGCTACGTGAAGTGTGGTCCGAAGACCGGCACTGTGCTGGAAGTGCCAAACCGTGGCCCCGGTGGTGGACGGGCGGATAGCCGCACACGAGCGCAAGCTACGCGACGTCGCTCCAGGTCCGTGCGCGTGGAGCCGAGTGCGCATGGACCGGGTCGCAGACGCGGCAGAGCCAGGCGATCAATGTCTCATTTACCCTGAATGCTGAGAATTCGCTGCAATCATGGAGGGTATGACGCGCCTGCTGATCCGACGCTGGACGACCATTGTTCCGTTGCTGGCCGCCGTGGTTCTAGCAATCGCGTGGTTCACCCATCCCTCCGGTCCGGCGGTGATCGTCTTGGCGTTGGCGCTGGCTGGAGCGGTGCTCTCGGCCGTGCAGCATGCCGAGGTGGTGGCCCATCGGATGGGGGAGCCGTTCGGATCGTTGGTGCTGGCGGTGGCTGTCACCGTGATCGAGGTCGGCCTGATCTTGACCTTGATGGCGTCCGGTGGGGACGATGCGTCGTCGTTGGCGCGCGATACCGTGTTCGCGGCGGTGATGATCACCTGCAACGGAATCTTCGGGTTGTCGCTGTTGGTCGGCGCGGTGCGTCGACGGGTGGCCGAGTTCAATGCGGAGGGGACGGGCGCAGCCCTGGCAACCGTGGCTACCCTTGCCACGCTCAGCCTGGTGTTGCCGACGTTCACCACGAGTAAGCCCGGTCCGGAGTTCTCCGGATCGCAGCTGGCGTTCGCCGCGGTGGCTTCATTGCTGCTCTACGGGTTGTTCGTGATGGTGCAGACGGTTCGGCACCCCGGCGACTTCCTGCCCGTGGAATCCATGAACGACGCCGACGAGCACAGCGAAACACCTTCCACTGCAACAGCATTGGTCAGCCTCGGGTTGTTGCTGGTCGCGCTGATCGGCGTGGTCGGGCTCGCGAAAATGGTGTCGCCGTCGATCGAAAACGGCGTACACGCAGCGGGGCTTCCGCGCTCGGTGGTCGGTGTGGTGATCGCCATGCTCGTCCTGCTACCGGAGACCCTGGCCGCCGTCCGCGCTGCCCGTCGTGGCCGTGTCCAAACCAGCCTGAATCTGGCGCTGGGTTCCTCGATGGCGAGTATCGGGCTGACGATTCCCGCCATCGCCATAGCCACGATCTGGATCTCGACGCCCTTGACGTTGGGTCTGGGCGCGACCCAGATGGTGCTGCTGGCGCTGACCGTCGTCGTCGGCGTGCTCACCGTCGTTCCCGGTCGAGCCACCTTGCTGCAAGGCGGAGTGCATCTTGTGCTGTTCGCGGCCTTCGTGTTTCTCGCGGTGAGCCCGTAGGGGGACTCGAGAGTTCGTGGGAGTCAGGTTGTGCGGGGTGCGTACATGATGACGGCGACCCCGATCATGCACACCAAGGCTCCGATGATGTCCCAGCGGTCGGGTCGGAAGCCGTCGAGGGCCATCGCCCAGGCCAGAGATCCCGCGACGAAGACACCGCCGTAGGCGGCGAGGATACGGCCGAAGTGGGCGTCGGGCTGCACGGTGGCGACGAACCCGTACAGGCCCAGGGCGATCACGCCCGCACCGATCCATGCCCAGCCGCGATGTTCGCGTACCCCCTGCCAGATCAGCCAGGCCCCGCCGATCTCGAAGACCGCGGCTACGACGAACAACGCGATCGAACGAGTTACCGTCATGAGCGCCTTGCCTTTCCGTCTCGGGGACGAAGGGGATTCTCGGGCAGACCGAACACCTCGGCGAGCAAGTCGGTGCCGTCGGTGGGAGCGCGTACCTCCAACCGCAGTGCCGGCCCGTCCAGATGGAGGCGGAAGTCGAAGAACGGGCAGCAGTGTTGTTCGGCCGCAGCCAATTCCGCGAGCATACCGGCACGGTCGACCGGCACGACCAGCCGCACACCGTCGGGGATGGTGGTGCGGACGGCACCGTCGAGCGCGTCGCGCCATCGCTCGATCCGGTCGGTCATCGCGTCGCCGGTCAACGAGCAGGCGACCGGTGCGTTGCGCCAGCGTTCGGTGTTCTCGGCGTTGGCGCGGGTGGGGGACAACGGCAACTCGGTTGCCCGGGTGGTGTCGGTGGGGGCGAGGAAACCGCAGTCGGGGTCGCAGCGGTCGGTGCGGTCGGGCAGTTGATCGAGTCGTTGCAGGGCGATGTGCAGGGACGTGATGAAGGCGCGTAGTTCGGTCAGTCGGGCCTCGGCTTGGTCCAGCCTTGCCCGGATCCGCGGCCGCAGATCGACTTTGACCTGGGTGCATGGCCCGTCCTGCCATACCGGAAGCAGTTCGCCGATCTCGTCGAGGGACAGACCGAGGTTCTTGGCTGCGCCGATGAACGCCAGCCGTTCGATCGCGTCCGGTCCGTAGGCGCGGTAGCCGGTCGGGGTGCGGTCGGCGGGGAGCAGCCCCGCGGTCTCATAGAACCGCAGCGTCGTGGCCGGGACGCCGCTGCGTTCGGCCAGCTCGGAGATGCGCATCATGGTCACAATGCGACGGTAAACCTTTGACCCCACTCGAAGGTCAACAGTGATCTTTGACGCGCTCGGCCCGAACGTCCCGGAGCAGCGTCTCGGACAAGAGCGATCTCGGGGGCCTGCTATGAGTAACGCAAGCCCCCGGACAGCGGTTTCTCCGTTCTGCGTGGTCAGGCGGTGATGAATCGGTCGGTGCGGACGCCGTCGAGGAACGCCTCCCATTCGCAGGGGGTGAACTGGAGTACGGGCGCGTGCTGGCCGTCGTTGGTGTTGAATACCGCGATTGTGCCGTCGCCCAATGCCGCGAAGGCCACGCAGTGGCCGTCGGGGCCGCTGGCAGCGGCTTTGAGCGCGGGGATTCCGTCGAGGTCCTTCTTGTTCATGGCGATCTCCGAAGTCAGAGCAGAGGGGGATGGGGGGTCTTGCGGCGACGTCCGGAGCCACACACGTCGGGACTCGCAAACATCTGGTCACCTTGTCTACGCGGTCGTGCCCGCGAATCGCCAGGGGGCGAACGTCACCGCAAAAAAGGCCGAAAGTCCCTGCCGCGTCGGCATTTTCAATACCGACCGGCAGTTCCTGCCAAGGGCTGGTCCGATACTTTTCGCGGGCTTCGTCTTCCTGGCGGTGCGTCCTCGGGCGTACAATATGGCCGAATTCCCGAGTCCTGAAGCGTGGCTCCGGATCTCACTCCCAGTCGACTGAGGAGATCATCATGGATCCGGTCGTATCGCCCATCGCGTCGCTGCCTCCCGCGAACGATTCCCTGCCACCCCACCGGTTCTTCGAACCCGTCCCCGAACTGACGGGACGGAATGCGGCGGCCTTCGCCTACAACAGTGACCGCCTGGTGCGCCACCTCTTCGAAATCAGCCTGTCGCTGTACCCGCTGCGCGCCGAACTCCACCGCACCGACGCCACCGTTGCCGAAATCCGCGCCGCGGGCGACGCCCTCGCCGGACTCCTCGACAGCCTGGACACCGTCATCCGGGATACCGGCCTTGCCATGCTCGCCCTCGCCCTGGAAACCGGCGGCGCCGACCCCGAGATCGACCGGCAGGCCAGCTGATCCGTTCTCTGGCGGTGTGCTGAATATTTTCCCGTTGCGCACCTTTTGTGTCATGACGTGGCTCACAGCGATAGCCGTTCTGTGCTGATAACGCGTGTCAGAATCATGATCAACTTAAAAATTATGCGGTTGACCAGGGTTTTGGGCTAGTGGTCGACAAGCGGCGAAGAGGGCATGCTCACACCGTGACGCTCTTTACTGTAACCAGTTGTAACTATTAGCTTCGTGTTGGCAGTGTTGCCGATCACGGAGAGGCCCACGTTGAAACTCGAGACACACCGCGGCTCGAGCGCGTCCGCCGTCCGAATCGTCCGCAAGAATTTCTCCGACACCGGGGTGTCCGCGCTGCGCACCTTCGGCCGGGCGGTGGATATCGCGCGAGAATCGGTGGCGGGAACGGCGACCGATATCGTGCGCGCCGAATTCCAGTGGCGCGAGGCGATTCTGCAGGCGTGGCGACTGGTGACGGTGACCGCGATTCCGGCCGTGCTCATCGCGATTCCGTTCGGCGTGATCGTATCCGTCCAGGTGGGCAACCTTATTCACACGCTCGGCGCGGATTCGCTGCTGGGCGCGACCGGTGGGCTGGGTGTTATCAAACAGGGCGCGCCGCTGGCGACCGGGTTCCTGCTCGGTGGCGCGGGGGCGGCCGCGATCGCCGCGGATCTGGGCGCGCGGACCATTCGCGAGGAGATCGATGCGCTGAATACCATGGGTATCAGCCCGATTCACCGGATGGTGATCCCGCGGCTGGTGGCCATGGTGGTGGTCGCGCCGCTGCTGAACATCCTGATTATCTTCGTCGGCGTCGTGGCCGGTTACGCGGTCGCGGTCGGCGGGCAGAACGTGACGCCCGGAAGTTACTGGGCGACCTTCGGTTCGTTCACCACGGTCGCCGACGTGTGGGTGTCGCTGCTGAAGGCGGTGCTGTTCGGCTTCCTGGTGGTGATCATCGCCTGCCAGCGCGGGCTCGAGGCCAAGGGCGGGCCGCGCGGGGTGGCCGACGCGGTGAATGCGGCCGTGGTGCTGTCGGTGGTGTCGATCGCGATCGTGAATCTCGGTGTGACACAGGTGGTCGAGATGTTCCTGCCGACGAGGCTGGTGTGAGATGGCGGTATCGACCTACGCGCCGAAGGGATTCGGCTGGTTCTCCCGTTTCTACCGCCGCCGCGGCCTGATCCTCGCGCGCCTCGAGGCGCTCGGTTTCGTGCTGACCTTCGTGTGGCAGGTGCTGTCGTCGATTCCGTTGACGCTCAGGCGGTATCGCGACGAGACGCTGCGCATCATCTCCGATATGACGTGGGGTCGCGGCTCGGTCATCGTGGGCGGCGGCACCGTGCCGATGATGATCGTGCTCGGCCTGGTGATGGGCGCCTCGGTGGCGGTGGAGTCGTTCACGATGCTGGACATGCTGGGCATGGGCCCGGTCACCGGCATCGTGTCCGCCTACGCGACCACCCGGGAGCTGGCTCCGATCGCCGCCGCCATCGGTTTCGCCGCGCAGGCCGGGTGCCGGATGACCGCCGAGATCGGCTCGATGCGCATCTCCGAGGAGATCGATGCCATCGAGGCGCTGGGCCTGCGGTCGGTGCCGTTCGTGGTGACCACCCGCGTCATCGCCGGGGCCATCTCGATCGTGCCGACCTTCCTGATCGGGCTGATCCTGTCGTATCTGGCCTGCCGCGGCCTGATCACGCTGGTGCACGGCCAATCCGCGGGCGTGTACGACCACTACTTCTTCCAGTTCGTCACGGGCTTCGACGTGATCGCCGCCGTGATCAAGGTCGCGATCTTCGCCACGGTGGTGATCCTGATCCACAGCTACTACGGCTTCTTCGCGACCGGCGGGCCGGAGGGCGTGGGCATTGCCTCGGGCCGCGCGGTGCGCGCCTCCTCGGTGGCCATCGTGGCCATCGACATGGTGCTCACCATTGCGCTGTGGGGTTTCAACGCGACGATCACATTCACGGGGTAGCGCGATGCCGAAGTACGGAATGCCCGGGGTCGCCGTGGACAAGCGCCGCTCGCTGCTGATCGGCACGGTCGCGGTGGCCGTGATCGCGGCCGTGGTGGTGGCGGTCTGCGTGTATCGGGGGATGCGGTCCGACGACGGGCTGCGGATCGCGCTGCACACCGAGCAGATCGGTGACGGTGTGCTGGCGGGCACTCCGGTGCGGGTGGACGGCGTGCAGGTCGGCACGGTCACCTCGATCGCGCCCGCCGATTTCGGGACCCAGCGAATCACCCTGCGGCTGGACCGTTCTCAACTGCACGGGATCGACGACAGCCTGCGGGTGGACTACGCTCCGGCGAATCTGTTCGGTATCAGCGAGATCGAGCTGCGGCGCGGGTCCGGCGGGACACCGCTGCGGCAGGACGCCGTGCTCGATCTGACCGGGAATCGTTCGGGCGCAATCTTCGACGCGACCATGGGCAGCCTGCTGCGCAGCCTCTCGCAGACCGGGGACGCGCTGCTGACGCCGCAGATGGCCACGGTCATCGCCCAGATCGCGGGCGACACCCAGGCGTTCACCCCGCTGGCGCAGGCGATTCTGACCGTCGCGCAGACGGTGACCGACAACCAGAAGATGTCGGCCTCCGAGCTGGTCGGCCGCCTCGGCCCCGCCCACGACGGCGGCGGCAAATTCGCCGGGGCGACCATCCAGGTGCTCGATCTGCTGCGCAATATCCCACGGCTGCAACAGGATCGGCAGACCTTCGACGCCGGTGTGCGGCTCACCACCGGGCAACTGCTGCCAGGCGTGGCGGCCCTGGCCACCCAGTCCGGCGCGGACCTGTCCGCCACCACCGACCAACTGGCTCCCGTCCTGTCGCTGCTGGCCCAGATGGTCCCCCGCCCCCACCAATCCGGCGCGGACCTGGAGGAGTTGTTGCAGCGCTTCCGTTCCGCCATGCCCGACACCCCGAACGGCCCGGTCTTGAATGCCGAGGTCGACCTGCGCGGGTTCCCGGTCCTGGCCCCACTGCTGGGAGGTCGGCGATGATTGCTCGCGCGTTGTCTGGTGTTGCCGATGGGACGGTTGTCGGGGCCTCGGGCGCTGGCGCGTGGGCGGTGGCTCGGCGTGGGGTGTGGCTGCTGGGAGGTCGGCGATGATTGCTCGCGCGTTGTCTGGTGTTGCCGATGGGACGGTTGTCGGGGCCTCGGGCGCTGGCGCGTGGGCGGTGGCTCGGCGTGGGGTGTGGCTGCTGGGAGGTCGGCGATGATTGCTCGCGCGTTGTCGGGCGCTGCCGATGGGACGGTTGTCGGGGCCGCGGGTGCTGGCGCGTGGGCGATGGTCGGGCGCGGGGTGCTGGGAGGTCGGCGATGAAGGTGGGTGCGGCGGCCTGGCGGCTGGTGGTGTTCGCGGGGGTGATGGTGGTGGTGTTGGCGGTGGTGTTCACCGCGATCGAGCGGCCGGTGTCGGGGCGGACCGAGGGGCACGATGCGCTGTTCACCGATGCCAACGGGCTCAAGGTGGGGGACGACGTGCGGATGTACGGGGTGCAGGTGGGCAAGGTCGAGCGGATCGGGCTGGACGGGACGCTGGCGCGGGTCCGGTTGTCGCTGAAGACCGATGCGCCGATCTACGACAATTCCAAGCTCGCGATCCGGTATCAGAATCTCACCGGACAGCGGTACATCGACCTGCAGCAGCAGCCGCAGCCGGGTGCGCGGATTCCGGCGGGCGCGACGGTCGGCACCGAGCGCACCGTGCCCTCGTTCGATGTGACGAGCATGTTCAACGGCCTGAAACCGGTGCTGTCCACCATTTCTCCCGAGGCCGTCAACCAGTTCAGCGCCAGCATGGTCGCGCTGATCGAGGGCGACGGCGGCGGCGTCGGCCCGGCCCTGGACGCCATCGGCAAGTTGGCCTCCTATGTGGACAACCGCCAGCAGGTGATCTCCACGCTGATCCACAACATGTCCGACCTGTCGGACAAGGTGGGCGGCCGGGTGCACTATCTGGTGCCGCTGCTGGCCCGGCTCTCCGACATCTTCGAATCGCTGCAGCGCAATATCGGTGGGCTGGCGCAGTTCGCCATGTCGGCGCCGTCGGTGCTGGGGCCGCTGGACACCATGTTCGATGCGCTGGGCCTGCAGACCGGTGACGACGTGGATGCGCTGATCCACAAGCTGTTTCCCGATCCGAAGCAGGCCGTCGAGGTGTTCGACAAGCTGCCCGGCCTGCTCGCGGGCCTGGACGCGGCCGCCCCGAAGACCGTCGCGGGCTGGAAACCGCAGTGCTCCAAGGGAAATGCGGAGGTACCGGGCGTGCTCCAGGTCCTCGTGGCGGGACAGCGGGTGGTGCTGTGCAACGGATGAGCCTGCCCCGCATCGCCGTTCGCGAGCGCGTGATCACCGACGAGCCGACCCGGCGGCGGCGCGAGATCCGGCTGGGCATCCTCGGCGTGATCCTGGTCGCGGTGCTCGTGGTCGCCGCCGGGGTGCTGTACGCGGTGCCGTTCGGGAAGACGACCTACACCGCCGACCTGGCCGAGGCGCAGTCGGTGAAGGTCGGCGACGATATCCGGGTCGCCGGAATCCCGGTGGGGAAGGTGAAATCGCTGGAACTGAAGCCGGATCGGGTGGTCATGCGCTTCACCGTCGACTCGACCGTGTTCGTCGGCAACGAATCCTCGCTGGACGTGCGCATGCTCACCGTGGTCGGCGGCAACTACGTCGCGCTGTTCCCGTCGGGCGGTAAACCGTTGGGCGGCACCGCGATTCCGCGCGAACGGGTGCGCCTGCCGTACAGCCTGGTGCAGACCTTCCAGGACGCCGCCGCCCCGCTGAACGCGATCGACGGAGATACCTTGCGCCGCAACCTGTCCGCGCTGGACTCCTCGCTGGAGAAGGCCCCCGATTCGCTGCGCACCACCCTGAACACCCTGCAGACCTATGTCGACGGGTTGAATCGGCAGCGCGCCCAGGTGTCGAAGGCGATCGCGGTCGCCGACGAGTACGTGACCATGTACGACGGCGCCAAGACCGATCTGGGGCGGCTGATGGACAACGTCAATCTGATGGAGACGGTCCTCGAGGACAAGCGCGCCGAGCTGCGCGAGGGCGTGCGGCTGCTCGGTGCGGTCATCGATCGGGTGGCCGCGCTCGCGCCCACCTGGAATTCGGCATTGAAACCGACGGTGCAGCAGCTGGCCGACGCGCTGCCGCGGCTGAAACAACTCGGCACCCAACTGGAGCCCGCCCTCGAGTCGGTGCGGAGCCTGCAGCAGAAGGTGGGGCAGTGGGTGATTCCCGACGGGGGAGTCACCGTCGACCAGTCCGGGCAGACCGCGACCGCGGTGTGCGTGCCGGTGCCGGGGAAGGACTGCTGATGCATCGGGTATTGGCGTCGCGGGCCTTCATGTCGGTGGCCGGTGCGGTCGTGCTGGTCGTGGTCGCCGCCGCCGGGTATTTCGTCGTCTTCGATCCGGCGAAGAAGACCGAGAGCTACTGCGCGATCATGCCCGACGCCATCGGGCTGTATGTGGGCAATCAGGTGACCATGCGCGGCATCCCGGTCGGGACCGTGACATCCATTGCGGCGCAGGGCGCGTCGGCGAAGGTGGAATTCTCGGTGGACGCCGACAGGCCCGTGTACGCCGACGCCGGGGCGACCACGCTGTCCGACAGCATCGTCGCCGCCCGGCAGCTGGCGGTGGTGTCGAGCGGCACCACCACCGCGCGCTGGAATCCGGCGCAGTGCCTCACCAAGACGCTGACGCCCAAGAGCATCTCCGAGACGCTGAACGCGCTGGCCAAGCTGTCCGCCGAAATCCAAGGGCCGGACCGGAACTCGCCCGACGCACTGGCGCGCGGGCTGTCGGCGCTGAACACCGCGACCGCCGGGACCGGGCCGCAGATCAACGAGATCGTGCAGAAGCTGAGCGCGGCCATGGCCGCGCCCGATGCCGACATCGCCCACCTGGCGGGGATCTTCGACGCCTACGCCTCGGTGGGCAGGAAGGTCGAACAGCACTGGGGCGACCTGAAATCTATGCTCACCCGGCTCGCGCCGGTCCTGGACCAGGCCACCACCGACCTGCTCCAGCCCGGCGCCCGCCTGTTCGACGGCCTGCAGCAGGTGGTGCCGATGCTCAACGACCTCACCACCATCCTCGGCGACCCGATCATGCGCGCCCTCGACGCCACGGTGCCGCTGGTGAAATTCCTCCGCGCCCACGTGGGCTCGCTGGCCCAGATCATCACCATGACCCCGGTGCTCACCCAGGCGTTCCGAACGGCGGGCGAATCCGGAATCGGCTACGCACCACCACGAGTCGCGATCCCCCAGCCCGACGCCGACACCGTCTGCGCCGCGGTGAACACCCTCGCGCCGGGCCGCTGCTCGGCGGACGGCGGCCTGGCAAAGGTGGACGCGGCGACACTGGTACTCGGATTGGCAGGTGTGCGATGAGGATTCGTCGGTTCGACACCACCGGCACGCATGTTCCCGGCGTGCCGCCCACCAATATTCCCGGCGTGCCGCCCACCAATGTTCCCGGCGTGCCGCCCACCAATGTTCCCGGCGTGCCGCCCACCAATGTTCCCGGCGTGCTTTTGGCCGGGACCTCGCGAGATCCCGGCCAAAAGCACGCCGGGATCAAGGAAGTGGAGCACGCCGGGGTCAAGGAAGTGGAGCGCGCCGGGGTCAAGGAAGTGGAGCGCGCCGGGATCAAGGAAGTGGAGCACGCCGGGGTCAAGGAAGTGGAGCGCGCCGGGATGGACGGGGTTAGGCGTGGTGGGAGTGGCCGGGTGAGGAAGGGGCGTTTGCTGGCCGGGCTGGCTGTGACCATGGCCGCCGTATTGCCTGCCGCCGGTTGTGCTTTCGACCCGTCGTCGGTTCCCGTGCCGGGGACGACGGTCTCCGGGCCGACGTATCGCGTTCGGATCGAGTTCTCGAATGTGTTGAATCTTCCGGCGCGGGCCAAGATCATGGCCAATGGGGCGCAGGTGGGGACGGTTTCGTCGGTGGCGGTGGTTGATTCGGCGCGGGCGGGCGGGCGCGGGGGGTATGTGGTTGTCGATGCGGATATTTCGAAGTCGGTGCGGTTGCCCGCCACGACGGTGGCCGAGCTGCGGCAGAACACCGTGCTCGGGGATATTCACGTCGCGCTGATCACGCCGCCGGGCGGGTTCGGCTCGCTGCTGGCCGACGGCGGCACCATTCCGCTGCGACAGACGAAACCGCCTGTGCAGCTGGAGGATACGATGGCCGCCGTCGCCACCTTCACCCAGGGCGGGTCGGTCTCGCAGCTGCAGGACATCATCAATCGGTTCAACGACGTGCTGCCGAAACAGCCGGAGCAGACCGCGCGCATCTCCAAGACCATGGCCGGGGACGCGGTCGACCTGGCCGCCAATCTGGACCGGGTCGACTCGCTGCTCAACGGCATCGGCACCAATGCCCAAGTGCTGCACGACATCCGGCCGGAACTGGACGACATCCTGAGCCAGCATTCGGTGGACGAGATGAACGGCATCGTCGCCTCGATCATGGGGGTGAACAACCTCTTCGGCGCACTCGGCCCGGTGGGTACCTCGCTCGCCTGGCTGGGGCCGCTGCTGACCAGCACCGACGCCGCCGCGCAGGCATTCGTGCCGCTGATCGCGGGCAGCCGCCCACTGGACCTGAGCAAGCCGTCGAATCTGCAGGCGCTGGTGGCGCTCCTGCGCGACAAGGTGATTCCGTTCGCCGAGCACGGACCCAAGGTGAATGTCGTCGGCGTGCGGACCGCGGCGTCGGCCGAGGTGTCGACCCAGGACCAGGTCGACCGGATCGTGGCGACCCTGCGCATGATCGGACTCGTGCGATGAAACTCGGACCACTGGCCTCACTGGGCGGAATCGCCGCCATCACCGTGCTCGGCGCGAGCTACCTGACCTTCGGTGTGGTGCGGGTCGACCCGCTCGCCGACTACACCCGCGCCACCATGGTGCTCACCAATTCCGGTGGGCTGGGCGTGGGTTCGCCGGTGCTGCTCACCGGAATCGAGGTCGGCCGGGTCACGTCGGTGAGCAATGCCGCCGACGGCGTGGAGGTCGGTTTCCGGGTCGGCGCCGACCGGCACGTGCCCACCGACAGCACGGTCACCATCGAGAGCCTGTCCGCGCTCGGCGAACCCTACGTGGAGTTCCGGCCGAAGTCCGGCTCCGGGCCGTACCTGCGCGACGGGCAGCGCCTCGAGACCACGAATGTCCGGATGCCGCTGTCGATTCCGGAGGTCGCCCGGCTGGTCACCAAGACCATGAACCAGCTCGACCCGGCGGTGATGAGCTCGCTGGTCGACACCGCGGGCAAGGCGTTCGTCGGGACCGACGGCTCGATCCCGAACCTGGCCCGCTCGGGAGATCTGCTCGCCGCGGCGATCATGAGCCGCAGCCCGCGAATCGCGGAGCTGCTCAACAGCTTTCAGGCCGCGGCCGCCGACATCGACTGGGCCGGACCGGCGACCGCCGCGGCCGCCCCCGAATTCATTCGATTCACCAAGGCGCTCGACGATTTGGTCGCGGCCGTCGGCCGCCTGGTCGACACCCGGCCGCCCGAGAGCTACACCGACGGCAGCGGTCTGGTGCCGTTCCTGGCCAAGCTGACCGACACGTTGAAACAGCTCGGCCCCGAACTGCGGTCGCTGGCACCGGTATTGCAGCCGCTCACCGACGCGACCACGGCCGCCGCGCCGCGCATAGATATCTCCAGCCTGATCACGCAGGCGCTCGACGACGTCGGCACCGACGGAGCCGTGCGGGTGCGGGTCAATGTCAAATAGGAAAGTGAGGACCGGATGTCGAACGACACCGAACCGAAGCGGGTAGTCGACGCGGAGGAGACCGCCGTGTCCTCCGCCACCGAGGAGGCGGCCAAAGCGCCACGGACCCTGTCGATCCGGCTGTCCACGGTGCTGACCGCCGCGGCAGCGGTGGCGCTGGTCGCCCTGTCGGCCGTCTTCGGGTCGCTGTGGCTGTCCGCGCGCGGGCAGCTGCACGATCGCGACGCCAAGGCCGCCGACGAGAAGCACGCCGAACAGGTCGCCACCGATTACGCGCTGGGCGCGGCCGATATCAATTACCAGGACGTGAATTCCTGGGTGGCGAAGCTGAAGGCCAATACCAGCCCGCAGCTGGCCGACAAGTTCGACGCCGTCGCGCCCAAGCTGTCGCAGATCCTGGTGCCGCTGAAGTGGACCTCCAGCGCCAACCCGATCTCCGCCACCGTGACCGGCAAGACCAACGGCGTCTACAAGGTGAACGTGTTCCTCAACACCACCTCGGCCAGCGCCCAGACCCCCGACGGCACCCAGACCACCGCGGCCTACACCGTGGATGTCGACGCCGCCAACGGCTGGAAGGTCACCGACGTGGGTGGCGTGGCTGCCGCCCTGCCCAAGCAGTAGCCGGGTATTCTCGTCGCCATGGTCACCCGGATCCGATCGACGGCGCTGCTGGTCTGCGCGCTGGTCGTCTCCGTGTGGGCGGCGATGCTGGTACCGGTCGGCGAGTCCAACTCGTGGCTCGCGGTCGGCGCGGCGGCCATGGTCGTGCTGGCCGTCGCGGCGGCCGAGTCGACGCGGGTTCTCCCGGCGCCGGTCGCCGTGTGCAGCGGGCCGCCGGTGTCGGCGCAGCGGCGACGCCGGGGATCGTTCCTGCGCCAGAGCAATCCGGACGCGGCGGGCCGAGCACGGCCCAGGGCACCGGGTCGCGGCGACTGACCGTGCCGTTCGGCACGGTCGATCGTTTCGTCGACCCTGTTCACTTCTCGCCCGTTCGCGGGCGCCTCCCGAGTGAGGTGTCATGCTCGATTTCGTCTACTACCCGGTGTCGGCCGTGCTGTGGTTGTGGCACACCGGTTTCGCCGCCCTTCTGGGCGCCGCCAGCGGCGCGGCCTGGGCGCTGGCCATTGTTTTTCTGGTGCTCACGCTGCGCGCCGCGCTGTTCCGGCCGTTCCTGGCGCAGGTCCGGTTCTCCCGCACCATGGCGGTGCTGCAACCGCAGATGCGCCGATTACAGGCCGAATTGGGCCACGACCGCGAAAAATTGGCGGTCGAGATGCAGAAATTGCAGAAACAGCACAACTTCAATGTGCTCAGCGGCTGCCTGCCGATGTTCGGGCAGCTGGTGGTGTTCATCGGCCTGCTGCACGTGCTGCATTCGTTCGACCGCACCTCGGCGGTGGCGGGAATTCCGTTCCTGGGCAGTCCGGTGCGGATGACCGCCGCGCAGAACGCCGCCACCGCCAACTACGTGTTCTCGCCGGATCAGGTGCAGTCGTTCCTGCACGCCAAGCTGTTCGGCGCACCGCTGTCGGCGACGCTCGCCACCTCCGGTAGCGCGTTCGGCACCGTGCTCGCCGTGGTCATCCCGCTGGTCGTGGTCTCGGTGATCGCCACCCACTGCACGGCCCGCGCCTCCATCGCCCGCCAACTCGAATCCACCCCGCAGACCCGAATGATCAACTGGATGATGCTGTGGCTGTTCCCGATCGGCACGCTCGTCGCGGCGTTGATCATGCCGCTCGGGATTCTGGTGTATTTCGCCACTAGTAGTGTGTGGACGTTTGTGCAGCAGCATGTGGTGCATCGGAGGTTGGGGCCGATCGAGTCTGTGTCGACGGGGTAGGTATGCGCACTTCACCGCGGGCGAGGGGAGTGGCCTCGCCCGCGGCGCCGGGGTGGGTTATCACCACCGTGGCTACGGTGAGGATTTGGTCCAGGTCTGCGCCGCGGGCGGCCAGGCGGGCGATGATGCCCAGGCGGCGTTCCGGGCCGTTGGGGTGGACGGTGACGCCGGGGCCTGTGAAGCGGTGGCGTCGGGCGTCGTAGCGCAGGGGAATGCCGTCGCGCACAGCGAGATACGCGTCGATGTCGAGGCGGCGGTGGCGCACCGGGTCGATCATGAGATCGGCGATGAGCCGGTCGGTCTGCTCGGCGAGCAGCGGCTCGCCGACGGGCGCCGAGCGCCGGGCGCGCGCCGCCGCCGCTCGCCGGTATTCCTCGGCGGGGGCGCGGAGCAGTTCCCGGTGCTCGGCGATGACGGCGGATAGCCGTCGGTCGGCACCATCGGACGACGACGAGCGGAGCTCGGACATGAACGGCCTTTCCTCGGGTTGCGGGATTACCTTGTGCTGCAACCTGGTCGGCGTCCGACACCCATGAGTATGCCGCAGGGGTACGACAGGTTTTCATTGCCTCGGAGCGGTGCTACCGTGGTAGCAAGTTACTCATCTACCAAGGTATTGGTCATGACAGATAATGAATCCGAGCCCAAGTTCGTCACCGAGGAACAGGTCCGCCGCATCATCCGGGAAACCATGAATGAGGCACTCGCCCAAGGGAATCCCTTCGCACACCCGCAGCACCCCGGCGCGCACGGCGTGCCCGGTTTCCCGTCGGCGCCCGGCGGGCCGATGCCGGGCCCGCCGCCGATGCCGGGCATGCCCCCGCACCCGAATTTTGCTCCCCCCGGCCCGTATCCGCAGCTCCCGCCGTTCCCGCCCCCGCCGCCCGGGATGGATCCCTTGATCCAGTCCAGCTTTCGCACCGACGCCGAACTGATGCGCCGGGTCAAGGCGAAACTGGCGATGGAGGGGCGTAGCCTCCAGGATCTGCTCAATGCGTTCCTGTGGACCTGGGTCAATCAGGGCGAGCCGGGCCGGTCGGATATCTGATTCGGTTTGGGCACACCGTAATTGGTTCGTGTGATTACCTCGCGGACCGCGTCCTGCTGCTCGTGGGTGAGGGTGCGCGGGGTTCCGGCGGATTGGGCCTCGAGCAGGATGGTGCACGCCCACTCCAGCAGCCGCGTGTGCTCCACCGCCTCGGCGAGGGTGGCGCCCAGCGTCACCGCGCCGTGGTTGGCGAGCAGCGCGGCCTGCTTGCCGCGCAGCGAATCCCGCACGGCCGCGGCGAGTTCCGCGGTGCCGAACGGGTGGAACGGCACCACGGGCGTGGCTCCGCCGAGCGGAAGCTGCTGATAGTGGATCACCGGCAGCTCGTCGCGGATCAGCCCGACCGCGATCGAGCGCGGCGCATGGGTGTGCACGATTGCGCCGCAGCGGAACTCGCGATAGATGCCCAGGTGCAGCTGTAGTTCCGAGGTCGGGGCGAGCCGCCCGTCCAGCACCGTGCCTTCGAGGTCCACGACGGTGATCTCCTCCGTCGTGATCGAGGCGAGCGCGGCCCCGGTGGCGGTGACGGCGACCAGATCGCCCACCCGCACGCTGACATTGCCCGCCGTCCCGACCAGCAGCCCGGCCGCGGCCAGCGCCCGGCAGGCCGCGACGATCTCGGCGCGTTCGGCGGCAAGGGTGGTCGGCACATCGTCAGCCTAGGGCAGCCGCCCGCCGCTCACTGCGCGGTGTGTGCGACCTCGGCCGTGCGCGCCGCGCTGTGCGAGCCCCAGCCGACGTGTGCCTCGGCCCGCATCCGCTCCACCATGTGCGGGTAGTGCAGCTCGAAAGCCGGTCGCTCGGAACGGATTCGGGGCAGTTCGTAGAAGTTGTGCCGCGGCGGCGGGCAGGTGGTCGCCCATTCCAGCGAGTTGCCGTACCCCCATGGATCGTCCACCGCCACCACCTCGCCGTAGCGGTAGCTCCTGAAGACGTTCCACACGAACGTGATCATCGACAGGCCGAGAACGAACGAGCCGATGGTGGAGATGGTGTTGAGCGTGGTGAACCCGTCGGTCGGCAGATAGTCGGCGTACCGGCGCGGCATGCCCTCCGCGCCCAGCCAGTGCTGCACCAGGAAGGTGGCGTGGAAACCGAAGAACGTTGTCCAGAAATGGATCTTGCCCAGCCGCTCGTCCAGGAAGCGCCCGGTCATCTTCGGGAACCAGAAGTAGATGCCGCCGAAGGTCGCGAACACGATGGTGCCGAACAGCACGTAGTGGAAGTGCGCCACCACGAAATAGGTATCGGAGACATGGAAATCCAGCGGCGGGCTGGCCAGGATGACCCCGGACAGGCCGCCGAACAGGAAGGTGGTGATGAAGCCCACCGACCACAGCATCGGCGTCTCGAAGGTCAGCGTGCCCCGCCACATGGTGAAGATCCAGTTGAAGAACTTCACCCCCGTCGGCACCGCGATCAGGAACGTCATCATCGAGAAGAACGGCAGCAGCACCGATCCCGTCACGAACATGTGGTGCGCCCACACCGCCACCGACAGCGCGGCGATGCCGAGCGTCGCGTAGACCAGCGTGGTGTAGCCGAAGATCGGCTTGCGGCTGAACACCGGAATGATCTCGGTGATGATCCCGAAGAACGGCAGGGCCACGATATAGACCTCGGGATGGCCGAAGAACCAGAACAGATGCTGGTACAGGATCGCCCCGCCGGTGGCCGCGTCGAAGACGTGCCCGCCCAGGTGCCGATCCACCATCAGACCCATCAGCGCCGCGGTGAGGATCGGAAACGCCAGCAGCACAAGCACACTGGTGACGAGGATGTTCCAGGTGAAGATCGGCAGCCGGAACATGGTCATGCCGGGCGCGCGCAGGCACACCACCGTCGTGATCATATTGACGCCGCCGAGAATGGTGCCCACGCCGGACACCGCCACGCCCATGATCCACATGTCGGCGCCGGTGCCGGGACTGTGCTCGGCCAGGCTCAGCGGCGTATAGGCCGTCCAACCGAAATCGGCCGCGCCGCCGGGGGTGACGAATCCCGCCGTGGCGATGGTCGCGCCGAACAGATACAGCCAGTAGCTCAGCGCGTTCAGCCGCGGGAACGCCACATCGGGCGCGCCGATCTGCAGCGGCAGCACACAGTTGGCGAAGCCGAACACGATCGGCGTCGCATAGAACAGCAGCATGATCGTGCCGTGCATGGTGAACAGCTGATTGAACTGCTCCGGCGACAGGAACTGCAATCCGGGCCGGGCCAGCTCGGAGCGCATGAGCAGCGCCAGCAGGCCGCCGACCAGGAAGTACGTCATCGACGTGACGATGTACATGATGCCGAGCAGCTTGGGATCGGTCGTCGTCACGACGTCCCAGAGCTTGGCGCCCTTCGGCCCCATCCGAGCCGGGTACGGCCGCACGGCTTCGATCTCGCGAGATGGTGCTGTGGTCACAGATCCTCCTCGAACCCAATCGGATTCGAGTGTGTCACCGACACAAGATCAATTGTGCGGAATGCGCTTCTGCCGCCGGTGCGAGCGGCGGACGGCGGACGGGGTCGTGCCCCACCAGCGGCGGCAGGAGCGGGTGAAGGTCGCCTGCTCGGACAGGCCGAGCAGGGAGGCGATTTGGCTCATCGGCAGATCGGTGGTGGTCAGGTAGCGGTGGGCCTCGCCCCGGCGCACCTGGTCGAGGATGGCCGCGAACGTGGTGTCCTCGTCGGACAGGCGGCGCTGCAGGGTGCGCGGGTGCAGGGTGAGAAGCCGTGCGACGGCGGTGATTTCGGGCGCGGCCGTGCCGATCAGCTGCCGCACCGCCGCCCGCACCCGCGGCACGAGCGACGGGCCCGCATCCGCGGACTGCTCGGCCAGGAAGGCCATCGCCAATCGACGCAGGTTCTCGTCGCCACCGGTCAGGGCGTGCGCGGCGAGGCTGCGCGGGACCCGCAGCAGGGCAGTGGGCCGCTCGAAACGGACCGGGGCGCCGAAGAATTCCTCGTACACCGCGGCCGGTGCGGGCGGGCGATAGGGCAGGTCCACCGATCGCAGCGCGTACGGCCCGCCGATCAGCCGCTGAATCGTGCGATGCAGGAAGCCCAGGCCGAGATCGGTGCCCTGCACCGGCGGCGGCGCGGGCACGCCGTAGTGCAGCGCGATCAGACCGCGGTCCCCGTCCGGGTCCGGTTCCAGCGTCAGGCTCAGGGCGCGGGCGTGCACGAACAGGTAGCGGGAGGTGCACTCCAGGGCGTCGGCCAGGGTGGGGGAGTTGCGGATGGCCAGCGCGAGCGGGCCGAGCATGCCCAGATCCTGCCGGGCCGCGATGCGCAGGCCCAGGTCGGGGCAGTGCAGCCGGGCCGCGGCGATCTCGAAGACCGCCGCCATCGCCTCGTCGGAGACCAGGAGGTCGTCGGTGTCGAGGGCCGCGACCGGCAGCCCGGCCAGCGCGGCGAACTCCTCGGCATTGCCCCCGAGCTCGGCCACCGTGGCCCGGAAACCGCGCATCCCCGCCGACCGGATGACCGACATGTCGTCCAGAATCAAATACTTGTCGCGCAAAGTCAAGAAGGCGAGCGGGACGGGCCGCACACTGGTGGGTATGGAACATCTCGATGTCGTCGTCGTGGGCGCGGGGCTGTCCGGGATCGGCGCCGCCTACCGGATTCAGACCGAACTACCCGGTAAGAGCTACGCGATCCTCGAGGCGCGGGCGGCGATCGGCGGCACCTGGGATCTGTTCCGCTACCCCGGCGTTCGGTCCGACTCCGATATGTTCACCCTGGGTTACCCGTTCCAGCCGTGGCGGGACGCCAAGTCCATCGCGGACGGCCCTTCGATTCTGCGCTACATTCGCGAGACGGCCGAGCGGCACCGGATCGACGAGCGAATTCGGTACGGCACCAAGGTGATCGCGGCCGAATGGTCGAGCGCCGAGGCGCGCTGGACGCTCACGCTGGAGCGCGACGGCGAACGGTACGGTCTCACTTGCGGATTCCTCTACGCCTGCTCGGGGTATTACAACTACGAACAGGGGCACTCGCCGGATTTCCCCGGCGTCGAATCGTTCTCGGGCCGGATGGTGCATCCGCAGTTCTGGCCCGAGGATCTCGACTACTCGGGTCAGCGGGTGGTCGTGATCGGCAGCGGCGCGACGGCCGTGACGCTGGTGCCCGCCATGGCGGAGCGGGCGGAGCTGGTCACCATGTTGCAGCGCTCGCCGACCTGGATCTCCGCGGTGCCGGGGCGGGACAAGCGGGCCGACCGGATTCGCGCGCTGCTGCCGCCGGACCTGGCGCATCGGGTGATCCGCACCAAGAACATCCTGTTCAATGTGGGTTTCTATCAGTTCTGCCGCCGCCGCCCGCAGGCCGCGCGCAAGATGCTGACCGGGCTGACCACGCGCATCCTGAAGGACGAGGCGCTGGTGGCCGAGCATTTCACGCCCAGCTACGACCCGTGGGATCAGCGCCTGTGCGCCGTGCCCGACGCCGACTTCTTCAAGGCGATGCGCAAGGGTAAGGCGGCGGTGGTCACCGACCGGATCGAAACCTTTGTGCCCGAAGGGATTCGGCTGAAGTCCGGCCGGGTGCTGGAGGCCGACGTGGTGGTGTCGGCGACCGGGCTGAAGCTGCTGGCCTTCGGCGGCATCGCGCTGACCGTGGACGGCGAGCCGGTGAACCTGTCCGAGCAGTTCGTCTGGCAGGGCACCATGCTGACCGGCGTCCCCAACTTCGCGGTCTGCATCGGCTACACCAACGCCTCCTGGACCCTGCGCGCCGACCTGACCTCCCGCCTGGTCTGCAAGATCCTGACCCACCTGGACCGCCGCGGCTACCCCGCCGTGGTCCCCCACCCCCAATCCCACCTCACCGAACACCCCCTCCTGGACCTGGCCTCCGGCTACATTCAACGCTCCATAGCCGACTTCCCCCGCCAGGGCGACCGCCACCCCTGGAAGGTCCGCCAGAACTACCTCCTCGACTCCGCCACCACCATGCGCACCAGCCTGGACAAGACGCTGCGGCCGGTCATGAAAGCGCCTGTGCTGGAACGAGTCTGACGCCGACGTCTGGAGAACGCCGGTACCGCTCCCCTTCGGTCCCGGCGTGCTCCCTTCACTTGATCCCGGCGTGCTTTCTTCTCTTGGTCCCGGCGTGCTTTTGGCCGGGACCTCGCGGGAGATTCCGGCCAAAAGCACGCCGGAATCATGGTGAACGCTCGCCGGGATGACGAGGGGTGGCGCGCCGGAATGGTGGGTGCACGCGCCGGAATGCCGGGTGAACTGCGCATACTCCGGTTGTCGGTCATGAAATGCTATGTCTGATTTCCGCCGGTATCGGGGTGGGGCGCCGGGCAGATTGGTTGTGGAAGCACGTTGGCTCTAGGAAGGGAGCTTCGATGAGTGTGTACACGATCATGAGTAGTCCGGTGGGGGAGCTGGTGCTCGTCGGGGAACCGGCGGGGGCGGGGGTGGTGCTCACCGGGGTGTCGATGGTGGGGGGTAAGCGGGACCGGATTCGGGACGGGTGGGTCGAGCGGCCCGAGGCGTTCGCGGCGGTGGTGGCGCAGTTGAATGCGTACTTCGCGGGGGAACGGACCGGGTTCGATCTCGAATTGGGCGGTGGGGGAAGCGAATTCCAGCGGCGGGTGTGGGAGGCGCTGGACGCGGTGCCGTACGGGACCACGGTCACCTACGGGGAGATCGCGGCGCGGATCGGCGCCCCGCGGGCGGCGGTGCGCGCGGTGGGGGCGGCGATCGGGGCCAATCCGCTGATGATCGTGCGGCCGTGCCACCGGGTCGTCGGCGCGAACGGGGCGCTCACCGGTTACGCGGGCGGGGTCGAGCGCAAGCAGCGGCTGCTGGAGCTCGAACATGCCGGGTAGCTCCGTGTGGGCGGAGCGGGTCGCCGAGCAGGACTGGGCGGCGCTGGCCGCGGAACTGGACGAGCACGGTCACGCGCCGACCGGCCCGCTGCTGACCGCCGCCGAATGCCGGTCGCTGGCCGGGCTCTACGACCGGGCGGAGCTGTTCCGCACCACCGTCGACATGACCCGGCACCGGTTCGGATCGGGCGAATACCGTTATTTCACCCACGATCTGCCCGAGGTCGTGCGCGAACTGCGGGCCGCGCTCTATCCGAGACTGCTGCTCATCGCCCGCGATTGGGCGCAGCGGCTGGGTCGGCCCGGCTCCTGGCCGGAGCGCCTCGAGGACTGGATCGCCCTGTGCCACAAGGCGGGACAGGTCAAGTCGGCACAGATCCTGCTTCGTTACGGTCCCGGCGACTGGAATGCCCTGCATCGAGACCTGTTCGGCGACATGATCTTTCCGCTGCAGGTCGTGATCGGTCTCGATGCGCCCGGCACCGACTACACCGGCGGCGAGTTCCTCATGGTGGAGCAGCGCCCGCGCGCCCAGTCCCGCGGCTCGGCCCGGACGATCCCGCAGGGGCACGGCCTGATCTTCACCACCCGCGAGCGCCCGGTGCGCGGCAGCCGCGGCTGGTCGGCGGCCCCGATGCGGCACGGGGTCAGCGCCGTGCGCTCCGGGCGACGGCACACGCTCGGCCTGGTCTTCCACGATGCGTGAGTACACCCTCCTCGGCGCGGACGGAAAGCCGTACCGCAGCAAGGATCCCGGCACCCTCGGCGGCCATCGTCGGCTCCGCATCTACGGTCGCCTGGACTGCCCGTCGGCCCTGCGGGCGCTCGCCCGCGGGACATACGGTGCGAATCGGGTGTTCTTCGCCGATGAGCAGACCGCGATCGCGGCGGGGTATCGCCCGTGCTCGGTGTGCCTGCGCGCGAAGTACCTGCGGTGGAAGCAATCGGACCGGGATCATCGCCGGTCGCGATGACGCCGCCGAATCGCCATGGGGTGCGGCGTGAACCGGCGGTGCACGATCTGCAGCGCGGCCAGCAGCACCACCGCCACGCCCGCCGCCGGATAGTCGCGGGTCAGCAGCCCCAGCAGCGCCAGCCCGCCGAAGGCCGGGAGTTCGAGGACCGCGCACCAGCCCAGCAGGCGTAACCGGGTCGAGTGGGCGTCCAGCCAGGCGAGACCGTCGTCGACGATGTCCTCGGCGATGTCGGGTTCCACGAGTCCGTCGCCGACCTGCACGAGTCGGTGCACGGCCTGATCGCGGGTGATCCGGCCGAGCCACGCCTCGTCGATCAGCCGCTTACCCTCCATGGCGACTTCCGTGATGACCGCGTTCATCCTGCGGGATCCCTTCGAATCTGTCCCGCAGATTGTAGGCGTCGCGGCTGGCTACCCGACCGCTATCCAGCCAAAACCGTTAGGGCACGGTCGATGTCGGCCTCGGTGTTGTACAGGTGACAACCCAGCCGCAGCCGCCCGGCACGCATCGATCCGACCACACCCGCCTCCCGCAGCCGGTGGATCTGCCCGGGTTCCGCCTCGATCGACACGATCGCCGATTTGCCCGGCGGCAGGCCGAGCCCGGCCCGCAACCGATCGGCCAATGCGAGGTTGTGCCGGTGGATGGCGTCGATCCCGGTCGAGAGCAGCAGCTCGAGCGCGAGCCGCTGCCCGATCCAGGCGGGCCAGACCGGTGCGAGATCGAAACGCCGTGCGTCGCTTGCCGTTCGGAGCGGGGCGTCGTAGCAGGTCTCCCACGGGTTGTAGCCGGAGTACCAGCCCGCGGCCAGCGGCCGCAGCTCGGCCAGCGCCTCGTCGGTGCCCGCCAGGAACGCCGCGCCCTTCGGTCCGAGCAGCCACTTGTAGCCGACGCCGACCACCCAGTCCGCGCCCAGATGGCGCACCGGATACCAGCCCGCGGCCTGGCTGAGGTCGAAAAGGACTCGGGCGCCGTGGTTTCGGGCCGCCGCCCCGACGGCGGCGGTGTCGACGATGCCGCCGTCGGCGGACTGCACCACCGCGGCGGCGACCAGTGCGTCGCCGGGTCGGACGGCCTCGGCGAGGCCGGTGAGCGGGACCGTCCGGACCCGCAGATCGGGGCGCACCAGGAATGGCCACAGCACCGAGGTGAACTCGCCCTCGGGCAGCACGACCGCGGCGCCCTCGGGCAGCGCCGCCGCGATCAGCGATACCAGCTGCGATACCTGTGCTCCGATGGCGATCTGTTCGGGAGCGAAACCGGTCAGCGTGCCGATCGCGACGCGGCAGTCGGCGACGATCTCGTCGACGCCGGTAATGTCGAAAGTTCCTTCGGCGCGCCGCTTTTCGGCGGCGGACACCGCCTCCGCGACCGCGGTCGGCAGTAGGCCGTAGCTGGCGGCATTGAGGTAGGCGACCGTGGGGGCGAAGGCGGTGCGAATCGAATCGGGGAGCAGGGCAGAGGTGGAGACCGTCACCGATCCATCATGTCCGCCGCACCGGCTCCTGTCCTCCGGATTTATTTCACGACGTCGTATCGCACACAGGCGAATTCGCCGTTGGCGACGAGTTCGATCTGCTTCAGTTCGACATGGCGGGGGAGGAGCGGTTTGCCGGAACCGATGGTGACCGGGGCGATGCCGACGGCGACCTCGTCGAGCAGGCCGTGCTCGGCGAACCGGCCCACCAACTCGCCACCGCCGACGATCCAGATATCCCGATCGCCCGCCGCCGCGGCCATTTCCGCGTGCACCGCTGGCACGGACTCCTGGGTGAAACGAATATCGGCGTCGGTGCGTGGCGAGAAATTGCGGTGGGTGAATACCCAGGCCGGAACCGTGTAGTACCAGGGTTCGCCGCCGTGGTTTTCCACGATCCACTGATAGGTATTGGCGCCCATGGCGAGTGCGCCGATCCCGGCCAGGAAGGTGTCGACGCCCATCGGGCCGTTGGTGTCGCTCTCGCGGGTCAGCAGCCAGTCCAGGGAATGGTCGTCGGTCGCGATGAATCCGTCGAGGGTGGTGGCGGTGAAGTAGATGGTGCGGGGCATGTCATCCTCTCCGGCGAAGCCACAAGATCGGGTCGCCACTGTCGATATCTGTTGAGCTGTCGGCCAACTCGCTGCGCAACCACTGGCGCACGAGCAGGCGGCGGTGGGCCGCGTAGGTGAGGGTGTGGGCGATGACGCTGCCGAGGACGAAACTCTCCGGCGGATCGCACAGCGCGTCGATCAGGGTGTCGCCCCAGCCGCCGCGCCGATCGATCTCGCGCACCGCGTCGAGCCAGCGCGGACCGACCTCGTCGAGGCGGCGGCGCAGCGCGGGCAGATCGTCGGGCCCGTAGGTCGGCTGGTCGGCGCCCTCGATCGAGGCCAGCCACGCCTCCTTGGTGCGGATCAGGTGGTGCAGCGTGGTCGCGATCGAATCGTCGGGCCCGTCCCATTCGAGCGCCACGCCGTCCCCGCGAACGCGCCGGAACTGTTCCGCGGTGAGCCTTTCCGCCAGCGTCAGCAATTCGCGAGTGTCATCGAGATCGTGATGCAGCAGCAGCGACGTCGGATCCATATCGTGCCGTCCCGCCGACTCGCTCTCCACCCACAGCGACATCGGCGGATGAAAGTGAATCCCGTTGGCCGCCGGTAACCACCGCTGCTTGCGCACCTGCGGCGTAGCACTCGGCGCATGCCCGAACGCCCTGGCGAAGGCCCGCCCGAACCCCTCCACCGAGTCGTACCCCGCCCCCCACGCCACCTCGGTCACCGACGCCCCCGCACTCAACTCCCACGCGGCCCGCTCCAACAACACCCGCCGCCGCATGGCCACCGGCGACTCCCCGGTCGCCCGCGAAAGCTGCCGCGCAAAATGAAACGGCGAGGCATACGCCCCCGCCGCCATCCGCCCCAGCGTGGAGTTCCCCTCCTCCAACACCGCATCCAACAACTCCCGCAACCGATCACGTCCCTTGACCACGACACCAGTCTGTCCCGCCGGGGCGCGCCCGCGCTTGACCGATCTTGCGCATGTCGGGAACGAATTCACGAATTATGACGAGGATAGGTTTGTAAAGCCTTCCCTTGCACTGCATTACCTAATTGTGGTGAGGCTTGCATTGCTGGAGGGATGCGGAATTCGGGGCTAAATTGCGAGGGGTGGAGAATGGACAGAGCGGTGTGGTGGTTGCCACACATTCGGAGCCGCACGGGATCGGGTTGGCGTCGCGGCTGAATTGGTTGCGGGCGGGAGTGCTGGGGGCCAACGACGGGATCGTGTCGGTGGCGGGCATTGTCGTCGGTGTGGCAGCGGCCACCGTGGATCGGGGGACGATTCTCACCGCGGGTATCGCCGGACTCGCCGCGGGCGCGGTCTCGATGGCGCTGGGAGAGTACGTGTCGGTCAGCACCCAGCGCGACAGCGAGCGGGCGGTGCTCGCGGTCGAGCGGCGCGAGCTCGAGGAGATGCCCGAGGAGGAGTTGGCCGAGCTCGCGGCGATCTACGAGGGCAAGGGGCTGTCCCCGGCGACCGCGTGGAAGGTCGCCGAGGAACTCACCGAGAACGACGCGTTCACCGCGCACGCCGAGGCCGAGCTGGGCATCGACCCGACGGAGCTGACCAATCCCTGGCATGCGGCGTTCTCGTCCGCGCTGTCGTTCACGCTGGGTGCGTTGCTGCCGCTGCTGGCCATCCTCACGCCCGCCTCCGTCCGGGTGCCGGTGACCGTGATCGCGGTGCTGGTGGCGCTGGCCCTGACCGGCGCGATCGGCGCCCGCCTGGGCGAGGCCCCGGTCGGCCGCGCGACCGTCCGGGTACTGGTGGGCGGGGCGCTGGCGATGGCCATCACCTATGCCGTCGGCCACCTGGTCGGCATGGCCATCTGATCGAGCGCGACGTTATCCCTTGGCCCCCACCAAATTTCGCCTGGCCGCCTCCCGTGCCAGCGCGCGGTCGCGCTGTTCCTCGAAGCGCACGCAGTCGCCCTGTAGCTTCTCCAGGAACTCCCCCAGGCGATTGCGGTTCGCGTCGCCGTGCGGGCCGAAATCGTTGCGCTCGAAGATATTCCACTTCCGCACCACCGGCATGACCACCTCCTCCAGATGCTGGCGCAGGTCGTAGATGCCGTGCTTGGCCATCAGCACGCCGTTGCGCCGCCAGTCGGGCATGCCCGCGCCGGGCATCTGGAAGTGCGTGATGATGTCGGTGATCGCCTGTAATGCTTGATCCGGCACCAGGTCCAGCGCCGCGCCGCACATATTCCGGTAGAAGATCATGTGCAGGTTCTCGTCCAGGGCGATGCGCTGCAACATGCGGTCGGCGATCGGGTCGTCGCACACCTTGCCGGTATTGCGGTGACTGACCCGGGTGGCCAGCTCCTGGAACGTCACATACGCGACCGAATGCAGAAATCCGGTGTCGGCCAGCAGATCCTCCACGGAGCCGCCGCCGTCGCGGATGAGCTTCATCGGGTTGTAGCCGCCGGTCATGTGCGCCATGCGCGCGTTCTCCAGCGCCACCGGATCCACGGCGCGCGTCACCACCAGATAGTCGCGAATGACGATGCCGTGCCGGTTCTCCTCGGCGGTCCAGCGGCCCACCCAGGTGCCCCAGGCGCCGTCCCGGGAGAAGTTCTCGGCGATCTCGCGGTGGTAGGAGGGCAGATTGTCCTCGGTGAGCAGATTGGTGATCATGGCGGCGCGGGCCACCTCGCTCAGCCGGGATTGCCCGAGTTCCCAATCGGTCCCGTTCATCTCGGCGAAGTTGCGCCCCTCGTCCCACGGCACGTACTCGTGCGGATGCCATTCCTTGGCCATCGACAGGTGGCGGTGCACGTTCTGCTCGGCGATGGGTTCGAGCTCCAGCAGCAGCTCGAGCTGGGTCAACTTCCTGGCCACGATGATGCCCTTCCTCGAATCTGGATCGGCGGGGACGGTGCGGGAAGAAACCGGTACAGTGCATTAGCGACCGGATTGCTGCGTGTCATATGGCACGGCCGGTCAGGTACGCCTCGATAATGTAGTCCGCCGCCGACCGGCTGCTCGGGGCAGGAGGGTGCGTCGCATTAAAGAGGACGCAAATCCTGTTCAAGGCGTCCCCGGGGAGACGGCCCCGGCCGAACGGCCCAGTCACTTCCGCTTGTATTCGCCGCAGTGTTGCCTACGCCCGCAGTGTTGCCACCGAAAGTGAGCCGAGAATGACGATCTCCAGCCCGATGCGCTATCCCGACGTCGTCGTGACGAGCCTGGCTGCCACCACATCGATCGCCGGTGACGTGGACTCCACCTGGAAGGGCCTGCTCAACGGCGAGAGCGGCATCGACATTTTGGACGACAGTTTCATCGACCAGTTCGAACTGCCCGTGCGCATCGGCGGGCACCTGAAGGTCAATCCGGACGACAGCCTCACCCGGGAGGAGACGCGTCGGCTGTCCTATGTCGAGCGGATGGCGCTGGTGCTGGGCCGCGAGGTGTGGCGCAACGCGGGCAGTCCCGAGGTCGACGGCGAGCGCCTGGCCGTCTCCATCGGCACCGGGCTCGGCGGCGCGGAGATCCTCATCGACGCCACCAACAAGATGACCAACGGCGGCTACAAACACGTGCCGCCGCTGGCCATTCCGATGATCATGCCGAACGGCTCGGCGGCGGTGGTCGGGCTGGAGCTGGGCGCGAAAGCCGGTATCTGCACGCCGGTTTCGGCCTGTTCGTCCGGCTCCGAGGCGATCGCCAACGCCTGGAAGATGATCGCGATGGGTGACGCCGACATCGTGGTCACCGGCGGCGTCGAGGGTTCCATCCAGGCGCTGCCGATCGCGGGATTCAGCATGATGCGCGCCATGAGCACCCGCAACGACGATCCCAAGCGCGCGTCGCGCCCGTTCGACCGCGACCGCGACGGCTTCGTCTTCGGCGAGGCGGGCGCGATGATGGTGATCGAGACCGAGGAGCACGCCCGGGCCCGCGGCGCCACGATCCACGCGCGCTTACTCGGGGCGGCCATCACCTCCGACGGATTCCACCTGGTGGCCCCCGATCCGGACGGCAAGGGCGCCGCGCGGTCCATCACCCGCTCGCTGCAGCTCGCCGGGATCACGAAAACCGATGTGGCGCATGTGAATGCGCACGCGACCTCGACCTCCATCGGCGACACCGCCGAGGCTCGCGCCATCGCGGCGGCCATCGGCAATCACGCCTCGGTGTACGCGCCGAAATCCGCACTCGGCCATTCGATCGGCGCCGTGGGTGCGCTCGAATCGGTGCTGACCGTACTCTCCATTCGTGACGGCATCGTCCCGCCCACATTGAATTTGGACAATCAGGACCCGGATATCGACCTCGACATCGTGCACGGTCAGGCTCGTTCCGGACGAATCGACTATGCCGTCAACAACTCGTTCGGGTTCGGCGGGCACAACGTCTCGCTGACATTCGGACGGTACTAACGCCGAAGCCCGAAGAGCCTGCTACTCTTCGGGCTTCGGTGTCGATCTGTTCGTTCGGTGTCATGGCACGGCCTCGCGTCGTGCGTGAAAAAGGATAGGGAATGATCGGCGAGACGTACGAGACCTTCGATGATTTTCTCGATGAGCACGGCAACATCAAGCTCCCGAGTGATGCGACCCTGATCGATTTGGTCGATATGCACAGCTCGGCGAATGGCGATGACCTTGCCTACCGCTATATCGACTATTCACGCGAACGGGACGGTGAGTATCACGAGCTCACCTGGCGGCAGTTCGGCGTGCGGCTGCGGGCCGTGGCGTCGCGGCTGCAGCAGGTGACCTCGCCCCGCGACCGCGTCGCGGTGCTGGCGCCGCAGGGCCTGGACTATGTGGTCGCGGTGTTCTCGGCGGTCTACGCGGGCAATATCGCCGTGCCGCTGTTCGATCCGGAGGAGCCCGGGCACACCGACCGCCTGCACGCGGTGCTCGGCGACTGCGAGCCCACGGCGATCCTGACGACCGGCGCGGCCGCGGCGGGGGTGCGCGAATTCTTCCGCGCGCTGCCGGTCTCGCAGCGGCCGCGCATCATCGCCGTCGACGCGATTCCCGACAGCGTGGGCTCGACCTGGGTGCTCCCCGAGATCAATATCGACAGCGTGGCCTACCTGCAGTACACGTCGGGGTCCACGCGCGTGCCCGCCGGGGTCGAGATCACCCACCGCGCGGTGGGCACCAATATTCTGCAGATGATCGATGCGCTCGGTCTCGTCGAGAACGCGCGCGGGGTCACGTGGCTGCCGATGTTCCACGACATGGGACTGCTGACGGTGATCCTGCCGACCGTTATGGGCAAGTTCATCACCATCATGTCGCCGAGCGCGTTCGTGCGCCGCCCGTACCGCTGGATCAAGGAACTGGCCGCGGCCTCCGACGGCGCCGGAACCTACGCCGCCGCACCGAATTTCGCGTTCGAGCACGCCGCCGCGCGCGGGCTGCCGAAGGCGGGGGAGTCGCTGGACCTGTCGAATATCATCGGCCTGATCAACGGCAGCGAGCCGGTGTCGGTGTCCTCGATGCAGAAGTTCAACGATGCCTTCGCGCCGTACGGGTTGCCGAAGACGGCGATCAAGCCGTGCTACGGCATGGCGGAGGCGACGCTGTTCGTCTCGGCCACCCGGCGCGAGGACCAGGCCAAGGTGGTCTACGTCGATCGCGGGCAGCTCAACGCGGGCCGCATGGTCGAGGTCGATCAGGACGGCGACGATGCCGTCGCGCAGGTGTCGTGCGGTTACGTCTCGCGCTCGCAGTGGGCGGTGATCGTGGACCCGCAGACCGGGGCCGAGCGGCCCGACGGCCAGGTCGGCGAGATCTGGTTGCACGGGGAGAACATCGGCATCGGGTACTGGGGGCGGGCGGAGGAGACCGTGGCCACCTTCCACAACCTGCTCACCGCGCGGCAGCCGGGCAGCCATGCCGAGGGCGCCGCCGAGGATGCGCTGTGGATGCGGACCGGTGACTACGGCGCGTACTACGACGGCGAGCTCTACATCACCGGCCGGGTCAAGGATCTGGTGATCGTGGACGGGCGCAATCACTATCCGCAGGACCTGGAGATGTCGGCGCAGGAGGCGTCCACCGCGCTGCGGCCCGGATTCGTGGCGGCGTTCTCGGTGGCCGCCGACGAGTTGCCCCCGCAGGCGCTCGAGGGCGGCCGCGACTCCGGTTCCGAGCAGCTGGTGCTGGTCGCCGAAAGGAACACCGGCGCAGCGAAACTCGACCCCGACCCGATCGCGGAGACGGTGCGCGCCGCCATCGCCAAGCGGCACGGCGTCACCGTGCGGGACCTGCTGCTGGTGCCCGCGGGCTCCATCCCGCGCACCTCCAGCGGCAAGATCGCCCGCCGCGCCTGCAAGGCCGCCTACCTCTCCGGCACCCTCCGCGGCGGCCACCGCCAAGACGCCTTCCCGGACGCCATCGACGATTAAGGGATCCCGGCCAAAAGCATGCCGGGATGACTGGAGCCTGCGTGCCGGGATGACGGCGGCTGCCCCTCGTCATCCCGGCATGCCGACCCTCGTCATCCCGGCCTGCTGACCCTCGTCATCCCGGCCTGCTGACCCTCGTCATCCCGGCATGCTTTTGGCCGGGACCGGCACGTGGATGTCCTGCGCTTGTCCTGCGGTGAGGGGAGGATGTTCGGCTACCGTTGAGCTACATCAGTTTCTGTGTGACCGCGCAGGAGGGGTCGACATGGACAACACGATCGCCGAGGTGATTGCGGTGATCGCGCATACCGCACCGGAGCGGCCGTTATCGCTCGATCGGGCGCACCGGGTGATGCAGGTGCACTCGGGGTGCTCCACCGAGAGTTGCCGCAACAAGCGAGCAGCCTTCGCGGCGCTGGTGGACGCCGGGCATATCGTCCCGGACAGCTGCCGCCCCCGGCAGCAACCCGAGGAGGAGGATCGTCAGCCCTCGGGATAGCGGGGGACAGCGGCCCGGGGCGCATGCCCGTCAATGCCCTTCGGGTGTGCTCGGGCTGAAGTTGGCGCCGAAGGCGTAGAGAATCGGGAGCACCACGGCCGCGATCGGGCTGTAGATGTGCAGTTCCTCCGGCAGCGCGCCCAGCGAATACGCCCAGATGCAGTAGGCGCCGACGCCGAAGCCGATCGGCAGCCAGCGGTGCCGATAGCTCGCCGCCGGATACTGCTTCATGAGCAGTGGGATCGTGCCCAGGCCGAGGACGGCGAAGATCACCAGCAGCCACACCGTGCGTTCGATCGTGTGTGCCCCGGTGAGCCCCGTGACCGCCGCCGAGGCGGCCAGATACGGGCCGCTCGTCTCGATCGGGAAGTACTTGGCCAACCGCTCCTGATAGGAGTCGCCACCCGTGGCCGGGGCCGCGCCCCGGGTGCGGACCACGGGCGCCACCGCGCGCGCCATCGCGACCACCTCCATCCCCCTTCGCAATTCAGTCTCGCACCCGTTTCAGACCGACGGACCGGGATTTTCCCGACCGATCCCGCACCGGCATCCCACCGTGATGTCCACGGTTGTCCTGCGCATCGACGTGCTGCAAGACGGTGTTCTGTGGCAGACTCGGCACGCGTGATGCGGCCGCTCGACGACCGTAGGCCGAAGGTGATGCGGGAGTTGGGAATGCGATGGAGCTGAGTGCCATCGAGCGACGGGTCGCCGAGGATCGACGCGTCGCCGCGCAGGAGCGGACCGCCGAGGCCGAGCTGCGCCTGGCCGCCTCGCTGTACGAACTGGCCGAGGGGTTTCTGGCCACCAAGCAGGACGGTTCGGGGCGCGACCGGGCGCCGGCCGCGCTGGAACCGGCCCAGGAGGCGGTGCTGATCCGGCTGCGCTGGCTCACCGCCGGACACGTGAGCGCGCAGTTCGCCGGGCAGGTGCAGGAGGCGCTGCGGCTGTTCGAGCAGGCTGCGCGCACCATCGGGCACCGGGAGCTGGCCACCGCGACGATCCGGCAGGCGTGCGACGCGTACCACCATGTCGCGCAGCGCTATCCGCTGGCGGCCGGGGTGTGCGCCGACGGGCTGTCCAAGTGCGGCGTGTGGCTGTGCCGGTTGGATCCGAGTTCCGCGGTGGCCGCGAGTTCGGAGGCGGTGCGCATCCGGGCGGGGCTGTTCGCGGGCGATCCGGAACAGTCGACGCGCTACCTGGCGAGCCTGAACATGCTGCTGCGCACGCTGATGATCGGCCGCCCGCGCAAGCAGGCGCTGGCCATGTACCGCGAGCGCTACGCGGCGTGGACCTCGCCGGAGATGACGACCCGGCTGCGCGAGACCCGCGCCGAGGATCTGGACTTCACCGCGAAAACCCATGCGGCGCTGGCGAAGCTGGACTGCAAGACGCTCGAGCGCGCCGGGCGGCTGACCCAGCACCAGATCCTGTACCAGACCGAGGGCGACCTCAGCACGATCGAGGAGATCAACTGGAAGCTGGGCCTGGTCGGGCTGAAACCGCTGGCCGCCGGGGCGCTTCCGGACCTGCCGTCCAAACCGGTCGACATCACCGCCTCGTTCGGGACGCTGAGCGTGCGCTGCACCGCCCCCGACGCCCTCGAGCAGGTTCGCGACGCCGTGATCGCCGCGTATGCCGCCGACGGGGTGCGGGCGGTCGGCAGCGGCTTCTTCCGCGGCATGCATCAGCCGCTGTGGGAAATCCCCGAGCCGCAACTGAACACCTCCGCGCAGCTCGGCGACGACGTCGTCCTGATCGAACGCTCCGGCGGCAAATGGATCTCGGTGATGAGCCTGAACTGGGAGCTGACCCCCACCGGCAGCCATCCGCTGGCGCTGCGGCTGGCGCAGCAGTGGCCAGTGCTCGCGGTCAACACCACCGAGAACCTGGCCTACGAGCTGTGCTGGTACGTCGACGGCGCGGCTACCCAGTACGCCGCGCTCGGCCGCCCCGCCGGGCAGCCCGCCCTCGCCCATCCGCTGGCGCCCCTGGACTTCGCGACCTTGGCCGACTACGGCGCGGACTATGCGTCGGAAACCCAGGTGCGCGCGGCATTCGGCAATACCGCGATGTTCGCCAAGCTCACCCACCTGCCGTCGAGCGGCATCCGGCAGGCCGGGCAGTCGCGCCCGCTGGCCGAATACGGTGACCGAATCCTGTTCTTCCGCAAGGGCGCCGCCTGAGCCGAGCCAGTGGCGGTGCCTGGGCGTTTTTCCTGTCGTAGGCGTGCGTTAGCGTCGGAGGATGCAGTTGTCCGTGGGATGTGCGCAGTGGACGCACGCGGCCTGGCAGGAGCGGCAGCCGAATCCCCGCGAGCGACTACGCGGTTACGCCGACTGGTGCACCGCGGTCGAGGGCAACACCACCTTCTACGCCACCCCCGCCCGCGCCACGGTGCAGTCCTGGGCGCGGCAGACCCCGCCCGGCTTCCGCTTCGTGGTCAAGCTGCCGAAAACCATTACCCACGAACGCCGGATGCGCGGCGCCGAGGCCGAACTGCGGGAGTTCCTGGCGGCGGTGGAGCCGCTGGAGTCGCGGCTGCACGCGCTGTGGGTGCAGCTGCCCGCGTCGTTCGGGCCCACCGATCTCGGTGCGCTGGCGCGATTCCTGCGCGAATTGCCGCCCGAGTACCGGCACGCGGTGGAGGTGCGGCACCCGGCCTTCTTCGACGACCCGCGCGCCGCGGGGCAGCTCGAGCACGTGCTGTCGCGGGTCGGCGCGGAGTGGATTCCCTTCGATACCACAGTGCTTTTCGCGGCCCGGCCGACCAGTCCGGGTGAGCGCGAGGCGTGGGGCAAGAAGCCGCGCGTGCCGCGGCGCACCCGCGCGCTCACCGACTACCCGATCGTCCGCTACCACGGCCGCGACAACCTCGACGCCACCGTCGCGGGATGGAAACCGTGGCTCGCGACCGTCGTAAATTGGTTGCGCGAGGGCCGCTCGCCGACCATGTTCATCCATACGCCCGACAACGCCGAATCACTGGTGCTGGCCCGTCGCTTCCACGCCGAGGTGCGGGCCGAGCTACCGGAGCTCGAGCCGCTACCGGAGCCGGCGCCGACGACGCCGATGACCTTGTTCTGAGCGGTTGCCGGGTCGAGGCCCGGAATTCGGGAATGTTGCGGGCCGTCTGTATAGTTGGCATAGGCAACTAGTTGTAGTTGCTAAACAAGTCTTCGGGTACGGGGAAAAGGTGATCGGAATGACCGTTGCGGGCATCGACCGAACCGTGTCCACCGGCGCGCTCGACGATGCCGACCGGCTCGGTGCACAGCTGATCCGATTCATGCGTGCGATCAACCGGGCCAAGACGCAACTGGCCAAGCACGGACCGGATGGTCTGGAGAAGCTGGCCTACGCCGTGCTGTTCTGCCTGGTACACGACGGGCCGCAGCGCACCGGCAAGCTAGCCGAACAGTTGCATGCCGAAATCTCCACCATCAGCAGGCAGTCGCGCACCCTGGTGGAGCACGGCCTGGTCGAACGCCGGGCCGATCCGATCGACGGCCGCGCCTGCGTGCTCGCCGCGACCGCCGAGGGCGAACGGGTCTTCGAGGAGAACCGGCGCCTGCGCAATCTCTGGATGGCCGAGATGCTGGCCGACTGGCCGGACACCGACCGTTCCACGCTGATCGCCCTGCTCGATCGCCTCAACAGCAGCATCGAGTCCACCCCACCCCGACAAGTCGAACCGAGTTAGGCCCATACCATGACGAAATCGATCACCGAGGCACCGGTGGCACAGCCGGAACGGGAGGCAGGTGCGGGTGCGCCACTGTCGCATCGGCAGATTCTGACCATCCTGTCCGGCCTGCTGCTGGGGATGTTCCTGGCCGCCCTGGACCAGAACATCGTGACCGTCGCGATCGTGCGGATCGCCAACAGCTTGCACGGCTTCGACCAGCAGGCATGGGCGACCACCGCGTACCTGATCACCGCCACCATCAGCACGCCGCTGTACGGCAAGCTCGCCGACATCTACGGGCGGAAACCGTTCTATCTCACCGCGATCGCCCTCTTCGTCGTCGGTTCGGCCGCGTGCACCGCGGCCACCTCGATGTACGAGCTGGCCGGGTTCCGCGCCTTCCAGGGCCTGGGCGCCGGCGGCCTGATGTCGTTGGCGTTCACCATCATCGGCGATATCGTGCCGGCGCGGGAGCGGGTCCGCTACCAGGGCTACTTCATGATGGTGTTCGGCACCTCCACGGTGCTCGGGCCGGTGCTGGGCGGCTGGTTGTCCGGCTACGACCACCTGGGCGGCATCGAGGGCTGGCGCTGGGTGTTCCTGGTGAACGTGCCGATCGGCGTGGTCGCGCTGGCCGTGGTCGCCAAGGTGCTCAATGTGCCGCACCAGCGCCAGAACCATCGCGTGGACTGGTATGGGGCGCTGGCGCTCACGCTGTGCGTGGTGCCGCTGCTGATCGTCGCCGAACAGGGCCGCAGCTGGGGCTGGGGCTCGAACAGGGCCATCATCTGCTACGCCGTCGGCGCGGTCGGGCTGCTGCTGTTCGTCGCCGTGGAATATCTGATGAAAGACGCCGCGCTGATTCCGCTGCGGCTGTTCAAGAGCTCGACGTTCTCGATCACCATTCTGGGCGGCTTCATCGTCGGTATCGCGATGTTCGGCGCGCTGTCGATGGTTCCGCTGTATCTGCAAGTGGTGCGCGGGTTCTCGCCCACCAAGTCGGGTCTGCTGATGCTGCCGCTGGTGGCGGGCATCATGATCGGCTCGCAGCTCGCCGGGCAGATCACCCGGTTCACCGGCCGCTACAAATTCCTGCCGGTGGTCGGCACGGCCGTGATCGCCGCCGGCTCGGCGCTGTACGCGCAGGTGCATTTCGACAGCCCGCTGTGGCAGCCGCTGGTGTACAGCGGCGTGATCGGCTTCGGTCTCGGTGGCTGCATGCAGACGCTGATCATCGCGGCCCAGAACGCCGGTCCCCGTTCGGATATGGGCGTGTCCACCGCGTCGGCCACCTTCTTCCGGCAGATGGGCGGCACGCTGGGTGTCGCGGTCTTCCTGACGATCCTGTTCAACCTGCTGCCGCATCGGATCGTCGACGCCTTCGGCGGTCAGCTGCCGCCGGGCTTCGACGCCGGCAAGCTGAGCCAGCTGCAGTCCAACACCAGCGGCATCGCGGCGCTGCCGACGCAGGTGCGCGAGCCCATCCTGGTCGGCTTCACCAACTCGCTGCACGGCGTGTTCTACGCCGCGGCGGGCGTGGCGGTGCTGGCCTGCCTCGTGCTGCTGTTCATGAAGGAGATTCCGCTGCAGGACGGTTCGCAACCACCGGCCGAGGCCGCCGCGGAACCGACGCCCGAGGAGAAGTGGACCGAGGAGCAGATGTGGGAGGGCGCCGCGCAGGCGCTCACCGAGCCGGAACCGGTGCTCGCGGGCGTGGGACGGCACGCGGTATCCGAACTCAACGGCAGCGCGGAACCCGCGCGGGCCATGGCGGTCTCGCAGCTGGCGGTGGTCGACTCCGCGGCCGGGTTCGCCGCGCCCGACGACGGGTACCACACCGTCGGCGGGCGCATTCACCGCGAGGACGGCCATGCCGTGCCGGGCGCCGCGCTCACGCTGATCGACCAGCGCGGACACCAGGTTTCGCGGGCGACCGGCGGCACCGACGGCAGCTATCGCATCGGCACGCCGGGGTCGGGCAGCTTCGTGCTGATCGTGTCGGCGAGCGGGCATCAGCCGGCGGCGGTGAACGTGCTGGTCGGCGACCGGCCACAGACGCTGGACCTGACCCTGCTGGGCTCGGGCGAGCTGTCGGGCGTGGTGCGGTCGGCCGCGCACGGCGACCCGCTGGCCGGTGCCACCGTCACGCTCACCGATCCGCGCGGCGAGGTGGTCGGTGCCGCGGTCACCGCCGCCGACGGCAGCTACGTGTGCCACGGCGTGGTGTCGGGCACCTACACGCTGGTCGCGGTGGCCGACCACATGCGGCCCAGCGCAACGACATTGGTCGTGCCCGACAGCGGGCTGCTGCACTACGACATCGAGCTGGCGGCGATGGCGGTGCTGGCCGGATCGGCCTGGGCCGACGGCCGCATCGTGCCGGACGCGCAGGTGTCGGTGCTGGACGCCGACGGTGAACTGGTCGCCTCCGCCCGCACCGACGAGCAGGGACACTACGTCGTGAGCGATCTGCCCGCGGGGGACTACACCGTGGTGGCGCGCGGGTATCCGCCGGTGAGCAGCCGGGTCACCGTGTCGGGCGGGGAGGTCGAGCACGACGTGCGGCTCGGGTACGAGGAGTCGGCCTCGTCGTGATCGGCGCGGCGCTAGCGAAACAGGTAGTCCAATGAGTGGTTTGACGGCACGTATTCACACCGCGGAGGGCTGGCCGGTACCGGAGGCCGTGCTGACGGTGACCGACCTGAGCGGGCGGCAGCTGGCCCGGGCGGGCGCCGATGCGACGGGCGCGGCCGATACCGGGCCGCTGCCGCCGGGCACGCACACCGCGGTGGTGACCGCGCCCGGTTTCCGGCCGATGGCGCAGGTGGTGCGGATCGCGGCCGACGGGTCGGGGCGGCTGGGCGAGGTCACGCTGGCCCCCGAGGCGGGCGTGATCGACCTGCCGCCCGCGGGGCCGTGGACCATCGACCCGATTCACTCCACGGTGGTGGCGACCGCGCGCCACCTCGGAATCGCCAGCGTGAAGGCGCGATTCGAGGTGGGCGGGCGGCTCGTCGTCGCCGACGGTTTCGAGCGGTCGACGGGCGTCGCGGAGATCAAGGCGGCCAGCATCGACACCGGGATCGGGATGCGCGACGACCATCTGCGCTCGGCCGACTTCCTCGATGTCGAGCGGTATCCGGTGATCACCTTCACCGGCAACGGATTTCGCCGCACCGGCGCCGACACCTGGGTGATGGCGGGCGAACTCACCCTGCACGGGCAGGTCCGCCCGATCGAGCTGGATGTCACCTACGGCGGCGTCGGGCCCGATCCGTGGGGCGGGGTGCGGGCCGCCTTCCACGCCGAAACCCTGCTGCGCCGTAGTGATTTCGCCATCGATTACAACGCGATGGTGCGCGCGGGGGTGGCCGCGGTGGGGACGACGGTGAAGATCGATCTGGATATCGAAGTGGTGCGGGGGGATCAGTTGCCGCAGTTCTAGGTTCAGTGGGCCGGGACGAGTTGGCCGTCGGGGTCGTGGGACGGCTCGTCGCGGTCGGCTATGCGGGTGTAGAGGCGGATCAGGGCCCGTTCCACGTCGATGCCGAGTTCGGTGGCGCGCAGGGCGGCCAGTTCGAAGGCCAGGCGGTTGTCCACCAGGCGGGGATCGCTGAGGGTCTC